>JASHOV010000518.1 GCA_030038495.1 Streptosporangiaceae bacterium
GCGGCCGCTGGCCGGCGCCGGGGGCGTAGGGATTACGCACGGGATCCACAGCACAGGAGCCTATGAGGCGATCTAGCGTATTCCCTAGATTGGCGTAGAAAGCGCTGCCGGCGTGTCGCGGCGCTCGCGTGCAGCAACGTGTGCGTACCCGGTGACGCTGCAGCGTCACCGGGTACGCACACGTTGGAGGTGGCCAGCGAAAAGCCCGCCGGACTAGGCAAGGAACGGGGCCATTAGTCCCTCGGCATAGTCCGGCGGACAAGTGCTCCGCGCCAACGGGTGCGGCCACGGCGCGGTGCTTCCCTTTAATACGGGGGCGGCCGGGGCAGGGTTCACCCGGCTCGCGAAAATTATCGGGCCGGATCCGGCGGTGTCTGGTTCAGCCTCGCGAGGTAGGCGTTGTAGGCAGCCAGATGGTCGTCGTCATCGATGCCGCCCCGGCCCTCCGGCAGCGCCGCCGGGGCTCCGCCACCGCCGGCCGCCACAGGGTGGGAGCTGATCAGCGTGGCGAGATTCTCGCGCCGGGCCCGCTCGAACCAGCTGCGGGCCTGGCTCCCGGCCCGCTCGTCGGTGCTCCACATCAAGAAGACCAGCATCATCAGCGCGAACATGAGGCAGTCCCCGCCGATCCACATGACCGCGCCGCCCAGGTGCAGGTCCTGCACGGGGCTCGGGGCCCAGGCCGGCCGAGGGCCGGACGGGACTCCGGGCGAGCTGGCGCTGCCATAGCCAAGCACCAGGCCGGTGAACGTATCCACCGGCATGATCAGCACGAGGATGACGAACCTGACCGGGTAGGAAAGCTTCCACCTGATCGGCTCCCGGCCGATGATCGGCAGCAAGAACAGGTACCCCACGATCAGGAACACCGCGTGCTCGGTGTTGTGCAGGGTCTGATTGCGCTCGACCAGGTTCGCGATGCCAGTCAGGTGGGCAGCCATGATCGCCGCCGCATAGGCGGCGCATCCGAAGACGGGCCAGGTCAGGAACATCGCCACCCTGGATCTCAGCACGCGTTTGGCCCACGTGTGCAGCGGGTTACGGCTGGCATGGAGCAGCAGTGTGATCGGCTGGCCGGCGATCAGCAGCGCCGGCGCAACCATGATCAGCATCAGGTGCTGGACCATGTGGTCCCAGAACAGCAGATCGTCATAGACGCCAATGCCGCTCTGTGTGGCCAGGACTACGACGGCGAGCCCGGCTCCGAACATGGCGGTGCGCCATCCGGGCCATGGCCGCGCTGGGTGACGCCGGGCGACGCGCAGCACGCCCCACCCGTAGAGCCCCGCCGCGATCACGACCGATGCGCTAACGATCGGCGCGAACTGCCACTGGGTCACCACGGCCGACCAGCCGAATGGCGCGAGCATGACGCCTCCTTCCTCCAGCGAGACTACTCACTCGCCGGGCCCGCAGGCTGCACGGCAGCCGTCATTCTCCGCGCACCGCTATCGTTGTCGGCGGAGGGTTCGCCTAGTGGCCGAGGGCGACGGTCTTGAAAACCGTTAGGGCGCGTGAGTGTTCTCGTGGGTTCGAATCCCACACCCTCCGCCAGCCAGCCAGCCATCCTGACGGCCGGAGGCGGTCATGCGAGCTGTGGTAGTAAGCCAGCCGGGCGGGCCGGAGGTGCTGAGCCTGCAGGACGTCCCGGATCCGGTGCCGGACGCGGACGAGGTGCTGATCGCGATCACCGCCGCGGGCGTGAACCGGGCCGACCTCATGCAGCGCCAGGGTCTGTATCCGCCTCCGCCGGGCGCACCGCCCTATCCGGGACTGGAGTGCGCGGGCCAGGTCACGGCGGTCGGCGCTCACGTCACCGCCGTCCGGCCGGGTGACGACGTCTGCGCGCTGCTAGCTGGCGGCGGCTACGCAGAGCAAGTAGCCGTCCCGGCGGTGCAGGTTCTTCCGGTGCCTGCCGGGCTGACGGTTGCCGAGGCTGCCGCGCTGCCCGAGGTTGCGTGCACGGTATATGCGAACGTGTTCATGACGGCGCGCCTCGCTCCCGGCGAGACGTTGCTCGTGCACGGCGGTGCGAGCGGCATCGGCACGATGGCGATACAGCTCGGGCGCGCGTACGGCGCCCGCGTGGCCTGCACCGCGGGCTCGGAGGCCAGGCTCCGGCGGTGCCGCGAGCTCGGCGCGGACCTGGCCATCGACTACGCCAGCGAGGACTTCGTCGCCGCGGTACGCGACTTCACCGGCGGCCGCGGCGCGGACGTGATCCTCGACATTATGGGAGCGGCCTACCTGCGGCGGAACGTGGAGGCGCTAGCGACCGGCGGGCGCCTTGTCGTCATCGGCCTTCAGGGCGGTGCCGTCGGCGAGCTTGACCTGGGCCGGATGCTGCGGAACCGGCTGACTGTCCACGCCGCGTCACTGCGCGCCCGGCCGGTGACAGAGAAGGCAGCCGTGGTCGCGGGAGTGCAAGAAGGAGTCTGGCCTCTTGTCGCATCCGGGCAGGTCAGGCCGGTCATCGACACGGTCGTGCCGCTGGCGGAGGCCGCCAGGGCGCACCAGCTGATGGAGGCAGGCGGCCACGTGGGTAAGATCATTCTGGCTGCTGACCGCTGACCACGGACACGACCAGCCGGCGAGCCGGCCCCGACTATGCGCCGGACCGGCTATGCCGGCAGACTAGGGCCATGAGCGAGCAGCCCACTCCCGAGAGTTCCAACCCCGATAGCCGCAATCATCCCAAGGTGGTTGTCGTCGGCCCGGACGGGGTCGCCGTCGAGAGCGAGATGGCGGAATCCTCCCGCGAGCGGCCTGTGACCGAGATGGTCGAGCAGCCAGCCAAGGTCATGCGCGTCGGCAGCATGATCCGTCAGCTGCTCGAAGAGGTCCGGGCGGCACCGCTGGACGAGAAGAGCCGGGCCCGGCTGAAGGAGATCCACTCCAGCTCCATCAAGGAACTCGAGGACGGGCTCGCGCCCGAACTCATCGACGAGCTGGAGCGGCTCTCGCTCCCGTTCGCCGACGACGAGGTGCCCAGCGAGGCCGAGCTGCGGGTGGCACAGGCTCAGCTCGTGGGCTGGCTCGAGGGGCTGTTCCACGGGATCCAGACCACGCTGTTCGCCCAGCAGATGGCCGCGCGGGCCCAGCTCGAGCAGATGCGCAGGGCCCTGCCGCCGGGGATGATGCCGCAGCCGCAGGAAGACGACGACGCCCAGCTGCCGCGAGCGTCGGGCCCGTACCTGTAGCAGCCGCCCTGGCGGCTAAGCCGCGCGGCCAAGCGGCCCGGCTAAGCCGCGCGGCTAAGCGGCGCGGCTAAGCCCGGCCCGACCGGATTCTGGCCAGCCAGTCCGACGCCTCGGCGAATTCGGCATCGGACCTGCCCGCCGGGCCGGTGGCCCGGCCCGGCCCGGCCGCGCTGGCCTGCGGGTAACTGCCGAGAAACCGCACATCCGCGCACATCCGGTGCAGGCCCATCAGTGC
>JASHOV010000519.1 GCA_030038495.1 Streptosporangiaceae bacterium
CCGACCTGGCCGCTCAAGCCGCCTTCTCAGCTCCGCCCGCCAGCCTGGCCGGCGGGTCGCCGCCGGCGGGCGTGCCCCTGCTGGCCCCGGACGCTCAAGCGGGGCAAGCCACCCGGCTTGCTGAAACCACCACGGGAGCCCAGCCCGTGGCCGCGTACACAACCGCCGACGTGGCCAATCCGCCCGCGTCCGAGCCCGGCCTGGACCACCCGCGCCGCTCCGTCCGACGCAGGCTGGCCACCGAGCGCCTGTTCGCCGAGCTTGCCAGCCTCGCCGGCATCCCGGTCGACGCCTACGCGATCGGCGAGGAGGTCGAGGGCGCTCTATGCCTGCTGCAGACCGAGCAGGGCTACGTGGTATTCCACTCCGCCAACGGCAACCGGCATGAGCTGCAGCACTTCGCCAGCGAGGAAGCGGCCTGCTTCTACCTGTTCGGCCTGCTGGCGGCCGACGGGGTCAGGAAGGGCGCGCTGCAGCCGGCGGCAGGGCACACCACCGGGCAGCTCCCGGTCATTAGGACCGCGCGCTAGCACCGAGCCGGGCGCGGCACCCGGCCTGGCGGCGTGCAGCGGCGGCATCCCGCGCGTAAGACCGGCGCATAAGACCGGCGCAGAACGGGAATGAGCGCAGGATTATTCACGCCGCTGACGGGGGAATGCAGCGATGGCCCGGTCGACGCCTGCCATGATTTCGCCGCGTCACTCGGCCAGCGGAGCGGCCGCCGGGACCCCCGGGTGATGCTGCGCCGGCCCAGGGGGGCGACCCCCTGGAACCCCCGAGTGCTGCGCCGGCCCAGGGGGACGACCCCCTGGAACCCCCGAGTGCTGCGCCGGGCATGACGGCCGCCGTACGCCGGGTCCCCTGGCTGAACATCTCGTCGGTCACGCTGATCGTGTCCGGGATGGTCCTGGCATTCATCGGCCACAACACGCTGCGATGGTCGCCTCCCCCATTGCCCCCGGCCTGGGCCGCGAGCGACCGGCAGCCGCCCCGCATTCCGCCTGGCGATCGCGGGCGCCACCTTCTGCTGGCCCGGTCAAGCCCGGTCAGCATCGATATCCCGTCGATAAGCGTGCATGCGAAAGTCGTGCCGCTCGGGCTGAACCCCAACGGCAGCATCGGCGTTCCGCCACTTACCGGTTCCGGTCCCGGGGAGACCGGCTGGTACGACGACGGCCCTGCACCAGGGCAGCCGGGCGCAGCGGCAATACTCGGGCACGTCGACGCGGCCAGTGTGGGTCCCGCGGTCTTCTACGAACTCGGCGAGCTCAGGCCGGGCGCCAAGATCTTCGTGCGGCTGCGGAGCGGGCTGACGGCAGTATTCGAAACGTATTCTGTAGCCCTGTACGCAAAGGCGAAGTTTCCGACGCGCCGGGTTTACGGATATACCAGCTGGCCGACCCTCCGGCTCATTACCTGCGGTGGCGTATTCGATCCGGAAACCGGCCACTACCTCGGCAATATCGTGGCTTTCGCCAGCTACATCGGCAGTCATCGGTAACGGTAACCGATTTGGCGTCGATCCATAACCTGACATTCGGCGTGCGTGCAGAGACACCCCGTACCTGCGCGTGAACCGGGATTCGGCAGTGATAGCGTCTGCCCTGCTTACAGCATCCGGCAGGTTGTCGGCATTCGACGGGCCATTCCGTCTGAGATTGGCAGGCGCGGATTCAGGTGAGTCGCCAATAACGCGCTCTCATGTACATATCTGCAGAGTGGGGGAATCTGTATGCGTAAGATCATGAGGCTGGCCGCTTCCGGCGTCGCAGGCCTCGTTATCGTCATGGCCCCGGCCGCGCTGGCGACCGCCGGGCCAGCCAGTGCCGCCACAGTCTCGGTCAGGACCGCCATGCGCCCGTCCTGGCCGACCGTGGGCAAGGGCGCCCGAGGCGAGCGGGTATGGGCGATTCAGTACCTGCTGACGGCGCGCGGTTACCGGCTGAGGGCCGACGGCAGGTTCGGCGACCAGACCCAGCGGGACGTCCGGAACTTCCAGCGGGTCAGGCACCTGCGCGCGGACGGCGTCGTGGGACCGGCGACGTGGCCGTGGCTCATCATCACTGTCCGTATCGGCAGCCGGGGCGGCGCGGTCTGGGCGCTGCAGCACAACCTGCGCTTCGGCTACGGCTACCGGATCACGGTCGACGGCCGCTTCGGGCCGCAGACGAAGGACGCAGTCCTCAGGTTCCAGAGGCGCTATCACCTCGTGCGGGACGGGATCGTCGGATACGCGACCTGGCGTGCACTCATCTGGAACGAGCGGTAACAACTGCCTGCTGTGGCTGACCCGCGCGAGTGCTGGCCAGCCACAGCAGGACCAGCCAGTCACCGCGCATCTCGCGGCGCCAGCGGGCTGCCGACGTCGCGGGACTATTGCCACGGGGTTGCTTAACTTCGCACCGATGCGCAGCCGCGGCAGCTAGGGTGCAAAGTGCCGGCGGGGCTGAAGGTCCCCCGCTCCCCAAGCAGCCCCGCCGGCGTCCGACCAGGCCACCGATCGAGTCAGGGAGCATGACCGAGCTGAGCATCCTGCTGACCGGAGCGCAGCACGAGATCTCTGCCGGCGACTATGTGGCGACGGTCACCGAACTCGGCGCCAACCTCCGCCTGCTCCGGCACCGTGACGTACCTCTCATCACCGAGTACGACGCGGATCAGCTGCCCCCCGCGGCCGCGGGCGAGCTGCTGGCGCCATGGCCGAACCGGATCGACGGCGGTCGCTACGTCTTTGGCGGCGAGGCCTACCAGCTCGATCTGTCCGAGCCGGCTCTCGGCAACGCGATCCACGGTCTCACCCGCTGGGCCAGCTGGCGCTTGATCGCGATTAGCGAGGACAGCGCCGAGCTCGGGCTCAGGCTGCTCGGGAGAACGGGCTACCCGTTTGCCCTGGAACTGCGCGCCCAGTACCGGCTGAGTCCCGCCAGCGGCCTGGAGGTCACCGTCACCGCGCACAACGCAGGCGTGCGGCCGGCCCCGTACGGCACCGGCTCGCATCCTTACCTGCACGCGGGTAACGGCATGGCCGATGCCTGGACGCTCGAACTGCCCGCCACGCGCTGGCTCCCGGCCGATGACCGCGGCATCCCGTCGGGCCAGCCGCAGGACGTGACCGGCACCGACTTCGACTTCCGCGGTGGCCGCCGGATCGGTACGACCAGCCTCGATCACGCGCTGACCGGCCTGAGCCGGGACTCCGGCGGCCGGGCCTGGGCCCGGTTGAGCGGTAACGGCACCGCGGTGGCGCTCTGGGCCGGCCCCGGCTATGCGTGGCTGCAGGCGTTTACCGGCGACACGCTCGGCCCGGACGCCCGCCGCCGCGCCGTCGCGATCGAGCCGATGACGTGCCCGCCCAACGCGTTCGTGACCGGCACGGACCTGCTGACGATCGCGCCAGGAACCGGCGTCAGGCACCAGTGGGGCCTGCAGGCCGTCCCGGCCGGGAATGGGGCCGTCTAGCCCAGGGGGGACGACCCCGAAGCCCCCTGCGGGCTGTCGGCCAGCAGCCGCGCAATGCGGTCGAGGTCGTCCGGGGTGTCGATGTCGTCCGGGCGCCCCGTGTCACCGCACTCCACCAGGGTCACCAGCTCCGGGTGCGCGCGCAGGAAGGGCCGCGCGCCGACATCCCCGGCAGCGAGCCCGACCGCGGCCGCCCAGTGCTCGCGAGCCAGCAGCACCGGGTTCCTGGGCTGGCCCGAGTAGGCGGCAACGGCGACGTCGGCCCCGGCGGTGAACGCGCCAATCAGCCGCCGGACCGACGCGGCGCCGACCAGCGGCTGGTCCGCGAGCGCTATCACCGCCGCGTCGCACTCCGCGGGAACGGCGGTCAGGCCCGCTGCGAACGACGATCCCATGCCCTCGTGCCAGCGTGGATTATGCACGGTGGACACGCCGGGCAGGTCGACAGGCACCGCCCCGGTCACGACGATCACCGGATCCGCGCCGCCCGCCCGCAGCATCGCAACGCCCAGGCCGGCCAGCGACTGGCCGGCGACGCGGACCAGGGCCTTGGGCTGGCCGAGGCGGCTGCCGTCACCGGCGGCAAGGAGCACTCCCGCGACACGTCCGGGCACGGCTCAGCTGGCCCGTGCGCCCGGCAGGCCGGCCGGATGCGGCCCGCCGGCCGCCGGTCCATCCGCGCCGTTGCCAT
>JASHOV010000054.1 GCA_030038495.1 Streptosporangiaceae bacterium
GGGGGGTATGAGGGGGTGGATAACCCCCCCATGCGGGGGGTCACCGGGGGGTCGCCCCCCGGGGGCAAACACCTCCCGCTCGCCCTGGGCCCGCGGGGCCTGGCCGCACTGTACGCGGGCACGCCGGTGGCGACCCTGCGCCGGGCCGGCCTGGCCTCGGGCGGCAGCCCAGCAGCCGACGCCGCCCTTGACGGCGCGTTCGCCGCCACGCCCTACATGCTCGACTCCTTCTGAGCCGATTGACGCAACACGCCGCTCGCGGTACGGGACCGGTCCGCCCCCGACCTGTAGGTTCGTGACGAACAGATGTTCGCCAAGCCGCACGCCGGACGGCCGCCGCAGGGTCGTCAGCCAGAACGCCAGCTCGCCGAAACTGACCTTGCCCATCAGCTCGCCCGCCAGGTCATGCCCGAGCAGCGTGATCGAGTCGGCGTTCGACGTGCCGATCGAGGTCGGGTATTCAGGCATCTGCGTCAAACTCCTCTGGCGGGTGGCCGGCGGGCAGCCGGTGCTTGGCGATCCGGGCCGTGGGCGTGCGGGGCAGCTCGGCCAGCTGCTGCCAGTATCTCGGTACCTTGAACGGCGCGAGCCGGTCGGCCGCGTAACTGCGCAGCTCGCCGAAGTCCAGGCCGGCTCCTGGCACCGCCACCAGGAACGCCTTGACCTCTTCCTCCGACAGCTCCGACGGCACGCCCACGACCGCGCATTCCTGCACGGCCGGGTGTGACTCCAGTGCCTCCTCGACCTCCAGCGGGGACAGGTTCTCGCCGCGGCGCCTGATGACCTCCTTCACACGGGAGACGAACGTGTACGTGGCATCGTCGTTCACCGTCACCAGATCGCCGGTGCGCAGCCAGCCGTCTTCCCGCAGCACTGCGGCCGTCTCCTCCGGCATGCCGAGGTAGCCCTTCATCAGGACCGGATTGCGCAGCTGCAGCTCCCCGGACTCGCCCGCGGGCAGCTCCCTGCCGTCGTCGTCGGTCACGCGCGCCTCGTTCACCGTCCCGAGGTAGGGGTGCTGGCGGACCGCGCCGAGCGTCCCGTACGGCCGGGTCCCGCGCGGCCAGATCAGCCCGTACGGAGACTCCGACATCGCGTATCCGACGACGATCCGCAGCCCGAACCGAGCCTCGATCTCCAGCTGCCGTTCCTGCTCCGGGGCCGGGCCGGTGTAGCACAGCCGCAGCGGGGTGTCGGCGTCGTCGGGCCGCTCGGGCTGGCGCATGAGGATCTCGAGCATCGCGCCGATCGCGTTGAACTCGGTCGCGCCGTGCCTGCGGGCGGCGTTCAGGAATCCGCTGGCGGAGAAGCGATCGGCCAGGATCAGGCCCGCGCCGCAGGCCAGCGATCCCATCACCGAGTACGCCGGCGCATTGACGTGGAACAGCGGCAGCGTGGTCATGAGCCGGTCCGCGGCCGTCAGCTCCATCCAGAACGGGAAGCCCTCGCCCGCCATCGCGTACGCCCTGTGGGTTTGCATGACCAGCTTGGACCGGCCGGTCGTGCCGGAGGTCGGGATCAGGACGGCCAGGTCATCGGGCCCGGGCGCGGCGGGGAACACGGCGCGCGCCGCGGCGGCCGCCATCGCCGCGCCTTCGGCCCAGTCCGGCGGCACGAGCGCGTGCACGTCTAGCGTCCGGCTCGCCTGCTGGCCGTCCGAACCCTGACCGGCTCCCAGCAGGCCGGCCGCCGCGGCGACAACGTCCGCCCGGGCGGCGTCGGTGATGATCGCGCGCGGGCTGACCTGACCGATCAGCCCGGCCAGCTCGGTCGTGGTCCCGCGCGGGTTCACCGCGACCGCGACCGCCCCCATCGACGTCAGCGCCAGCCAGCACAGCAGGTACTGCGGCGTGGTCGCGGCGGTCAGCATGACCAGGTCACCCGGGGTCACCCCGGCATCCGCGAGCGCCTGAGCTGTCACCGACACCGCTGCGGCGGCCGCGGCGAACGTCATCTCGCCGGCATCGCTGCGCAGCCACGTCCCGTCCGGGTCGCGCTCGGCCGCCGACAGCAGCAGCCACGGGATCGTGCCCGCGTACTGGGCAGGCGTCACGCCGCGGGTCCGATCCTGGTGAGCCTGGTGGTCATCTCGTAATCCTTTCCCGGCCCGGTAACCCGCCAGCACTCGGTATACGCGTCGGGGCCCAGCACGCGCACTGTCACCTGGTAACTATCGCCGCCGCACGGATGCTCCGCGACACACACGCCGGCCTGCAGGTTCAGGGTGAAGAACGGCCGCCCGTCGGCGAACAGGACCGCGGCGCTGCCGTCCGTGGCCGGGAGGTACAGCAGGCTCCGGCTGGCCGGCCCGCGGTGCCCGCCGAAGGTGAGCTCGCCCTCCTCGCGGTAGGCCAGGAGGCCGGGAACGGCGGCCGTAGCCGGTACTGCCTTGTCCGGGTCGCCGGGCTCGGGGGCGAAGACCGCGGTGCCGGAAAATGAGCCGGTCGTCCCTGACCTGAAGTCGGTGATGACCCGCTCGGCCCGCCAGCAGCCGCGCAGGAAGTCCGCCGTCGCGCTCACAGCAGGCAGGCTACTCCGGGGTACGGCATGCGCCGCCGGGCTGCCGGGAGGGCCGTGATAACCTCCCTGATCTCCGGCTGCCCCCCGAAGCAGCCCCCCGAGGAGGCCTTCGCCCATGTCGGTGTCCATCCCGCTGCCGCGCCCGCGCGGACCCGTACTTGCCGACCTCGTCGCTGGCAGCCGCGGCCGGACGGCACGCATCGCGTGGGATGTCGTGCTGGTAGTCGGCGCAGCCGCTCTGGTCGGCCTGCTCGCGCAGGTCTCGATCAGGCTGTCATTCACGCCGGTGCCGATCACCGGGCAGACTCTGGGCGTGCTGCTGGCCGGCACCGCGCTCGGCTGGCGGCGCGGCGCGGCGGCGATGGCACTGTACGCGCTCGCCGGGCTGGCCGGCGTGCCGTGGTTCGCCGGGGCGAGCAGCGGCTACGCGGGTGCCTCGTTCGGCTATATCATCGGCTTTTTCTTCGCGGCGGCCGTCTGCGGGTACCTGGCCGAGCGCGGTGCCGACCGGTCCGTTCGCGGCTCGGTGCCGGCCATGCTCGCGGGCGAGGTGATGATCTACCTGTTCGGCGTGACGTGGCTCGCCTTCGACCTGCACGTGAGCGCGGCGAGCGCCCTGCACCTCGGGTTCACCCCGTTCGTGATCGGTGACGCCATCAAGGCTGCGATCGCCGCGGGCCTGCTTCCGGCCGGGTGGAAGCTCGCTGGCCTGGCCGGCCGGCGCCGCCCGGATCAGCCGTCGGCGGGCTGACTAACCGCCGTCGGACTAACCACCGTCGGACTAACCACCGTCGGGCTAACCACGGGCTGGATGACCTCCGGCTGGCCGGTCGGGGCGAGACCGCGGGCCAGCACGTCCATGACCTCGTCGAAGACGTCGTCGGGCACCCGGCTGCCCGCCGTCCACTCGGCCCAGCGCATGCCGATGAAGTGCCCGATGCCGGTGTAGATGTAGGCGATCACCTCAGGGTCGTACCGCGGGTCTATCTCGCCTGCCAGCTGCGCGACTCGCGCACCGCGCGCGTATCCGCGGACCAGTCGCTCGTAGTACGCGAGGAACTCGGCCGGGGCGAGGAACTCCGCCTCACGCACGATGCGGTGGCTCCACGGCCGCTGTGACATCAGGTCGAAGTACGCGCGGAACGCCGCGCGTTCCCTGGCCCGCTGGTTGTCCGCCGCGGATGCTTGCAGCGCCGCGGCCATGGCGGCGCGTAGATCATCGTTGATCCGCCTGATAACGCAGACGAAGATATCGGCCTTGGACGCGAAATGCGCGTAGAAGCTGCCGGTGGCAATGCCCGCGGCGGCGCAGATGTCGGCCACCGAGGTGCGCCGGTAGCTGCGCTCACCGAACAGGTGCTCGGCGGCCGCCAGGAGCCGCTCGGCCGGCGGCCCGGACGTCCCGGCCTTCCGGCCCAGGGTGGTAACCACGATGACCCCTGATTGCGATGCGCCCGGTTCCGGCCGCCCGCGTGACCGGCGGGCGGCCGGAACCCCTGACGCCGTCAGGTTACGGTATGCCGCTGGCAGGCGCCCCCGGCTGTGGCGTCGAATCGGTCGTGACCGCACCAGTCGGGGAATTGTCGGTCACCTGCGTCGGCCCGAGCGCGACGAGCACGCCGTTCTCGATCTCGCCGATGTAAGCGCCGGTGATGCCGTCGTGGTCGGTCGAGGAGTAGGCGAAGGGCGCCACCGAGACACCCTGCGCCAGTCCCCCGTTGACCGCGTTGACCAGGTCCTGCCGGGTCGGGTTGCGGCCCGCCTTGAACAGCGCCTCGACGAAGGTATAGGCCACCGACATCCCGTACAGGACGTTGCCGTCCATCGGCAGCTTGGGGAGGTACTGGTTATGGATCTTGGTGAAGAGCGCGATCCAGCTGTTGCTCGTGCTGCCAAGCGACGGCAGGTAGCTGTCGGTGATCATGCCCTGGATCAGGCTGTCGCCGAAGCTGCCGCTCTTCTTGGCGTACGCGTCGAGCAGCCCGGACAGCGTGATCGGGTCGGAGCCGACGTCGCTGCTGACCAGCTGCGGGCTGTAGCTGAGGGCGAGCTCGGACAGTCGCAGCAGGGCCATGAAGGCCGGCACCGCGAACGCGATCACGACCTGGGCCTTCGACGCCTTGAGCGCGGCCGTCAGCGTCTCGACCTCGCCCGCCGGGTTGGCCGCGGCCACGTTGTATGGCTCCTTCGCCACGACCTGGGAGGCTGGGATCTCGTACCCGAGGCCCTTGATGCCGTCGAGGCCGAACTCGTCATCCTGGTAGAAGTAGGCGATCTTCTCGCCCTTGAAGTGCGCCGCGACGTAGGCGCCGAGGATCTTGCCCTCCCTGATGTAGTTGATCTGCCAGCCGAACGTCTCCGGCCAGGTGGACGGTGCGTCCCAGCAGGCGCAGCCGGAGGCGACGAACAGGTCGGGTACCTTCTCGGCGTTGATGAACGGCGCCACGGCGAGATGGGTAGGCGTGCCGAGGCCGTTGAATATCGCGAACACGTGGTCCTGCAGGATCAGCTGGCGCACGACGGTCGTCGTGATCGAGGAGTTGTACTGGTCGTTCAGGTACTTGTAGATGATCTTGCGGCCGTACACGCCGCCGTGGGCATTCACGTACTGGAAGTAGGCGTTGGACGCGGGCGCGATCTCGTCGTAGCCGGGCGCGGCGATGCCGGTCAGCGGCTGATGACTGCCGATCAGGATCGTCTTGGCCGTTACGCCGGGCGCTGATGCGGTCAGCGCGCCGGACGAGCCCGAGTTGCTGCCGCACGCGGCGACCAGCAGGCCGGTGGCCGCGAGGACGGCCACGGGCGCAACACCCAGTCTGCGGGATCTGTTCATGTAGTTCCTTCCTTGTCCACTCCGTTCGTGGTGGTCGGGTGATGGCCGGCGTCCTGGTCGCCGGCCGTATTCCTGATCGCCGGCCAGCGCCGGCCGATCGCGTTCATCGGTGCCGCCGCGGCGGGCGCCACCGGTCCGAGCAGCCTGCGTACGGCTCCCTGAATACCGGAAGGGAACACGAGCATGACGAGGATGAGCACGAGCCCGTACCCGGCAACAGGGATGCTGGCGCTCGCCGCCGAGAAGCCGTGGCTGGAGGCGAAGTCGGTGAGGAAGGGCGGGACGAGGACCAGGATGATGCCGCCCCAGACGGCACCGGCCAGGCTGCCCAGGCCGCCGAGCACGACCGCGGTCAGCAGCTGAATGGACAGCGCCAGCGTGAACGCGCCCGGCGTGACGTTGAGCATGGTCATCGCCAGCAGCGAGCCCGCCACGCCGGCGCAGGCCGCGCTGACCACGAACGCGCGCACCCGCAGGAGCGCCACGTTGATGCCCGCGATCGCGGCCGCGGTCTCGTTGTCGCGCAGGGCCCGCCAGTTGCGCCCGACCCGGCTGCGCAGCAGATTGGCCAGCAGCACCATCACCACCAGTGCGACCACGCAGCACACCCAGGCCTGCCACTCGGTCAGCTGGAAGTTCTGGCCGAGGAAGCCGGGCGTGGTCACGGTAAAGTCCAGTCCCTGGTCGCCGCCGAATACGCTCTGCCACTGGTAGGCGACGGCCGGCAAGGCAACCGCCAGCATCAGCGTCGCGCCGGCCAGGTAAGGCCCGCGCAGCCGTGCGGCGGCGACGCCCATGATCGCGCCAGCGATTCCGGCCACCACGGCGCTGGCGAGAATCACCAGCGCGAGGTTCCAGTTCAGGTGCATGACCAGCAGCGCCGTCGTGTAACCGCCGACGAACATGAACGCGCCATGGCCGATGGAGATCTGGCCGCTGACCCCGATCAGCACGGTCAGGCCGGCGACCGCCACCACGGTCGCGGCGACCTCGGCCAGCTGGTACTGCCGGTAGTAGCCCAGCTTGCTGCTCAGGACCAGCAGGATCACGCCGGCGACGATCGCGATCCCGGTATGCCGCGCCAGGGTCATCTGGGCTACACCTGCCTCGTGGTCGTGGACGCGAAGAGTCCCGACGGCCGGAACATCAGCACGAGGATCAGCATCGCCAGCCCCGCCAGCTCGGGCAGGTTGCTGCCGACGTAGCCGGTCACGTAGTTGAGGACCACGCCGAGAATGAGCCCGCCGACGATCGCGCCGACCGCGCTGTCCAGCCCGCCGATTACCGCGGCGGTGAACCCCAGCACGAAGATCGAGTCCATGCTGTTCGGGTACAGGAACGTCTGCGGCGTCACGAGCATCCCGGCCAGCGCGCCGATCAGGCCCGCCAGCGCCCAGCCAAGCGTGGTGATGCGGCCGACCCGCACGCCCATGAGCTGGGCGACATTGCCGCTGAACGCGGACGCCCGCATCCGCAGCCCCACCGGCGTGTACTGGAACAGCAGGAACAGCAGCCCGGCCGCGGCGAGCACAGAGACCGCGGTAAAGATGGCAGTGGGCGAGGAACCCGGCCCGAGGTCGAAGCTGCCGACCTTCGCGCCGACGATCGAGTAGGGCGAGGGGAACGACCGGTTCTTGCTGCCGTACATGATCCCGGCGACACCCTCGATCAGGATGAGCAGGCCGATCGTCACGATGACGGCGTTCAGCGGCGACTTGCCGACCGTGGGCCGCACTACCACGCGCTCCAGCACCGCGCCCAGCACCAGGCCGGTGGCGAGCGCCACCACGAATCCGAGCCAGTAGTTGCCGGTCGCGTTGATGACGAACAGGGCAACGTAGCTGGTGAACATCGCCATGCCGCCCTGGGCGTAGTTCAGCACCCTGGTGCCGCGCCAGATCAGCACCAGCGACAGCCCGATCGCGGCGTAGATCACGCCGTCGCTGACGCCCCCGAGGGTGAACTCGATGAACTCCTGCATCTGCGCCTCCGCTAGAAACCCAGGTAGTGCCTGCGCAGGCCGACGTCCGCGGCAAGGTCGGCGGCATCGGCCTCGGCCACGACCTTGCCCTGGCTGAGCACCGTGCCGCGGTCGGCTATGGACAGCGCGCTGCGCGCGTTCTGCTCGACCAGCAGGACCGTGAGACCCGCCTCGTCCCGCAGTTGCCGGATCAGGCCCATCACCTGTGCCACCACCCGGGGTGCCAGCCCCAGCGACGGCTCGTCCAGCAGGAGCACCCGCGGAGCGGACAGCAGCGCCCTGGCGATGACGAGGATCTGCCGCTCCCCGCCGGACAGTGTGGCCGCGAGCCTGCGGCGCCGATCGGCCAGGATGGCGAACCTGCGGTAGGCGTCCTCCAGCGCGGTGCCA
Source organism: Streptosporangiaceae bacterium (assembly GCA_030038495.1). Classification (GTDB taxonomy): domain Bacteria; phylum Actinomycetota; class Actinomycetes; order Streptosporangiales; family Streptosporangiaceae; genus JAJYUU01. The sequence goes on from JASHOV010000054.1 coordinate 7,725, forward strand.
CGGGCGGCCCGCGGCCGCAGGAGCAGCCCAAGCCGCAGGTTTTCCTCGACGGTCAGCTCGGTGATGACGCCCTGGCCCTCCGGCACGTGGGAGACGCCGACGCGGGCGATGTGATCGGGGCTGAGTCTGGTGAGGCTGAGGTCATCCAGCGTGATCTGGCCGCTGCGGGTCCTGACGAAGCCCGAGATCGTTCGCAGCAGGGTCGTCTTGCCGGCGCCGTTCGCGCCGAGTACCGCGGTGATCGAACCCGGCTGCGCCACGATCGAGACCCCGTTCAGCACCGGAGCGCTGCCGTAGCCGGCGACGAGACCGACTACCTTCAGCATGGCGGCATCAGTCACTGGCCCGCTCCTTCGAGTCCTTGGCCGAGCCTGGCGAGGGGTCCGCGAGATTGGCGCCGACCTGGCCATCGCCGGTCCCGGCATCGCCGGTCTCAGCGTCCGCGCCGAGGTACGCCGCGGTGACGGCCGGGTCGGCCTGCACCTGCTCCGGCGTCCCTGACGCGATGACCTTGCCGAAGTCGAGCACGAAGATCTCCTGGCAGACCGACATCATCAGGTCCATGCGGTGCTCGATGACAACGACGGTGCACTCGCGCGCCAGCGAGGTGATCAGGTCGCCGAGGCCCGCCAGTTCGTCCTCCGCCAGCCCACTCGCCGGCTCATCGAGCAGCAGCAGCCGCGGCCGGGCGACCAGGGCTCGGGCCAGCGCGATCCGCTTGCGCAGGCCGTGGGCCAGCGTGTCCGGCATGGCCTCGGCATAGTCACCCGCGCCGGTCAGCTCCAGCGCGGCCTGGGCCAGGGCCCGCAGTCGCTTCTCGTCCGCGTCCGACCGCGGCAGCCCGAGTAAGCCGGGCCAGAACCCCGCCCGTGCCACGCTGGTCGCGCCGACCATGACGTTCTCCAGCGCGGACAGGCCGCTGAACAGGCCCACTCCCTGCAGGGTTCTGGCGATCCCGAGACGGGCCAGCCGATGCGGCCGGATCCGCGCGAGCTCCCGGCCGCCGAAGCTGATCGTGCCGCCCTGCGGGCGGACGAAGCCGCACAGGACATTCAGCAGAGTTGTCTTGCCCGCGCCATTCGGCCCGATGATGCCGGTGACCTGCCGCGACTGAGCAGTCAGCGAGACATTGTCGAGCGCAACAAGACCGCCGAAATGGACGGAGACCCCGCGCACGTGCAGGATGTCGTCCGCGGTCGCGCCCGGCCGCTCGCCGCCCGCTTGTGAACCGCTATTCATCGAGCACGGTCCTCGCCTAGGAGCACGTTGCTGCAAAGCAATGAACAAAGATTCACGGCAAGTGCCACCGCGTGCAAGGTCAGTAATGGTTTGTGACTAAACCGAAACCTTTTCGATGGCCAGCCGGACAATGGCGGCAGTCGGCAGCGTTTGCGCGGCCACGGCGAGACTGGGAAGGATGGCCGGGTGGGATCCGATAGCTGGGCCAGCGCGGTGAGCAGAGTCGCGGTCCTGACCGGCGCCGGCATCTCCACCGACTCGGGCGTACCTGACTTCCGCGGGCCTGACGGCATCTGGACCCGTGATCCCGAGGCCGAGAAGCTGGCGACGTTCCGCCATTACGTGTCCGACCCGGCCCTGCGCCGTCGTTCCTGGCAGAACCGGCTGGCGCATCCGGCGTGGACCGCGCGGCCCAATGCCGCCCACCTTGCGCTGGTGCGCCTGGCGAACGGCGGCGTCGACACCAGGGTGATCACCCAGAACATCGACGGGCTGCACCAGCGGGCGGGCACGCCGCCGGACCGGGTGATGGAGCTGCACGGCACCATGTATGGCGTCGTGTGCGTGTCCTGCGGGGACCGGACGGAGATGGCCGCCGCGCTGGAGCGGGTCCGGGCCGGCGAGGAGGATCCGGCCTGCGCCCGGTGCGGCGGGATACTGAAGTCGGCCACGGTCATGTTCGGCCAGTCGCTCGACCCCGCGGTATTCGAGCGCGCTGCGGCCGCTGCCCAAAGCTGCGACCTGTTCCTGGCGGTGGGCAGCACGCTCACGGTGGAACCGGCTGCCTCGCTGTGCCTGCTCGCTTTCAGATCCGGCGCCCGGCTCGTGATCGTGAACCGTGACCCGACCCCCTACGACCGGCTCGCGGCGGACACGATCCGAGTCCCGATCGGCGAGGCAATCCCCGCGCTTGTCGACACACTGCTCACGGCACAGTAGAACCGGCGCGCCTACGGCACGACTGTAACGGGCCACTTGCCCGCGCGGACCAGCCGCACGGCGAGCGAGCCCACGAACCGGTGCCCGGCCTTGGTGGAGGCCCCGACCACGATCGCGTCCGCCCGGTACTCGTCGGCGACCCGGCTGATCTCGGCGAACGGATCCCCCCGCCGCAGCTCGAACGTCACCGAGATGCCGAATTCCCGCCCGGCACTCTCGGCCCGCTCGCGCATGTCCGCCGCGGTGGCCGCGAGGGCCTCGTCCTTCGCGACCGCCAGCGCAGCACCGCCGGGACCGGCCGTGCCCATGGTCGCCATCGGGGTCACGAAGACGACAACCAGCCGGGCACCCTGCCGCCGCGCGAGCCCGAGCGCGTACCAGCCGGCCCGGATCGACGTGGTGGAATCATCGGCCCCGACCAGGATCACCTTAGGCCCGTCGGTGCCCAGCTCGAAGAACGCTTCGTCGCCGGAATCCACGAACGAAAGTCTAGGCCGCGGCCTGCTCTTGAACCCTCTGGGATGATCGGTCCATGTACGAGCGGCCGATAGTCACGCCAGCGCAGGTCGGCGCCCTGATAGCCGAGGTCTGCCCGGGCTCGCGGGTGGTGCGCACCTGGCCGCTGGCTGGCCGCCGCCGCGGCGCAACCCGCCAGCCGTGCTGCACGGAGATTACTGGCCGGGCAACATACTCTGGCGCGACGGGCAGCTCGTCGGGGCTGGTTCTACGGCAGCGCGGCAGTGGACATGCTCACCGTGCGCGCGGCCCACGATGCATTCGCCGCGAGCGCCATCCGGCGGCTCGCGCTCACGGACCGCGGCGAGAATCTCGGGACGCAGCTATGACAATGGGCACCACCGGGGGGCACCGGCCCCAGCCGGCACCAGCCCAGCCGCTGCCAGGCTGGCGCGTGCTGGACATGTCGCAGGCGATCTCGGGCCCGTATGCGGGCCGCATCCTCGCCGACCTCGGCGCCGATGTGATCAGGATCGACGGACCGCGCACCGACGTGACCGAGTACTTCGGCGCGGTCAGGGACGGGCGCGCCGGCATGTTTGCCCAGATGAACGCGGGCAAGCGGAGCATCGGCGTCGATCTTGCCAGGCCCGGAGGCGTGCGGCTGATCACTGACCTGGCCGCCAGGGCCGACGTACTGATCGAGAACTTCCGGCCCGGCGTCATGGACCGGCTCGGTCTGGGCTACGGCCGGCTCGCCGCGGTCAACCCCGCGCTGATCATGCTGTCCGTCTCCGGCTTCGGCCCGGACGGCCCGGATGCGCAGCGGCGCGCGCTGGCCC
>JASHOV010000520.1 GCA_030038495.1 Streptosporangiaceae bacterium
CGTCACCGCGGCCAGCCGCAGCGAGTGCCCAAGATCTGCGCCGCCGAGCCCGGCCGCCAGCAGCATCGCGACGGGCACGATTCCGACCGCAACACCGGCGGCCAGTGCCTTCGCCGCGCTGACCCGGTATCGCGGGCGCAGCAGGCGGCTGCGGCTGACCGGAGTGCCCAGCAGCCAGTCCGCGGTCGGCCTCGAGACCGTGACCGGGCCGCGCCAGCGCGCATCCCACACCAGCGCGAGCAGCAGGATCAGCCCGAGCGCGCAGAGGCTGGCCGGCGCGGCCCGCAGCAGTTCCGGCGTCGAGGCCACCGGAGGCGGCGGCTGCCGGAGCGAGTGGACGATATCGGCCACGAGCCAGCCGCCGTAAGAGAAAACCAGCAGCCCGATGAAGTACAGCCAGAAGGCGAGGTTGGCCGCGCGGGCGCGCAGATGCCTGGTGCGCAGCTCGCGCAGCAGGGCGAACGTCTCGTCGGTGGTGTCCGGCAGCTCAATTGCCTCGGGGGCGGCGGTCATGACGTCACCGCAGGCTGCCGAGCGCGTCCTGTGGTGTGCCGCGCGCCAGGACCTGACCGTCCAGGAGCACGACGGCCTCGTCGGCGACCGCCTCGGCCAGCTCGACGTGATGGGTCGCCAGGAGCACCGCGGTATCGCGCGCCTTCTCCCGGCCCAGCAGGCCAGCCAGCCAGCGCCGCGCTCCGGGGTCGAGCCGCTGCTCGGGCTCGTCCAGGATGAGAAGGCGGCGCGGGCGGACCAGCACCGCTGCGATCTGCATCGCCTGGCGTTGCCCGCTGGACAGCGCGATGGGCAGCGCCATCTCGTGGTCGGACAGCCTGCATTCGGCCAGCGCCTCGTCGACGAGGCGATCCGCGCCTGCCCCGGCGCCGTGCGCGATCGCGACCAGCATCAGGTGCTCGCGCACGGTGAGATCCGGATAGGCGCTGGACGCGTCTCCGACCATGGCGATCTCGGTCCGGGCTGCGAGGTCGTCCTCTCGCAGCGGTGCGCCGCTGTAGCGGACCTGGCCAGTCGAGGGTGTGTCCCGGCCGCCCGCGATGCGCAGCAGGGTCGACTTGCCGGATCCGTTCACGCCCAGCAGCGCCACGCAGCGTCCGGCGTCCACGCACATGCCGACCGGCTTCAGCGCCTGCACCGGGCCGAAGCTGCGGCTCACGTCCGTGAGCTGCAGCAGGGGACTCGCACCGTCCGTGACCACCTGCAGATCTCATCACGACTGCGGCGTAAACGGAAACTCAGCGCTCGGCCCGTGGTAGCCGGCGCTCGGCCGCCTGCGGCGCGCGCCCGCAGACTCAGCGCTCGCCCCGATCGGCCCAGTTACCGTGCCGGGCCAGGTAGTCGAGGAACTCCCGCCGCAGTTGCTCGTCTCCCTCGCTCCACTGGCGACGGCGCTCGGCGAATTCATCCTCGGTCAGCGCTCCGGCCGCGAGGGTTAGGTAGTCCTCGTCGTCCGGGCCGATCTCGACGTAGGCATCGCCGAGCACCCGGCCGTCCTCTGTCTCAGCGGAGTCGGGTACCAGCAGGTTGCCGTTGGCTAGCCGGATCACGTACATGGCTGCATGGACCCCATTAGATGCCGTACCGCACGTTGAAGTAGAGCATGACATCCAGCGCCGCCCTGGTGTCGCCGGTCAGCATCTCGACCAGCGCCGGACGCTGGCCCGAGGCTATCGCCGCGAACGCATCGGCGAAGAACTCCCTGCGCCCAAGCGGGCCGGCGTGTCGGTGAAACTGGCTGGCCAGCCGGGACAGGCAGCGCTGGTACAGGCGGCAGAACTCGGCCGAGTCGGACTGCCAGTGCTCGCCGCCGCCATCGAGATCGTCCAGCGCATGGCCGATCTCGTGGCACATGACGTCCGGCGTCGGCGATGGGCGGGAACCGACAATGATCTTGCGGTCGCCGTAGGCGCCCGCGCAGGCGTCCCAGGTGGCTCGGCCCGACGGCAGTAGCACGCCCTTCAGCCCGCTCATGTCGTCGAGGTCGGGCACGCCGCCGGCCCCGACATGGATCGCGTCCAGCCCGGCGGCGAGCCGCTCCTTGATCAGCTGGGGAAGCTCGGCCAGCCGGTTGATGGCCGCGACGGCAGTTCGCTCGGGGCTGGCCTGTGGTGCCCATTCGCGAACGATGATCGGCTCCAGGCAGCCGCAGTCCCGCATGCCCGGCGCGCTGGCATGCGCGGACTGCCGCTCGTACCAGGGACGGCTCGCCGCCGCGGCCTGCTTGCGCAACTCCGCAGTCCGCCGCTGGGACGAGGCGGCCCGGTCTTGCGTCGCCCCCCTGGTTCGGATTGCCGCCCTCGCATCGCCGATCGTCGGCGGCGGCTCAACCGTCGGCCGCGGCTCAACCGTCGGCCGCGGGCCCGTACCCGGCCCGCCCTGGGACCTGGCCAGAGTCGGCTGGCCACGGCCCGGCCCGGAGGCAGGCGGAACTGACGCCGGGCCGCGCACGGGCGGCCGGGCCGACGGCGTCACATGTCCTGGGCCGCCGGCGGTGACCGAGGCTGAGCGGCCAGAACTGCCAGCCGCATCGCTGCCGGACCGGCGGTGCGTGCCATGGCGGGAACGCCTGCCCAGCCAGCGCAGCAGCCTTCCGCGCCCGAGTAATCGCAGCTGCATAGCCTCAGCTCCCCGCCCGACAGGGCCTTGCGGGCCCGGCAGACCCCTGGCCCGACCCACTCAGGGTAAGCCCGGCGTGCCCGGGCAGCCCGCAATGTCACGGAACGTAGCACTAAATGTGAGATAAGTGACTAGGACAGATCCCGAAATATGCAACGAGCATGGGAGCGGAGAGGCTAGGCTGCCCAGCATGTGGCTGGCTTGTGCGCTTATCGTCCTATTTAGCGTTGGATTTGTGCTCCCGGTCATGCTGGACATCACGACCACGCCTGACTCGGAGTTCATCGCGCTCTCCAAGGGCATGTGGCTGATGCTGGCCGGAGCCTTCTGGATCTTCGGTGCGGCCGCCTGGCTGCTCGTTGGCCGGCCGCGGCGGCCTCAGCTGCGGTACCGCCACGGCCAGTACGGTGACGGCTTCGGGCCCGCCGAGGCGCTGCTGCGGCATCCGGCCGCGCAGGCCGCGGGCGGTTACTTCGACGCCGGTAACTGGGCCGCCGGCCTCGGCGCCCCGCGCCCGGTCGGCCCCGATGACGACCCCGATTTCCTCGAGGAACTCAACCGCCGCATCCACGGGCCGCTTGACGACGCATAGGCGTGCCGCCCGCCAAGGTTAAGGCCGCGGCAGGCTAGCTCATCCCGGCATAGGAATGCAGGCCGGTGATCCACAGGTTCACCCCGATCAGGTTGAACATCAGGCAGGCGAATCCCGCCAGGTGGATCCAGGCCGCCCGCTTGCCGCGCCAGCCCGCGGTCGCACGGGCGTGCAGGAACATCGCGTATACCACCCAGGTGATGAACGACCACGTTTCCTTCGGGTCCCAGCCCCAGTAGCGGCCCCACGCGTGGTCGGCCCAGATCGCGCCGGCCATCACGCCGAAGGTCCAGACAGGGAACGCGAACAGGATGCTCCGGTAGGACAGCCGGTCGAGCACCACCGGCCGGGGCAGATGGACCATGATGCCCGCGCTGAACGACGGCTTCCCGGCCGCGACCCGGCGCTGGCTGCGGTCGGCGACCAGGTACAGCGTGGTGACCACGGCGCCGAAGATGAACAGGCCGGACGCCACGATCATCGCGGTGACGTGGATGGCGATCCAGTACGACTGCAACGCCGGAACCAGCGCGCCGGCCGGGGTGTAGATGACGGTCAGGTCGATGCCGAGGCCGAGCACCACCGGCAGCAGCACGAACAGGCCCATGTAGTAGGCCCGGTACCTGATCGAGGCAGCCACCAGCACCAGGACGGCCATGCAGGTGACGGCGGCCAGGAACTCGTACATGTTCCCCCACGGCACCCGGTGCTCGGCCAGCCCGCGGGCCAGGATCGAAAACACCTGGCACGTCACGCCGATGCAGGTCAGGCCGAATGCCGTCCGCAGCCACACTCCGGAGGGCCA
>JASHOV010000521.1 GCA_030038495.1 Streptosporangiaceae bacterium
CCGGCCGCCGCGCCCGGCCAGCCACTGCGCCGCCCGCAGCAGTCGCGCCGAGGAGAGCACCAGGGCCGCGGCCGCCATGGCCTGCGCCTCCGGCTCGGGGATCGGTCGGCGCTTGCGCTCCACGACCCGGGCGCGCAGGTGCGTCAGCACCTCAGGGATGTTGATCCGCACCGGGCAGGCGTCGTAGCACGCTCCGCAAAGCGTGGAGGCGAACGGCAGCGTCGCGGCGTGCTCGACGCCGACGAGCTGCGGTGTCAGCACCGCCCCTATCGGCCCCGGATACACCGAGCCGTAAGCATGGCCGCCGGCCCGCTCGTACACCGGGCAGACATTCAGGCACGCAGAGCAGCGGATACACGCGAGCGCCTGGCGGCCGACAGGATCGGCGAGCGTCGCCGTCCGCCCGTTGTCGAGCAGCACGAGGTGAAAATGCCGCGGCCCGTCGCCGGGCGTCACGCCGGTCCACATGGACGTGTACGGGTTCATCCGCTCGCCGGTCGAAGACCGCGGCAGCAGCTGCAGGAAGACCTCGAGATCCGCGAACGACGGCAGCACCTTCTCGATGCCCATGACGGTGATCAGCGTCCGCGGCAGGGTCACGCACATGCGCCCGTTCCCCTCGGACTCGACGACCACGACCGTGCCGGTGTCGGCGATGGCGAAGTTGGCGCCCGAGACCGCCACGTCCGCGGCCAGGAACTTCTCCCGCAGGTGCAGGCGCGCGGCTTCGGCCAGCGCGGCCGGATCGTCGGTCAGGCCGTCCGGGGCCGGCCTGCCGCGTACCCCCATCTGGCTGGTAAAGAGGTCGCGAATTTCAGCGCGGTTCCTGTGTATCGCCGGCACCAGGATGTGCGAAGGGCGGTCATCGCCGAGCTGGACGATGAGCTCAGCCAGATCCGTCTCGACCGCCGCGATGCCGCGGGCGGCCAGCGCGCCGTTCAGGTCGATCTCCTGGGTGACCATCGACTTGACCTTCACGACCTCGCGGGCGCCGGCCGCCTCAACCAGGTCGCCGATGATCGCGTTCGCCTCAGTGGCGTCGCGGGCCCAGTGCACGACCCCGCCCGCCCTGGTGACCGACTCCTCGAGCCGTACCAGGTAGCGGTCAAGGTTCGCGGCGACCTCGGCCTTGATCGCGGCGCCGGCGGTGCGCAGCTCTTCCCAGTCGCTGAGCTCGCCGGTGACCCGCAGCCGCTTGTCCCGGATCGCGGCGGTGGCCTGCCGCAGGTTAGCGCGCAGCTGGCTGTTTCCGAGCGCCTCCCGTGCGGCCTGCGGGAACGGCGGCGAGCCCAGCCAGATGACGCCCTCGCCCGCCGGGATGCTCACTGCGCCGCCAGGATGTCAGCCAGGTGCATGACCTGGACGGGGAAGCCGGCTCGCGACAGGCCGCCGCCGATCTGCATCAGGCAGGAGTTGTCCAGTGCGCACAGCACCTCGGCCCGTATCGAGGCCACGGCCGCGACCTTGTCGGCGAGCATCGCCTCGGACATCGCGGAGTTCTTGATCGCGAACGTGCCGCCGAACCCGCAGCACGAGTCGGCGGCAGGCAGCTCGATCAGCTCCAGGCCTGCCACCGCGCCCAGCAGCCGCAGCGGCTTGTCCCCGACCCGCAGCGCCCGCAGCGAATGGCAGGTCGGGTGGTAGCTGACCCGGTGCGGGAAGACTGCGCCGACGTCCACGACGCCGAGCGCGTCGACGAGGAACTCCGACAGCTCGTAGACGCGCGGGCCAGCGCCGACACCCAGCACCGGGAACTGGTCCCGGATCATGCCCGCGCAGGAGGGCGATGGCGTGACGACCGCGTCGTAGCCGGCGAAGTCCCGTACGAACTTCCGCGCCAGCCGGGTGGCGGGCCGCCGGTAGCCGCTGTTGAAATGCATCTGGCCGCAGCAGGTCTGCCCGGCGGGGAAACCCACCTGGCAGCCAAGCCGGCGCAGCAACGTCACGACCGACTGCCCGGTCCGCGGATACAGGGTGTCGCTCAGGCACGTGACGAACAGGGCCACCCGCATGCGGCTCATGCTCTCATTGCGGCGAGGTCATCCCACAGCGCCGCGGGTATATCCAGGTCGCGGAGCGTGATCGCGTCCCGAATCTCAGCGGCGCTCCGGGCCCCGATCAGGACGCTCGCCACCGCCGGATGCCGCAGCGGGAAACGCGCCGCCGCGGCCCGCAGCGGCACGCCGTACCGGCCGCAGGCCGCCTCAAGCTCGCGGGCTTGCCTGATCAGCGCGTCCGGCGCGGCCCGATAGTCGAAGTACGCGCCCGGCGCGGGCGCGGCCAGCAGGCCGGAGTTGAACACGCCGCCGGCCAGCACGGCGACGTCGCGCTCGAGCGCCAGCGGCAGCAGCGTGTCCGCGGCGGACTGATCCAGGAGGGTATAGCGGCCCGCCATGAGCACCACGTCGATGTCGGTGTCGGCCACGAACCGGGTCAGCATCCCGGCCTCGTTCATGCCGACGCCGATCGCCCGCACGACGCCCTCGGCCCGCAGTCGCTCCAGCGCCGGGTACGCCTCGCGCAGCGCCTGCTCGCCGTGTTCGTCGGGGTCGTGGATGAGCGCGATGTCGATGCGGTCCAGGCCCAGGCGGCCGAGGCTGGCCTCCAGGCTGCGCCGCACCCCGTCGGCACTGAAGTCGAACACCCGGACCTGCGCGGCGGGTACGGCAAAGCCCTCCGGGTCACGCCCGTGCGGCGCCGGCCCGGGCTGCAGGAGCCGGCCGACCTTCGTGGAGATCACGTACTCCGGCCGCGGCCGGTGCCGGAGCGCGTCGCCGAGCCGTCGTTCCGACAGCCCGAGGCCGTAGTGCGGAGCGGTGTCGAAGGTGCGGATGCCGCCGTCCCAGGCGGCGTCGATGGCGGCCCTGGCCGCGTCCTCGGCCACCTCGGTGAACAGGTTGCCGATCGCCGCCCCGCCGAAGGCCAGCTCGGTTACCCGCAGCTGGGAGCGGCCCAGCCTGCGCGTCGGCAGCGGCGCGGTGATCATGGCCGCGGCCTGATCCTGAGGCCCGCCATTCCGCCGTCGATGGCCAGCGCCGTGCCGGTCACCGACGCGGCCGCCGGGCTGGCGAGATAGACGATGCCCGCGGCGACCTCGTCCGCGCTCACCAGCCGGCCCATCGGCTGCCTGGCCTCGAGCGCCGCGCGCTCGGCGGCCGGATCGCCGGCCTGATCGAGCAGCCGGCCGACCCACGGCGTGTCGGCGGTGCCGGGGTTCACGCAGTTGACCCGGATGCCGTCGTGAATATGGTCGGCGGCCATCGCCAGCGTCAGCGACAGCACCGCTCCCTTGGTCGCCGAATACAGGGCGCGCTGCGGCAGCCCGGCCGTCGCGGCGATGGAGCATGTGTTGACGACCGCGGCGTGCTGCGAGTCGCGCAGGTAGGGCAGCGCGGCCCTGGTGACCCGCACCATGCCGACGACATTCACGTCGAAGACCTGGTGCCACTGCTCGTCGGTGTTGTCGGCGACGGTCCCGATCGCGCCGATGCCGGCGTTGTTCACCACGATGTCGATACCGCCTAGCCGCTCGGCCGCCGTTTCGACCGCGAGCCGCACCGACGCGTCGTCGGATACGTCCGCCCGCAGTGCTGCACGCCCCGGTGCCGTGAACTCCGCGGCCGGGTTCAGGTCGAGCACGGCGACCAGCGCTCCCTGGCTGGCCAGCAACCGGGCCGTGGCCAGGCCGATCCCCGACGCTCCGCCGGTCACAACGGCGGTCAGGCCGTTCAGTTCGCCGCCCATGATCAGCTCACCGCCACGAAGCGCTGCTCGGCCCGGCCCAGCCCGTCGATCTCGAGCGTCACCGTGTCACCCGGCTTCAGGTAGGGATTGCCGGGCAGGCCGAGGGCGACACCGGCGGGCGTCCCTGTGTTGATCAGATCACCCGGCTCGAGCACCATGTACTGGCTGAGATACCAGATCAGGTGGCTGACGGTGAAGATCATCTTCCCGGTGAATCCGTCCTGACGCTGATCGCCGTTCACGGCCAGGCGCAGCCCGAGCCGCTGCGGGTCGGGCACTTCGTCCGCGGTGACCAGCCAGGGACCCAGCGGGTTGAACGTCTCGCACGATTTGCCGAGATCCCACTGTGGCGACAGCTCGAGCTGAAACGCCCGCTCGGACACGTCGTGGCTAACGGCGTACCCGGCGACGACCGGCAGGGCATCGGCGGGTGTGTCCAGATAGCGGGCCCGGCTGCCAATGACGACGCCGAGCTCGACCTCCCAGTCCGTCTTCGCCGAGCCGCGCGGGATCAGCACGTCGTCGTACGGACCGGTCACCGTCGACGGGTCCTTCAGGAAGACCACCGGCCGCTGCGGCGGGGCCTGGCCGGTCTCGGCCGCGTGATCGTGGTAATTCAGCCCGATGCACACGATCTTGCCGGGCCTGGCTATGGGCGCGCCGATCCTGCCCCGCACCGGCCGCAGGCCGCCACGGGCTACCGCCGCGGCCACCCGGTCAAGCCCGCCGCTGGCGAAGAAGGCCGGGCCGTAGTCGTCCACGATGCCGGACAGGTCGCGGGCGACGCCGCCGGCGTCCAGCACGGCGGGTCGCTCGGCGCCCGGCGCGCCGACTCGCACCAGCTTCATCCGCTGCTCCTACTTCTCTTCGGCGGTGGACTCCCCGCCGACGATCCGGGCCAGGAACAGCGCGAACAAGATCACGCCGCCGTCGATGGCCTCGATCCAGTAGTTCGAGACATTCGCCAGGTCCAGGATGTTCTGCACGAGACCGAGCAGGATCACGCCGGAGGCAGCGCCGATCATGTTGCCGCGGCCGCCGCGCAGGCTCACGCCGCCGATCACGGCCGCGGCGAAGACGGAGAAGATGATGCCCTCGCCGTAGCCCTGCTGGCCGGTCACCGCGGATACCCGGCCCGCCTCCATGAGCCCGCCCAGCGCGGCCAGCATGCTGCCGGCGACGTACACGCCGATCTTGACCCGCTCGACCTTGATGCCGGCGGCGCGGGCGGCCGCGGGATTGCCGCCGACCGCGTAAATCGCCCGGCCGGTCCTGTGGTAACGCAGGAACAGCCCGACCAGCACGAAGATAATGGCCGTGACGACAAATGAGACCGGCACGTCGCCGAAGTAGGAGGCGCCGAGGTCGCTGAACGCCCTCGGCAGGTCGAACAGGGACTGCGCCTTCACGATGCCGTTCTGCAGGCCCGCCAGCACGATCGTCATGCCGAGCGTGACGATGAATCCGTTCAGCCGGCCCTTCACGATCAGCAGTCCGTTGACCAGGCCGACCGCGGCGCCCACCGCGAACAGGATCAGCAGCCCCAGGAAGGGATTGAGCTGCGCGCCGCTGCCGTACGCGGCCACCGGCAGGACCAGCCAGGCCGCGACCATCGGCGCCAGGCCGTAGGTTCCCTCCAGCGACAGGTCCATGCCGCCGATCATGAGGATCAGGCTCTCGCCGACCACGACGACGCCGAGCGCGGAGACCTGCTGGCCGATCCCGGCCATGTTCGAGACGGTCAGGAACACCGGACTCACCACGGCTCCGACGACCAGAAGCAGCACCAGGACCGGCAGCAGCGCTACTTCCCGCAGCAGGCTCACGTTCAGGCTGCGCATCCGGGCGGCGATCGTCGCTCCGCCGCTGGTCAGGATCGATCCCGTGCCGTCGGCGGCGGGCGGGCTGGCGGTGCCGACTGACCCGTCGGGCGACTCGTTCGAGATCATTGCGCTGCCTCCTCGGCGGTGCCTTGAGCCGTGCCGGACAGACCCTCGGTCGCGAGGATCAGCTCGTCGCGGTCGAAGGGCGGCTCGGTAAATTCGGTGAAGACCTCGCCCCGTACCAGCACGATGACCCGGTCGCAGATCACGAAGTCAGATAGCTCGTCGCTGCACAGCAGCACACCTACGCCCCGCTCTCGGGCCACGCCGGCCAGGGCGTCCAGCAGGAGCGCCTTGGATGTCACGTCCACGCCGCGGGTCGGCGTGATCGCCACGATGAGGCCGGGGTCATGCGCCAGCGTCCTGGCCACAACGACCTTCTGCTGGTTACCGCCGGACAGTTCCCGTACCGGCTGGCCAGGGCCCGAGGAGACCAGCGACAGCGCTTCGGTAATCGGCGCCGCCGCGGCCGCGCGCCGGCCCGGGCGCAGCAGGCCGAGCCGGTCGGCCAGGCGGCCGGTGATGGTCATCGTGACGTTCTCGGCCACCCCGAGGAGCGCGACGAAGCCGTCGGTCCTGCGGTCCTCGGGGATATAGCCGATCCCGGCCTGCTGGGCGATATCGCGGCGGCCGCCCGGCATGGCCCGGCCGTGCAGCAGTATCTGGCCGCCCTGATGCGCCTCGGCGCCCGCGATCGCGCGCCCGAGCGTCGCCACGCCGGCGCTCAGCAGGCCCGTCACACCGACGATCTCTCCGGTCCTGACGTGCAGGGACACGCCTGCCAGGCGGCCCCGCGGCGAGCTGGCGGTCAGGTTCTCGACGGTCAGCACGGCATCGGCGTGATCGGGCCCGGCCGAGTTTCCGGCCGAGTTTCCGGCTGGGCCTGGCTGGTCAGCCGGTCTGACCTGCGCGGTGCCGACCATGGCGCTGACAAGATCCTCCTTGTTCAGGTCCGAGGTCGGCGCGGTCAGTACCAGCTCGCCGTCGCGCAGCACCGCGACGTGCTGGCAGATCTCGAAGACCTCCTCGAGATGATGCGAGATGTAGAGCACGGCGACGCCGCCGGCGACGAGCTGGCGGACCCGGTCGAAGAGCCGTCGCACCGCCTCGCGCTCCAGCGCTGCCGTCGGCTCGTCCAGCACCACGCACTTGGCCCCGCGTGCAAGTGCCCTGGCAATCTCCACGATCTGCAGCTGCTCGACGGTGAGGTCCCGGCAGGGCGCCTCGGGGGAGATGTCGTATCCCCAGTCGTTCATGATCTTGCCGGTTCTGGCGCGCATGTCCCGCCAGCTGATGATGCGCTCGGTGCCGCCGAGGAAGACGTTCTCTGCGACCGAGAGCCCGGGCACGACCATCGAGTGCTGGAAGACCGTCGCGATCCACTCGCGCCACCGGGTGACGTCGCCGGCCCGCGGGGCCGGGTCGCCGGCGAACCGCAACGTCCCGGCGTCCGGCTCCACGAGACCGGACAGGATCGACACGACCGTCGATTTTCCTGCCCCGTTGCGGCCGACCAGGCCCAGGCACTGTCCGGCGTCGATCGACAGGTCAACGCCGCGCAGTGCCCGGGTACTACCGAACCGCTTCTCGATGCCCGTCATGCTGACGAGCGCCGGTCCGCTGGAGGTCATGAGGTATATCCGTTCCTGCGAAGAAGGGGTGGCCGGCACCGGGGTGCCGGCCACCGGCGGCTAGGACGCAGCGCAGACGCCGCCGTGAGCGGCGCCGTACACGTTGCCCCACAGTGCGGAGTCAGAGACCGGGGTGGTCGTGGTGGTGCCCGGCAGGCCATCCACCGGCGTGGCGACCGTCAGCGTCGTCTGCGTCTTGGTCACGAAGGGCGCGACGATCGGGTCGGCGAGATTCGAGTCTCCCTGGTAGGACACGTCCTGCAGGGCCGGCGCGCCGCCGCCGGGCTGGCCGACGGCCAGCTTGACGCCCTTGGCCGCGTCAACCGCGTAGGTCAGCGCATACTGCGCGTACAGGTTGGCAGGCTGGGACTGCGAGGCCGAGACCGACCCGTTCCCGATGTCGCACATCTCGAACGGCACGCCGTCATCGCTGACGAGCAGCACGGGGTTCGCGGAACCCGGGCCAAGGCCCTTGCTCTTCAGTAGCGGGATGATGCCGGTGTCGGGGCTCGACCACTGCGAGTAGATCGCCTTGAGCTGCTTGCCATAGGCGTCGACCGCGTTCTGCGCGTCGGTGACTGCGGTGGCGTCCGTCCAGACCGTCGGGTCCTTGAGGATCTTGACTCCGGGGTCGTTCGCGGCCATGCACGCGTTGAAGGCATTCGTACGGTCCGCGCCGTTGGAGGAGGTTAGGTCGCCCTCCAGGTCGAGCACGTAGCCGGACTTCACCTTGGACGAGATGTACGCGCAGGCATCCTGCCCGTACAGCGTGTTGGACGCCCGCACGACAATGTAGACCTTGCCCACGCCGACGATGGTGTCCACGGACACGAGTTGCACGTGGTGGGCAGTTGCGTAGGTGATCGCGGGCCCCAGGCTCGTCGCCGTCTCCGGGTTCACGACGATCGCCCTGGCGCCCTCGTTCACCAGGTCCTCGATCTGCTGGTTTTGCAGGCTCGCGTCGGCCGCTGCCAGCAGCGGGCCGAGCAGCTTGATGTGCATTTGCTTGGCGTACTGCGTCTCGTAATTGATGTAAGCGGCCCAGAACGCCGTGTCGTTGTAGGTCAGGTCCACACCGATGGTGATCTGGCCGGACTTTGCTGAGGATCCGCTGGATCCGCCGGACGGGCCCGATCCGCACGCCGCGACCAGCAGGGCGGCGGTGCCGACGGCGGCGACGCCGAGCAAACGACCCTTAACTCTCATGGTTCTCCTAAGGTGCCTTCTAAGCTTATGGAACAGCAGGTCCGATTAGTCGCATTTAGAAATCCGATTGACCTCCTAGCTGCTGCCATACGGAGCCGTGCGGGAATTCGTAGGCGCGCAGTGATTCCGGCCGGAGCCTTGCGGAGAAGCCCGGCGCCGCTGGCGCGAGGTACCGGCCGCCGGTCACCCGGACTGGGTCGGCGAAGTGCTCGTGCAGATGGTCGACGTACTCCAGGACGCGGTCCGTCATCGTTGCGGACACCGCGATGAAGTCGAACATCGCGAGGTGCTGGACCATCTCGCACAGCCCCACGCCGCCGGCATGGGGGCAGACAGGCACGCCGAACTTGGCCGCCAGAAGCAAGATCGCCAGGTTCTCGTTGACCCCCGCCACCCGGCAGGCGTCGATCTCAAGGAAGTCCAGCGCGCCTGCCTGCAGCAGCTGCTTGAAGATCACCCTGTTGGCGACGTGCTCGCCTGCCGCGATCTTGATGGGCGCGACCGAGGCCCGGATCGTAGCGAGTCCGAGGATCTCATCCGGGCTGGTCGGCTCCTCGACCCAGTACGGGTCCCAGGGTGCCAGCGCCCCGATGGCGCTGACCGCCTGCCCGACGCTCCAGCGCTGGTTGGCGTCCACGGCGATCCGGATGTCGGGTCCGACCGCCTCTCTGGCCAGCGCCAGCCGCCGGGCATCAGCGTCCGCATCGCCGCCGACCTTGAGCTTGATCTGGCCGAATCCGTCGCTGGCCGCCTGCCGGGACAGGTGGATCAGCTTGTCGTCCGAGTACCCGATCCAGCCCGGTGTCGTGGTGTAGGCGGCGTAGCCCCGGCGCTCGAGTTCGGCGATCCGCTGATCCCGTCCCTGCCGCGCCGACCGCAGGATCTGCAGTGCCTCCGCGGGTGTCAGCGCGTCTTCGATGTAGCGGAAGTCGACCATGGCGACGATCTGCTCCGGCGTCATGTCCGCCAGCAGCCGCCAGAGCGGCTTGCCGGCCATCATCGCGGTGAGGTCCCACGCGGCATTGACGACCGCTCCGATCGCCATGTGCATGACGCCCTTCTCCGGGCCCAGCCAGCGCAGCTGGCTGTCCTGGATCAGGTCAGCGCTGAAACCGCCAAGATCGTCGGCTATATCCCCGGCGTACCGGCCCACCACCTGCGGTCGCAGCGCCTCGATCGCCGCGACGACCACGTCGTTGCCGCGCCCGATCGTGAAGCAGAGGGCATGGCCGTCCACGCCCTCGGCATCAGTGCGCAGGACGGCGTAAGCCGCCGAGTAGTCAGGATCGGGGTTCATCGCGTCCGATCCGTCGTGCTCCAGTGAGGTCGGGAAGCGCACGTCATAGCAGTCGAGCGCGACGATCCGCGGGTCGGACCGACCAGCGGCGGCGCGTGGCGCCGGAATCGTTGCGAAGTCTTCTGGCTGGACCTGCGTCACTGGCGCTCCCGCTGGCGGTCGAGTAAACATCCGATCTATTGATCGGATGTTTTACACCGGCTGGGCAGCTCTCGGCAAGACGTCCTGAAGCAAGATGATGAGAATCTCTCTGCGTAGTCTGGCCGCGCGCGTCGGTGCGGGGAGCGTTTGCCCAGCACGGGGCCACTATGGAGTCGGCAAACATCCCATGAGTGCGTGCGGAGAACGATGTTACAATTCGAAAACACCCGATGTTTTGTCGGCGGCGCGGCGTTGGTCAGACGATGCCGCGTACCTGACAGAGCCGAGGCCGTACCGCACCCCGCTGACGGCCGGGGAGCCCCGCGATGGGCGGCGTTTCATGATCGCGGATACTTCGGTGCGCCTCGAACTTGCCGCTAAATAAAGTGATGACTCTGTTTTTGATCTACGGTGATGTGCTATGGCCATTGCTGTGGGAACGGAAGAGCAGCTGGCGGCGAAGCTCGGCGTGATCTTCCCGCATCTGGATGAGCGGCAGCGGCGCCTGGTGGCCGGAGCGGAGGCCCGGGCGCTGGGGCATGGCGGTATCCGGCTGGTGGCCCGGGCGGCGGGGATGCGGGAGGGCACGGTGTCGCGCGGGGTGGCCGAGCTGGAAGCGGGCGGGGAGCCGCTGGGCCGGGCCCGCCGGCCGGGCGGCGGCCGCAAGCGGGCTGCTGACCTGGACCCGGGGCTGGTGCCGGCGCTGCTGGCACTGGTCGAGCCCGATCAGCGCGGCGATCCGATGTCGCCGCTGCGGTGGACGACGCTGTCCACCCGCAATCTCGCCGGCGTGCTCGCCGGCCAGGGTCACAGGGTCAGTGCCGATACCGTCGCCGGCCTCCTGCGGGAGCAGGGGTTCAGCCGGCAGGGCAACGCCAAGACGATCGAGGGCGCCCAGCATGCCGACCGGGACGCTCAGTTCCGGTATATCGCCGGGCAGGCCCGGGCCTGCCAGGACGCCGGCGACCCGGTGATCAGCGTGGATGCCAAGAAGAAAGAACGGACCGGGGAGCACGGCAACGCCGGCCGGGAATGGCGGCCGGGTGGTGACCCGGTCCGGGTCAGCGATCATGATTTCTTCACCGCGCCCGGTGACCAGGCGGCGATCCCGTACGGGATCTACGACCTGGCCGCCAACGCCGGGTGGGTGAACGTCGGCACCGATCACGACACCGCGGCGTTCGCAGTGGAGTCGATCCGCCGCTGGTGGGACAGCGCCGGCCGGGCAGCCTACCCCGCCGCCCGGCGGCTGCTGATCACTGCCGACGCCGGCGGGTCCAACGGCTACCGGACCCGGGCGTGGAAGACCGGGATCGCCGCGCTGGCCGCCGAGACCGGGCTGGACATCACCGTCTGCCACTTCCCGCCCGGCACCTCCAAGTGGAACAAGATCGAGCACCGGCTGTTCTCCCACATCACCATGAACTGGCGCGGCCGGCCGCTGACCAGCCACGAAGTCATCGTGAACACGATCGCCGCGACCACCACCCGCACCGGGCTGACCGTGCACGCCCAGCTCGACCCCGGCTCCTACCCCGTCGGCCAGCACATCACCGACGAGCAGCTGCAGGCCTTACCCCTCAGCCGCCACACCTGGCACGGCGACTGGAACTACACCCTGCACCCCTGCCCGCCCCCGGCCCGCGCCGCACCCCCCGCACCAGCCTGCCTGCCCGACCTGGCCCACCCCGCGCTCACCGGCATGACCCGCCAGGCCCTCGCCGACCTGATCACCACCCTGGAAATCCCCTGGCAGGCCAGCCGCGAGCAACGGCTCTACCAGGCCCGCCGCGGCCCCCGCACCACCAGCCGCGGACCCCGCGGACCCCGCAAGCTCACCCTCGCCAGCTCCGTCCTCGCCGAAATCCTCCGCCAGCGACACCACATGCGCTGCCTCCACATCGCCGCCCTGCTCGGCGTCACACCCGACGACGTCAGCCTCGCCACCACCCGCATCCGCCCGCACCTGGCCGCCAGCCCGGTCACCATCAACCCCGGCCCCCCGCTGCGCACCCACCAGGACCTGCTCGCCTACGCCACCGCCGCCGGCATCACAATCCCAGCCAAGACCAGCCCCGCATGTTAATAAACGGCACGCCCGGGACAACGGAAACTTTCCGCCCTGGCTCGGATGGGGTACCTAAGTCGGGCATATGGCCAGCGGGGAGGCTCCTGCGTTCGCTGGCAGCGAATCAGGGTAGCCAGAGCTTTCGCTTGCGGCGTAGCTGGGAACACAGCCTCTTCAGCCTAGGTTGGATGGGATGAACGCCCTTCTGGCTGGGAACGTTTTGAGTAGTGCAGCATTGCACGCCATGGCGTCGCCGGGCGCACGGGCTAACATGCGGAAGGGACGGGGCACGTTTAGTGCCTCACCTACCGCTCTGTGAGGAGCGACGAGATGTTCGAGAGGTTTACCGACAGGGCGCGGCGGGTTGTGGTCCTGGCTCAGGAAGAGGCCAGGATGCTGAACCACAACTACATCGGCACCGAGCACATCCTGCTCGGTCTCATCCATGAGGGTGAGGGCGTCGCGGCGAAGGCACTTGAGTCGCTGGGGATAAGCCTCGAGGCCGTGCGGCAGCAGGTTGAGGAGATCATCGGGCAGGGCCAGCAGGCGCCCTCCGGGCACATCCCGTTCACGCCGCGGGCCAAGAAGGTACTTGAGCTGTCGCTGCGTGAGGCTTTGCAGCTTGGTCACAACTACATCGGCACTGAGCACATCCTGCTTGGACTCATTCGTGAGGGCGAGGGCGTTGCCGCGCAGGTGCTGGTCCGGCTGGGCGCCGACCTGAACCGCGTGCGCCAGCAGGTGATTCAGCTGCTGCATGGTTACCAGGGCAAGGAGCCGGCCGCCGCGGGTGCCCCGTCGGAGAGCGCACCATCGACCTCTCTCGTGCTTGACCAGTTTGGCCGCAACCTGACCGCCGCCGCGCGGGAAGGCAAACTCGACCCGGTCATCGGCCGGGACAAGGAAATCGAGCGGGTCATGCAGGTGCTATCCCGCCGCACCAAGAACAACCCCGTGCTCGTCGGTGAGCCGGGCGTGGGCAAAACCGCGGTCGTGGAGGGCCTCGCCCAGAAGATCGTCAAGGGTGAGGTGCCCGAGACGCTGAAGGAGAAGCAGCTTTACACGCTGGATCTTGGTGCCCTGGTCGCCGGGTCGCGCTACCGCGGCGATTTCGAGGAACGGCTGAAGAAGGTACTGAAGGAGATCCGGACCCGCGGCGACATCATCCTGTTCATCGATGAGATCCACACGCTCGTCGGTGCGGGGGCGGCCGAGGGCGCGATCGACGCGGCGTCGATCCTCAAGCCGATGCTGGCCCGCGGCGAGCTGCAGACCATCGGTGCCAGCACACTGGACGAGTACCGCAAGCACCTGGAGAAGGATGCCGCGCTGGAGCGCAGATTCCAGCCGATCCAGGTCGCCGAGCCGACGATCTCGCACACGATCGAGATCCTCAAGGGACTGCGAGACCGGTACGAGGCCCACCACCGCGTCACGATCACCGATGACGCTCTGGTTGCGGCCGCCCAGCTCGCGGACCGGTACATCAGCGACCGGTTCCTGCCGGACAAGGCGATCGACCTCATCGACGAGGCCGGCTCGCGGATGCGCATCCGGAGGATGACCGCGCCGCCGGACCTGCGCGACTACGACGAGCGGATCGCGGACGTGCGGCGCGAGAAGGAGTCGGCGATCGACTCCCAGGACTTCGAGAAGGCTGCGTCACTCCGGGATACCGAGAAGCAGCTCATCGACAAGAAGGACGCCAGGGAGAAGGAGTGGAAGGCGGGCGACATGGACACGCCCGCCGAGGTGAACGAGGAACTGATCGCGGAGGTTCTCGCCACCGCCACCGGCATCCCTGTGTTCAAGCTGACCGAGGAGGAGTCGCAGCGGCTGCTGCGGATGGAGGACGAGCTGCACCGCCGGGTGATCGGCCAGAACGACGCCATCAAGGCGCTGTCCCAGGCGATCAGGCGGACTCGGGCCGGCCTGAAGGACCCGAAGCGCCCCGGCGGGTCGTTCATCTTCGCCGGTCCGTCCGGAGTCGGGAAGACCGAGCTTTCCCGGACGCTGGCGGAGTTCCTGTTCGGTGACGAGGACTCGCTTATCCAGCTGGACATGAGCGAGTACATGGAGAAGCACACCGTCTCCCGGCTGTTCGGTTCCCCGCCGGGATACGTGGGTTATGAAGAGGGCGGCCAGCTGACCGAGAAGGTCAGGCGCAGGCCCTTCTCCGTGGTGCTCTTCGACGAGATCGAGAAGGCGCACGGCGACATCTTCAACTCGCTGCTGCAGATTCTTGAGGACGGCCGGCTGACCGATGCCCAGGGCCGGGTGGTCGACTTCAAGAACACCGTGATCATCATGACCACGAACCTCGGCACGAAGGACATCTCCAAGGGCGTGTCGGTCGGCTTCGGCGCTGCCTCCGAGTCCAGGGGCTCGTACGACCGAATGAAGACGAAGGTCGGCGAGGAGCTCAAGCAGCACTTCCGGCCCGAGTTCCTCAACCGCGTGGATGACGTGATCGTCTTCCACCAGCTCAGCCAGGACGAGATCTTCCAGATCGTCGACCTGATGGTCAGCAAGGTCGACGAGCGGCTGCGCGACCGCGACATGGGGATCGAAATCCGGCCTGCGGCCAAGAAGCTGCTGTCGGAGAAGGGCTACGACCCTGTTATGGGCGCCCGCCCGCTGCGGCGGACGATCCAGCGCGAGATCGAGGATCACCTGTCGGAGAAGATCCTGTTCGGCGAGCTCAAGGCCGGCCAGATCGTCATCGTCGACGCCGAGGGTGAGGGCGAGGACGCGAAGTTCGTGTTCCGCGGGATCACCAAGCCCGCCGAGGTCCCTGACGCTCCTCCGGTCGCGGTGGAGTCCAAGGCCGGAGCGAGCGGGGCGACTGCAACCGCACCGGACTAGCCGGGGGTACGGGGGTCGTCCCCCGTGCAGGCGCCTGCGCGGGCCGCTTACGCGGCTTGCCGCGGGACCGGCCTAGCCCGCGTCTCCTGGCAGCGCCAGCGATCCGTCCGCGCACCGGGTGACGAGGCCGTCGGCTATCAGGGCAGCGAGCGAGCGCGCTCGCTGCCCCGAGTCGGCCCACGTGGGCGTCAGGACGTCGGCGGGCACCGGGCCCTGAGCGCTGCGCAGCACGGCCAGGAGCGCGCCCCGGCACTGGCGATCACTGCCCTGATAGCCGGGCGCTGGCCGGCCGGGCGGGGCCGCCGGCCGGCCAAGCCGCAGCCACGCGCACTGGCTGGACAGCGGGCAGCTCGAGCAGGCGGGCCGCTTCGCCGTACAGACGAGCGCGCCAAGTTCCATGACGCCCACCGACCACCGGGCCGCCTCCCGGCCGTCGGCGGGCAGCAGGGACTCCGCCAGCGCCACCTCGGCGGCCGACTGTGCGGGCCGGGGCAGGGCCTGTCCGGTCACGAGCCGGGCAAGCACCCGCCGGACGTTGACATCGAGCACGGCATGGCGCCGGCCGAATGCGAAGCTGGCTACGGCGGCCGCCGTATAGGACCCGATCCCCGGCAGCTGGCGCAGATCGTCCACTGAGGCAGGGACCTCGCCGCCATGATGCGAGGCGATGAGCTCCGAGCTGGCGTGCAGCCGCACGGCCCGCCGGGGATAACCGAGCCTGTCCCACTGGCGCACCGCGTCCGCGGGAGTGGCCGCCGCGAGGGCAGCGGGCTCGGGCCAGCGCGCGAGCCAGGCCGCATGGGCGGGCAGCACCCGGCTTACCGGGGTCTGCTGCAGCATTACCTCGCTGACCAGCACGGACCAGGGCGTGGCGGCCGGGTTCCGCCAGGGCAGGTCCCTGGCGTGCTCGGCGTACCAGCCCTGTACCGGGGCCAGGTAAGCGGATGTCATGACTGCCCGATCGTCGCATCCCCTGGCGGCAACCGCATGCGTGGCACCATGTCTAGCCATCGCACCACGTCTAGCCATCGCACCACGTCGAGCCTGCGCACCAGCCGGGTCGCCATGCGCATTCGGCGCGACCGGGAAGGAACCACGGCGAGGCGGACCGTCGTGAAGGCGCAGTTCAGGCGGGTCGGCGGGTCTTAGCCGCCGACGAAGCCCGCCTTCTTGCATACTCAAAGTATGGTGACGACTACGCTGCGTAAGGCCCCGTTCGGTAAGGGACCGCCCGAGCGGCCCACTGCGTCCACCTACTGGCGCCGACGCTTCGTGGCGCTCCTCATCGGCCTGTCGGCTCTTGCGATGGTGGCCTGGGCACTGTCCGGGGCGATGGGCGGATCGTCGCCGCCCGTCAACGCCGCCTCGACCAAGTCGGTGCGCGGAAGCCTGCCCAGCACGAGGGCGCACGGCAGCGGCGCAGGCCAGCACTCCCAGCGCGGTTCCGGCGCCCCGCAGCAGCACAGCGTCCCCGGTCCGGCTCGCCCGTGCCCGGCCGCAGATGTCGTGCTCAGCGTGTTCTCCAGCCAGGCGAACTACACGTTACGGGAGGCGCCAGAATTCGAGGTGGATGTCGTGTCCGTCGCGAGCCAGACATGCACTTTTGACATTGGGGCGCGGCACGTATGGCTCCAGGTCAGCACCGGACCGGTCCGAGTGTGGAGCTCGGCCCAGTGCGCGGAGGGCGAGGCGTCGATGGTCACGCAATTGCACCGCGGCGTTCCCACGATCCTGCCGATCGGCTGGAACGGCCAGATTTCCGGGCCCGGCTGCCCCGGTCCCAGCACCAGGGCGGCAAGCGGCACGTACGTCGCGGTAGCGTCGGACGGCCCCGGCCGGAGCAACCCGCTGGAGTTCCACCTCGGCTGACCGGGCGGCTACCAGGTCAGCCGGACGGACCGTCAGGAAGAACGGACCGTCAGGAATAGCGGTCAAGCAACGCGG
The DNA here is from genome assembly GCA_030038495.1 of Streptosporangiaceae bacterium. Classification (GTDB taxonomy): domain Bacteria; phylum Actinomycetota; class Actinomycetes; order Streptosporangiales; family Streptosporangiaceae; genus JAJYUU01. The sequence continues at coordinate 16,780 of JASHOV010000521.1, forward strand.
ACTCGGCGAGCCGGGACAGGCCCTCGTGCACGCGGGCGGCCACGGCCGCGTGGATCCCCGGTATCTCACTCAGGTCCTGCACCGATGCCGAGAGCAGCTTCTGCAGGCTGTCGAAATGCTCGACGATCCGCTCGGTCGCTGCGGCGGGAAGCCGGGGAATCCGGCTGAGCAGCCGGTACCCGCGCGGGCTGACGGGCTGCTCGAGATCGTCGGCCGGGCCGGGCCGCACCGCCTGCGCGACTGCGGGAAGATCGAGCAGCTCGTCGGCAGTAAGCGCGGCCAGCCTGGCGCTGCCAGCCGAGCGGGCGCCGACGGCCGGCCCTGCTTCGCCGTCCGGCCGTGGCGCCGGCGCGTAATCCCGCAGGAACAGCTCCCGCTCCTGGCTGCTGCCGGCGGTCAGCTCGTCCAGCTGGAGCGCCAGCAGGCCGCCGTCGGTCCCGAGCTCGATCATGTAGCCGGCGACCTCGTCGGCCACCCTGCTCGTCATCTCCATCCGCTGGGCCACGGCGGCGATATCTCGCAGGGTGGAACGGTCCTCGATTTCCAGCGCGGAAAGCGTTCCTGTCGCCTGCTCCTGCCGCTGTCTGTATCGCTCGAGGGTCGCCAGCGCCTGGTGCGCTCGGGTCAGCAGCGCGCCGGAGTCCTCGAGCACGTAGCGCTCGCCGTCGGCGTACACGGCGATGACCCGCATCGACTTGCTGACCGTAATGACCGGGAAGCCGGACTGCCTGGCCACACGCTCGGCCGTGCGGTGCCTGGTGCCGGATTCACGTGTGGGCAGCTCTGGGTCCGGCACCAGCTGAGTGCCGGCGAGCAGGATCGTGGTGCACTCGCGGTCCAGGACGATCGCGCCGTCCATCTTGGCCAGCTCGCGGAGCCTTGTCGCCGAGAACTCCGCCCGAAGCTCGAAACCCCCGGAGCAGATCTGCCGCACGACCGCGTCGAAGCCGAGCACGATCAGAGCGCCGGTATTGCCGCGGACGATCCGCTCCAGGCCGGCGCGTAGCTCGGTGCCGGGCGCCACAACCGCGAGCGCGGCCCGGCGCCCCTCGTCCCCGACGTTGCTCACCGCAAGCACCTGCCTACCGCACGCTGCTCCGACTTGGAGTGTAGCTGCCGTCAGCGCACGCCCGCGGCTCAGCCGCCGAGCGCCGCGGTCAGGGCCTCCCTGATGTCGGCAACCTCCCTTACCTTCAGCTGTGACCCCGGGTCGCGACCCTGCGCCGACGGCATCAGGCCAGATCCCGCCGGGACGATCGCACGCCGGAAGCCCATCCGCTCGGCTTCGGCGATGCGGCGGGGCACTCCCGCGACGCGGCGGATCTCCCCGGCCAGGCCGACCTCGCCGAAGGCGACGACGTCACCGGGGATATTGGCGTTGCTCCGCGCGCTCGCGATCGCGAGCCCGACCGCCAGGTCCACCGACGGCTCGGTGAGCCGCACGCCGCCCACGGTCGCGGCGTAGACGTCGTGCCTGCCGATATCGATGTTCGCGCGCCGCTTCAGTACGGCGATCAGCATGCCGACCCGAGCCGCGTCCAGGCCGGACGTGACCCGCCGCGGCGGGTCCTGTGCCGTCACCTCGCAGACCAGCGTCTGCACCTCGGCGACCAGCGGCCGGCGGCCCTCGAGCGTGACGGTGACACAAGTGCCCGGCACCGGCTCGTGCTGCTGGGAGAGGAACAGCCCGCTCGGGTCGGGCAGCCCGATCAGGCCGAACTCGCCCAGCTCGAAGCAGCCGACCTCGTCGGTGGGGCCGAACCGGTTTTTCACGGCCCGGACCATGCGCAGCTGACCTCGCGAGTCACCCTCGAAATGCAGGACCACGTCGACGAGGTGCTCGAGGGTACGGGGGCCGGCCACAGAGCCGTCCTTGGTGACGTGCCCGACAAGCACTGTGGTCAGGCTCCGCTGCTTGGCCAGGGCGGTAAGCGCCGCGGTCACCTCGCGCACCTGCGTCACGCCGCCGGGCACCCCGTCCACGCCCGCCGCGCTGATCGTCTGAATCGAGTCGACGATGAGCAGGCTCGGGTCTGCCGCCTGGACATGGCCAAGCAGGGCCCCGAAGTCGGTCTCGGCCGCGAGGAACAAGGCCTCGCTGACCGCGCCGATCCGGTCTGCGCGCAGCCGGACCTGGGCCGCGGACTCCTCGCCGGTCACGTACAGCACCCGGCCGTTCGCCGCGGCCAGCGCGCCCGCCTCGAGCAGCAGCGTGGACTTGCCGACGCCGGGCTCGCCCGCGAGCAGGACGACGGCGCCGGGCACCAGTCCGCCGCCCAGCACCCGGTCCAGCTCGTCCATGCCCGTCGGCCGGGCCCGCGCTGCGGCGGCGTCCACCTGCCCGATCGGCACCGCCGACGCGGCCGGAACCGTGGCCCTGAGCTGCGCCCGGCCGCCGGGTCGTACCGTCGGCTCGACGCCGGCAGTCTCGGCCACCGTCCCCCAGGCCGCGCACTCCCCGCACCGGCCGGCCCACTTGGCACTCCGCCATCCGCACTGCGCGCACTCGTACAGGACGGCGGCCGCTGTCTTAGCCATGGCGGCACGCTATCGGGCGCCGCTGACACTCGCCCGTCCAGCGCGAGCCGGCTGCCGAGGCGGGCATAAGCTGGCAGTAGAACCGGCCAGAAGGAGACCCGATTGCGCAGGTCATCCAGGTGACGGCCATGCAGGTCGCGCTATCGACGGCGTCGGTGTTCCCGGAGCGGGCGCCTGACGCCTTCGAGACCGCGGCGCGCCTTGGTTACGACGCGATCGAGGTCATGGTCACGGCGGACCCGGTCAGCCAGGATGCGGAGGTGCTGCGCCGGCTGTCGGAGTATCACGGCATCCCGGTGGTGGCCGTGCACGCGCCCAACCTGCTTATTACCCAGCGGGTGTGGGGTCGCGATCCCTGGGGGAAGCTGGAAAAGTCCCGTGACCTGGCCGAGGCGCTGGGCGCCAAGGTGGTCGTGGTGCACCCGCCGTTCCGCTGGCAGCGCGAGTACGCCAGGGAATTCGAGGAGGGCCTCGCCCGGCTGACCCCGCAGGGAAATGTCGCGTTCGCGGTGGAGAACCTGTACCCGCTGCTGCGCGGGGAGACCGAGGTGGGGGCCTACGCTCCGCACTGGAACCCGGTCGAGATGGACTGCGCGCACGCGACCCTGGACGTTTCACACGCCGCGGTCTCGGATTCCGACGTGCTGGCCATGGCGAAGCAGCTCGGCGCCAGGCTCACGCACGTGCATATGGGCGATGGCACCAAGCCCGGCCTTCCCGATGAGCACCTGGTCCCCGGCCGCGGCACCCAGCCGTGCGCGGAACTGCTGGGCTGGCTGGCTTCCTCCGGCTATGACGGCGTGGTGGTGCTCGAGGTCAGCACGCACCGGGCACCCACTCTGGGCGACCGGCAGGCCGACCTGGCTGAGTCCCTGGAGTTCACCCGCCAGCACCTGGCCGGCGGCGAGGCGGACTGACCGCTAGGTGTCCAGGATCAGTGTCACCGGGCCGTCGTTGACCAGCTGCACCTGCATGCTCGCGCCGAACACGCCGGTCCTGACGGCCGCTCCCAGTGCGACGAGCGCGTTCGCGAAGGCGGTCACCAGCGGCTCCGCGACCGGCCCTGGCGCCGCCGCCTGCCAGCTCGGGCGCCGGCCCTTGGCCGTATCCGCGTACAGCGTGAACTGGCTGATGACCAATAGCGGCGCTCCGGTGTCGGCGCAGGACAGCTCGCCGGCCAGGATCCGCAGGTAGTACACCTTGCGGGCCAGCGCCGCCGCGGTCTGCGGCGTGTCGGTGTGGGTAACTCCGACCAGGACTACCAGGCCGGGGGCCGGAAGCTGTCCGACCACTTCGCCGTCAACAGCGACGCTGGCGGAACTGGCCCGCTGGACGACTGCTCGCACGAGAGAGCATTCTCGCGCATGCGGGGCCCGTCTCGTCGGTGCATAGACTGGGCGGTCGGCTGCCGGCGCTGCGTCCAGCCGAAGCCGAGCCGCCGAGGAAGGGCACTGATCCGGTCATGACTACTGACACTTCCGGAACCGCGAAATCGAGCGGGCCGGCCACCCTGATAACAGTCGCGGCGACCGGGGCCGAGTCTGAGAAGGCCGCCGTTCCCGCCCTGCCGGTGACCTTGGATGAGCTAGTCACGACGGCTAAGGAGTGCAGCGCCGCGGGCGCCGCCGTGATCCACGTGCACATCAGGGACGCGGAGGCCAGGCCGACTCTGGATCTTGGTCGGCTCAAGGACACTGTGCACGCCCTGCGCGAGGCGACAGATCTCATCGTCCAGCTGTCGACGGGCGGCGCGGTGACCGACTCGTACTCCCGCCGCCTGGCCGTGCTGGACGCGCAGCCGGACGCGTGCTCGCTGACCTGCGGCACCGTCAACTTCGGCGACGACGTGTTCATGAACCCGTGGGGTTTTATCAAGGAGCTCTACGCCAAGACCCAGCAATACGGCGTGGTGCCCGAGTTCGAGCTTTTCGATCTCGGGCACGTCGCGACGCTGCACCGGCTGCTGGCGGAAATGGGCCCGCCGGCGGGCGGTCACGTGCACTGTGACCTGGTCATGGGCGTGCCGGGCGGGATGCCGGGTGACGCCGCCACGCTGGTTCGGGCCGTGTCCGCGCTGCCAGCCGGGGCCACCTGGTCCGCGACCGGGATCGGCCGGACGACCCTGCCGGTCATGCTGGCCGCGCTGTCCGTCGGCGGGCACCTGCGGGTGGGCTTGGAGGACACGGTCACCTTCGCCCGCGGCCGGGCGGTGCAGAGCAACGCCGAGCTTGTCGAGCGGGCGGCCGCGCTCGCCAGCCTGGCCCAGCGCCCCGCCATGTCCCCGGCGGCCGCGCGCGCCCTGCTGGGGGTGCCCGATCACCGCTGAGAACCCGGTGCTGGCGGTGGTCATCAGGTCCGGCTTCGCTGAATCGCGGCACCGCGGGACGGTCGCGGCCCTGGCCGCGGACGGTCACATGCTGCTGGCGGCGGGCACCGCGGCCGAGCCGATGTTCCCCCGGTCGGCGAATAAGCCCCTGCAGGCCGCGGCGATGCTCAGGTGCGGCCTGGACCTGGACGGCAAGCTGCTGGCCCTGGCCGCCGCCAGCCATTCCGGCGAGGACTTCCACGTGTCAGGGGTCCTGGAGATCCTGGCGAGCGCGGGGCTGCCGGACAGCGCGCTGCAGTGCCCGCCCGACTGGCCGCTGGACGATGACGCGAAGCGGGCGCACATACTGGCCGGCGGCTCGGCCGACCGGGTGCACATGAACTGCAGCGGCAAGCATGCCGCGATGCTCGCCACCTGCGTCGTCAACGGCTGGCCAACGCAGACGTACACCGAGCCAGGGCATCCGCTGCAGCGGCAGATCTGCGACGTCGTGGCCGAACTGGCGGGCGAGAAGGTGGCCGCGATCGGTGTAGACGGTTGCGGCGCGCCACTTCTGGCGATCTCGGCTGCCGGGCTGGCCAGGGCGTTTCGCGCGCTCGTGCTGGCACCCGGCGGCAGCCCAGAACGCCGGGTGGCCGACGCCATGCGCGCCTACCCCGCCTGGACATCGGGAACGAGACGGCCCGAGCGCCAGCTGATGGAGGCCGTGCCCGGGCTGCTGCTCAAGGGCGGCGCGGAGGGTGTCGACGGCTTCGCGCTGGCCGACGGCCGCGCGGGCGCGGTCAAGATCGACGACGGCGCGGGCAGGGGCCGGGTGCCCGTCACGGTCGCTGTCCTGTGCGCGCTGGGCGCTGACCGCGACCCCGGCGTCGACGTGGCGGTGCTGGCCGGACTGGCCACCACGCCGGTCATGGGCGGCGGCCGGGTGGTGGGCGAGATTCGCGCCGCGCTGCCGGCGCCGACCCGTCGGCGTCCGCGGTCCGCTGATCCGGATGCGGGGCCCCGTTAGCGCGCCGGTTAAGCCCTTATCTGCGACAAAGCGGGCATCTAGTAGTGGGTTATTGGCGCTCGGCCGGATTCTGTGTGAATCTGGTAACACCCTGGTGTTACCAGATTCACACAGACGACTCCGCCTGTTGCGAAACCGGGCAGGTCGGCCAACGCCAGGTGCTAGCTCGGGCGCTTGCAAGTGCAAGCGCTCGATGCGAAACTAGTCAGCATGAGTCCGGTGAACGTCGGTGCCATCGGGGCCTATATCCGCGAGCAGCGTGAGCAGGCGAAGATCTCGCTGCGCCAGCTCGCGCAGTCGGCCGGGATCTCCAACCCGTACCTCAGCCAGATCGAGCGCGGACTGCGCCGGCCTAGCGCGGACATCCTGCAGCAGATTGCCAAGGGGCTGCGGATCTCGGCCGAGGCGCTGTATGTGCAGGCGGGGTTCCTCGAGGACAGGCCGCCGGGGTCGGTGGTCCGCGAAGCTGTCCTCACCGATCAGGAGCTCAGCGAGCGGCAGAAGCAGATGCTGATCGAGATCTACGAGTCCTTCCGCAAGGAAACCCTGATGAGCCGGGCCGGAACGGCGGGCATCGTCGACGACCAGACCGGTCTGGACCCGGACGAGGCCGCCCTGACCTGGCCGGACGACCGCAGCCCCGCGGCGATTGTCGGTCGGCAGCGACTGGCGCTTGCGGCGCCCACCGGCACCGAGGACGAGGACGATCCGCGCGACGCATGGTCCTGGACCGCCGATGACGGTGACATCGAGGATGACCCGCTGGCCGGGGTCGCCCAGGGGCCGTGGGCGGTGGCCAGCGACGAAACCGAGGTCGAGGCCGGAACTGGATCCGAGGCCGGGACTGGATCCGAGGCCGGGCCGGGGTCGGGGGCTGAATCCGGTGCTGGCACAGGGTCGGTGACCAGCGAGACCGCAACTGGGGACGGCGACACGGGCGCAACGGTGCATCGGTTCCCGCCACGTCCCGGCAACGGGTAGCGTGTACCCGTGGGCTTTTTCGCTGGGTACAGTCCAGTTGACTGGTTTTTCTACGTCCTGCTGGTAGCGGCGTTCGTCATCGAGGCCTGGGCTTTTATAGACGCGCTGCGCCATCCGGCCAATGCCTACGTCGCGGCGAGCAAGCAGACCAAGCCGATCTGGCTGATCATCCTCGGCGTCGCGCTGCTCATCGGCATAGGCGGTATAACCGGCCGAGTGGGACTTTTCACTAGCTTGCTGGCACTGCCGATCATCGCGTTCGTGGCGGCGTCCATCTACCTGGTCGACGTCCGTCCGAAGGTCAGGGAGATCCGGACCAGGCCAGGGACTCGCCAGGGCCCTTACGGCCCCTGGTAGGCGCGTCAGCGCAGCCTGGGGCGCTTGTCTATCCGCAATCTGGGCCGCAACCTAGGCACTTACGGGCGATTTACCCGGTAGCTTCCGCGCAGTCTCGTGGTGCCGCGCTGCCGCGCCGGCGCGCGCTAGTCTCAGGCCTTATGACGGATACGCAGTGGCGCACGCACCGGCTTGAGCTCGACGACCAGACCCTGCGCGAGTGGGACGCGACCGTGCTGGCGACAGGCGAGGACGGGATCGTCCTGGATCGATCGGCCTTCTATCCGGGCGGCGGCGGGCAACCGCCGGACGAGGGCGTCCTGCTGTGGGGCGGCGTGGAGACCAGGATTGCCGGGGCTCGCAAGGGCGACGATCTGTACCTGATCCCGGCCGACGGCGACCCGGTGCCGCCGCCGGGGACAGCGGTCCGCGGCGCGCTCGCGGACGGGCGCCGGACCGCGCTCATGCGCACGCACTCGGGCCTGCACGTGCTGTGCGGCGTGGTGTTCCGCGACTACGGCTCGCTCGTTACCGGCGGGAATATGGAGCCGCTAACCGCCAGGATGGACTTCGACCTGCCTGAGCTGCCGGAAGGCTTCAGGGACGCGGTCGAGGCGGCCTGCAATGCCGAGGTAGGCCGGGACCGGCGGATCGACATCAGGGTGCTGCCGAGGGCCGAGGCCTTCGCGATCCCCGACATCATCAGGACCGCGACCAACCTCGTGCCCGAGAACGTGCGGGACGTGCGGATCGTCGACATTGTCGGGCTCGACCAGCAGGCTGACGGCGGCATGCATGTGGCCACCACGAGCCAGATCGGCAAGATCGAGGTGGTCAAGATCGAGAACAAGGGCCGCGGGTTCCGCCGCCTCCGGATCAGGATCGTGGACTGAGCGGGCGCCTACCGGATGGGCAGGGTCAGCAGCAGGGCCGGAACTCCTACGGCCGTGGCCGCGGCCAGGCCGGCGAGCACGCGCGCCGCCGCGCTCAGGCCCGGAGCGGGCCGCAGGATCCGCACCACGCGGGCGGTAACGTCACATTCGATGGCCGAGTCGAGGGCCAGCGCGCCCGAGGGCACCCCCACGCCGCCGGCCGCCCCGACCCGCAGGAGCGCGGTCGCCAGCTCCCTGGCCGGCCGATGCTGAAGTGCCCGGTCGTCTGCGTGCATCTCCACCAGCAGGGCGACCGCACGCTGTGCCTGCCGGGCGACCGACGCCCAGCGGAAGGCCCGCAGCAGGGCGGCGAAGGGCAGCAGCACCAGGTCGTGGCGCTCGCGCAGGTGCGCACGCTCGTGCGCGAGGACGGCGGCCAGCTCGTGGGCGTCCAGCAGCTCGAGCGTCCCCGCGCTCACTACGATCGCCGAGCGCAGGCCGGGCAGGCAGTACGCGGCGGCGGCCGGGTGGTCGACGACCAGCGCTCCGGGCACCTTCGGGTCGCCGTGCGCGAGCAGGCTCAGCAGGATGCGCTGCCGCTGCCTGGCCCGGACTACCGCGGCGGACGCAGCCAGCAGGATCCAGCACAGCAAGGCCAGCAGCGCAAGCCCGGATGCCAGGCACAGGAGCTGGAAGACCGCACGACCGCTGGAGCCCAGCTGCCAGGACCAGGTCCGGGTCAGCCCGGCGATCCGGGTGATCGTTCCGCTGGCGACACCGGAGCCGTACCCGGCGGCGCCGATTCCGAGCAGCGTTCCGACGGCGGCAAGCCCCCAGCCGAGCCCGAGCCCCTGCCACAGCAGGATCGCGGCTGCTGGCGACCGGCGCGGCCAGCGAGCATGAGCGAGCGCGCTGGCAGAGAGAACGCAACCAGTTGCGACCGCGGCGAGAACGACAACAGCGGCGGACACAACTAGCCCCCGGCGGCCTCGCCGAGGTTGCCCAGCGCGCGAAGAAGGGCCTCTGCCTCAGTACCGCTGACACTTCGAGCGAACCGGGCCAGGGCGGCCTGACGGTCGCCGGTCTGGTCCAAGGCGCTCAGCATAAGCTCAGTCACGTATGCTTCCCTGCTCTCCGCCGCCCGATAATGCCAGGCGCGACCGCTGCGCTCGCGCCGGGCGAAGCCCTTCTTGGCGAGGCGGTCGAGCACGGTCATAACCGTCGTGTGAGCTAGATCCCTATCAGTTAGCAGGCCGCTGACCTCGCGCACGCTAAGCGGGGTCGCGGCTTCCCAGAGCACATCCATGATGGCACGCTCAAGCTCTCCAAGACGGTTCACGCGGCAATTCTAGCCAGGGACGAATCTGACCGACCAGCGCAGCACCGGCTGGAACGCGTTCTCGGCGGTTAAGGTTGGATCTTGCCTACGGAGCTGAGGAAGCGAAGGCCGGCCGGATCGCTGGTCCTACTCCTGTGGCCCGCGAGGCCAGGCCACCGACATCGGCCGGTGCTTGAGCGGCGCGGTGGCCTCGTACCAACGATCTAGAGCATGACCCGGGATAAGCACTCCGCGAGGCTTGCATGGTGACCCAGGTCGGTGACGTGAGTTGTCGGGCCGGCCGCATCGAGCGCTTTGATGAGTGCTCCGCCAAGGGCTCTGGCCACTGGTGGCGGAAACGCGTTGCCGACCTGCCGGTAGGCGGCTGTCTTGCGGCCGGAGAAGACCCAGCTGTCCGGGAAGCCCTGGAGCCGAGCCACCATGGCGGTGGTCAGTTTCGGCAGGCCATGGGCCGGAAATTCGGGCCCAGGCGGCTCATTGGCGATCCCAAGTCCGTCGACTCCCAGTGATTTCCAGGCCTCGCGCGCGCGGGTTGGGCCCAGATCTGGCCCGCCGTGCTTCTTGCTGCCACCGACGATGGTCGGGGCGATGCCGCCGGCTCGATCGCGCCACGCGCCAGCTCCGGCCCAGCCTCGGGCAGCCATGAGGTCATGCAATGCCGCTCCGACCGATAGCGGGGGCTGTGGGAATGGCTGAGGCCACTCAAAATTGCCCGCCCATGGCTGTTTTAGGGCTATCAGCACGAATCTTGGCCGCAACTGCGGGACTCCGTGATCGCTGGCATGCACCAAGTCCCACCACGTCTGATAGCCGAGCCTGTGGAGCGTTGCCAGAACGCTCGCCCGGTAGGCATCAAACCGCCGGGTACCGAGACCCCGTACGTTCTCCAGGAGCACAGCTCGCGGGCTGATCTCCTCGACCAGGCGAAGCGCCTCCGGAAACAGATCGCGGTCATCGTCGCGGCCAAGTTGCTTGCCTGCAATCGAGAACGGCGGGCATGGCACCCCTCCCGAGACGAGATCGACTCCACGGTAGGCGCGCCCGTCCACGTTGCGGACGTCATCCTCGATGATCTTCCATACGGACCCGCGATTGAGGCGCAGTGTCTCGCAGGCGTCGGGATCGAGCTCGACCGCCGCCTCGTGGCTGAACCCGGCTTCCTCCAGTCCGAGCGACTGGCCGCCCGCACCAGCACATATCTCCAGGCAAGTCAGCGCATTCACGAATCCTCCAGCCATCGCCTGGACCTCATTGTGCCCGGGGTCACTGTCAGCCTCGGGTGTCCCACGCCGTAGCGGCTCACCACGAAGCAAGCGTGTCCACCAGCGTCTCGTAGCTGAGCAAACGGCGTTGCCCAACCACCTCACGCCAGGCCTCCTGCTGATCGGCATTGGCATTCGTCGCCACGCTCGCGACCAGGGCGTCATAGGCGATGTGATAGACGGCATCGACCTCGCCTGTTCCGCGCGCGATCGAAGCTAGGCGGGTAGGCAGGGGCTCAGCGGTCACCGTCACCAGGTGGGGCTGTCTGCCCCGGCGATGGCGAATCATCTGCAAGCACTCATGGCGTATGTTCTGCACCCGGTCAGAACGGATCGTCCACTTGCAGGAGATCGCTGCGTGCAAGGGCGGAAGGCCCGACGCGGTATTGAGGCCTCCGAGCGCGACGGTGACGTCAGGCTTGATGAGGTAGTCCATGCCGATCGTGATCCGAAGTTCCGGGTTGGCGCGCACCAGTTCGTCCACCTGGCTGAGGTGGGAGTACTGATCGAACCTAGTGATGATCGCTCCGCGCGCTACGCGCCACTCACGATCAGGATGCAATTCGGGCAGCATGTGATCGAGGTGATCTCGGACTGCCTGCTCCAACGGGCCGCCGGGATCCTTGGGAACATCGGATACCTTGTCCCGAAGCAGGCCGAGCTCATCAAGTACGCCAGCACCAATGCGTATCGATTCCGCGTTGTCCACGTCAGCGAAGTTTGGGACCAGCGCCCACCGGAGTTTGTTCTTTGAGCTGGGCTTCCATCCGAGCAGCGAACGGGCGAATGGTGCGGTCACGCTGTCTGGCCTCCGCAGATTGGGGCTCAGGCCGCCTCCTGCGGACAAACCATAACCTGTCTACTGCCCGGGCCGTCCCAGAACCGGGGAGAGGCCAGCCGACGTACCGCCCGGCCAGGGGGCTGGCTCGGAAATCCAGCCCGGCGGCTCAGCAACTCAGCCGGGTCAGCCCGCAGGGGTGTAGGACGCGATGACCTCGTGCTCACCGTCCGAGCCGATGCCCCACACCTTCGCGGATCCGGGTATGGCGGCTACCTCGTCGATAAGCGGGTCGAACGGTGTGTCCGCTGGCACGCTCAGCCAGCGCCGACCGGTCCAGCGCAGGTACGCCCCGGCCCACACCCCCTGCCTGAAGTCGTAGGTGACCGATCCCGCCCAGGTGCCAGGCTGGCTGCCCTCGGCCGGAACCCGGTAGTAGGCCCATCGCGCGCCGTTCCAGTACCTGAGCGTGCCCCGGTCTGACGGCGAAAACGTTATGACCCAGAGCCTGCCGTCGGGTCCGGCCGCGGCTTCCGGCATCGCGCCTGAATCGGCGATCGTCGGGTCTGCCGAGGCCACCGCGTGCCAGGCGCCGCCGCTGAACTGGCTCAGCGTGAGCTTGCCAGTTATCCGCTCGATGACACCGTGCCTGGTCTTCTTGATCACCTTGGTGCGCATGTCGTTGATGCCCGCCGCCCAGACGCTGCCGCCCCAGCCGGCCAGGGTCTCGACCGCGCCGCTGACCGTGTATGCCGACCAGGCCGAGCCGTTCCAGTGCAATAGGCCCGTGCTGCAGACCTCTGGCGTACCAGTGCAGCTGCCGCCCGCAGTCGCCCAGATGTCCCGATCGCTCAAGACTGCGTACTCGCCGTTGGTCGATTCGGGGATCGTCAGGCGGTGCCACGTACTGCCAACCAAATGCAAGGCAACCGGCGAAATGCTGTTCGTTCCGCTGATGGTGCCCAGGATCCAGACATCGCCCGCAGCGAGATCCCGTATGGCGTAGGGAACGAAGCCCGGCACGTCGACCGCGGCCGGGCGCCAGCGCTTTCCGTTCCAGTGGAAGAACACTTCCCGAACCCGGCGGTTGTGGGGGCCGTAGTTCGTCTGGCCGAAAGCCCACGCATCGCGGCGGCTGGCGGCGGTGATCTCCTGCAGGACGGTATTCCCGGCTGGTGTGTACGCGGTGCGCCACTGCGCGGGCGCGGTCGCGAGAGCCTGGGCGGGCACGGCGACGGTAATGGCAGCGACGGCTGCAGCGGCTGTGACGGGAGTGAGCACTTTCCGGAACGCGTGCATGACATTCTCCCCGACGTACGAAA
>JASHOV010000522.1 GCA_030038495.1 Streptosporangiaceae bacterium
CCACGCTAGCCGCCGAGGCGGGCCACCCGGTAAGCGTGGCCGATGCCGTCGACGCGGTTGAGCGGAACGTGGGCCGTGCGCTCGGCGCCACCAGCGTCCGGCGCGTCGAGGGGGTACCCAGCCCCGCGGCGCTGGCGCCGGCCAGTTGACCAGCGCCAATCCCGTTCAGCTCGCCAGCGGCAGATAGACCGTCTCACCCGACACCCGTGCCGCGAGCGCCGCGTTCACCCGCCGAAAGGCAAGCGGCGGTAGCAGTCCGGCCAGGCCGCCGGGCGGCTCGAACCGGTAGTCGTCCAGTTCCTCGTACTGCAGCACGATCTGTATATCCGCCGGCAGCGTGCCGCCGTCGAAGATGAAGAAGGCCATCGGGCGCGCGCCCGGTCCGTAGTCCGGCGCCGCGGGCTGCCAGTCCACGACGAGAAGCCGCCCGGCCGGGCGAAACAGCCCGACCTCCTCGGCGACCTCGCGCTCGCAGCCTGCGTGCGGCGGCTCGCCGAACTCGCATGCCCCGCCCGGCAGCGCCCATCCGTCGCGGTAGTTTGGCTTCACGATCAGCACGGCACCGGCTTCATCGGTGATCAGCGCGCCGGCCGCGGTGATCACTCCCGCCAGGCCGGCGTGCCAGGCGCGCGGCTCGATGTAGCCAGCGGTCATGGGCTTAGCTGTCTCCGCGGAGGGCGGCCAGGCGCTCGCCGAGATCGCCCACAGGGATCGCCGTCTGCTCGCCGCTCACCATGTCCCTGACCGTGACCGTGCCGGCATCGGCCTCCTTCTCGCCGTAGATCAGGCACCACCGGGCGCCGCTGTCGCTGGCCCACCGCAGCTGCTTGCCGAGCTTGCCCGAGCCGCCAAGGTACACACTGGCCCGCAGCCCGGCCGCTCGCGCGGTGCCGGCCAGGCCGAAGGCCGGCCCGGACAGCGCCGGGCTCATGACCGTGACCGCGACATCGAGGCGGGCCCGCGGCGCCGCGGCGGCCAGCATCGCCAGGATGCGCTCGACGCCGATCGACGCGCCGGTGCCGGGCACGTCCGGGCCACCGAGCGCCTCGATCAGGTGGTCGTACCGGCCGCCCGAGCCGATCGAGCCGGCCACACCCGGTGCCACCAGTTCCCAGATCGGGCCGGTGTAGTAGCTCAGGCCGCGCACCATGCGAGGAGTGAACGCGATCCGCTCGGCCGGGATTTGCCCGGCGACCAGCGACAGTACGGTGTCGACCTCGTCCAGGCCGGCGACGCCGGCGTCGCTGTGCTTGAGGGCGACGCGCAGCCGGTCCGCGGCATCGGGCGCGATGAGCGTGTCGACAAGCTCGCCCGCCTCGGCCGTGGCCAGGCCTCGATCGGTCAGCTCCGCGACCACGCCGGCCGGCGGCATCTTGTCCAGCTTGTCGAGTGAGATCAGCACCTGGATACCGATCCCGGCGGGCACGCCGAAGGCCTCGAGCAGGCCGGAGAGGACGCGGCGGGAGTTCAGCAGGATCGTGAAGTCGCGCAGGCCAAGCTCGGCCAGGGCATCGTGCTGCGCGCACAGCGCCTCCGCGTCGGCGAGCACCGACGACGATCCGAGCGTGTCCAGGTCACACTGCACGAACTCGCGGTACCGGTCCTTGCCTGGCCGGTCGGCGCGCCAGACCGGGCCGATGGCATAGCGCTTGTACGGGACCGGCAGCTGGCTGCCGTAGGCAGCCGCGACCCGGGCCAGCGGCACGGTCAGGTCATAGCGCAGCGCCAGGTCGGCCTCCCCGCTGGCCTCGTGCTCGCCGCGGCGAAGGATCTTGAAGACGAGCTTGTCGCCCTCGTCGCCATATTTGCCGAGGAGCACGTCCAGCCGCTCGAAGGCGGGCGTTTGCAGCGGCTCGAATCCGTACCGTTCGGCCACGGCGCGGATCACGCCGAACGCGTGCTCCCGCTGCTCGACGTCGGCGGCGAGGAAGTCACGCGTGCCCGAGGGCGGATCGAACTGGCTTGGCATGTGATCTATCTTCGCGGACGGCGCTTACGGCCGTCACATCGATATGGCTCCTGCCGCTGCCCGCGGGTATCCGTCACGTCTTGCGCCGGTATACCCGGACCGCGAGCGGAGCGAAGACCAGCAGGATCCCCAGCGCCCAGAGCATCGACTGGCCCGCAGGGACCGCCACCGGCCCGCCGGTCATCAGGCCGCGGCACGCGGCCGCGAGCAGAGTCATCGGGTTGGCCTTGGCGAAAGCCTGCAGCCAGCCGGGCATCGTCTGGATCGGAACGAGCAGCCCGCTGGCGAACACGACCGGGAACATCGCGGTGAAGCCGAACGCCTGCACCCCCTGCGGCGTCTTCACGAGCAGCCCGATGAGAGCCGACACCCAGCACATGGCCAGCGCGAACAGCAGGACCAGGACGCAGGCGGCCAGCAGCGCAAGCGGGTTGGTCGAGATGCGGTAGCCCAGGACCATGCCGAAGCCGAGCGTGACCGCGACCGAGATGACGTACCGGGTGACGTCACCGAGGATCGCGCCGGCCAGTGGCGCCCAGCGGGCGATGGGCAGGCTCCGGGACCGGTCGAAGATGCCCCCGGAGATGTCCTGGTTGAGCATGAGCCCGGTGCCCATCGTGGCGAACAGCACGGTCTGCACGATGATGCCGGGCAGTACGTACTCCAGGTAGGCGTGCACGCTCCCGTGCGCGATCGCGCCGCCGAATACGTAGGTGAACAGCAGCAGGAACATGATGGGCTGCAGGCTCAGCCCGAGCAGGTCCTCGGAGTTGGTCCTGATTTTCAGCACGCTGCGCCAGGTCAGCGTGAACGTGTGCCGCAATCCGGCCAGCGGGCTCAGGTGCCGCGCCGGGGCCGCAGGCTGCGGGACGGTCAGGGTGGCCGTGCTCAACGGGATGCTCCCTTGACCTCGGCGAGGACTGGCGTCTCGGTTGGCGGAGCAGCCCGGTCCGATGCGTCTTCGGCCCGGTGCCCGGTGAGGGTCAGGAAGACCTCGTCCAGGCTGCTCTTACGCAGGCTGAACTCCGCCAGGGCGATGCCGTCCTCGTCTAGCTGGCGCACGACGCCGGGCAGCACCGCGGCGTCGGTGACCTGGGTGCTGACCTGGCGGCCGGCCGGATCAGCGACCGGCTCGCCGCCGGTCCAGCGGGCCAGCACGGTCGCGACGTCGCCCAGTCGCGTGCGGTCCGCCGGCTCGACCTCCAGCACCTGGCTGCCCACTTTCGCCTTGAGCTCGTCGGGCGTGCCGGTGGCAATGACCTTGCCGTGGTCGATGACGACGATGTCGTCGGCCAGCTGGTCCGCCTCGTCCAGGTACTGCGTCGTCAGTAGCACGGTAACGCCGTCGCTGACGAGCATGCGCACCGTGTCCCAGACGTCGCTGCGGCCCTGCGGGTCCAGCCCGGTCGTCGGCTCGTCCAGGAACAGCACCTGCGGCCGTCCGACCAGGCTGGCGGCGAGGTCTACCCGGCGCCGCATGCCGCCGGAGAACGTCTTCACTGGTCTGCGCGCCGCGTCGGACAACCCGAATCTGGCCAGCAGCTCACCGGCCCGCGCTCGCGCGGCCGGCCGGCTGAGGCCCAGCAGCCGGCCGATCATGATCAGGTTGTTGGTCGCGGTCAGGCCCTCGTCAACCGACGCGTACTGGCCCGTGAGGCCGATGAGCTGCCGCACCTGGTGCGCGTCGCGCACGACGTCGTACCCGCAAACACTGGCCCGGCCGCCGTCGGGGGGCAGCAGCGTGGTCAGGATCCGCACGGCCGTGGTCTTGCCGGCCCCGTTCGGCCCGAGTACCCCGAGCACGCTGCCTGTCCTCGCGGACAGGCCAGCACCGGATAGCGCCCTGGTCTTGCCGAAGTTCTTGACCAGCCCCTCGGCCCTGATTGCCTCCGTCACCTGCCCTGCCCTTCCGGTGGCGTGCTTATCGTCGGGGTCCTGACCGTCGGGGTGCTGACCGTCGGGGTGCTGACCGTCGACTGGCCAAGGAGCCGGGCGATTGTGGTCTGCCAGCGCGCCAGTACCCGCGGCGGCCCGTTCTCGGCGAGGCGCTCCGCGCGCCTCCGAGCCCGTGCGTGGTGCTCGTAATGGGCCCAGGAGGCCCGCGAGCCGGCCCGCCCGCGCAGCCAGCGCGTGTCGGCCAGCCGGTCTACCGTCGCCCGGTGCATCTGCCGGATCGTCGTCCGCATCCTGCCTCGTCCCTCTCTCACGCATGCCGACCGTGGCTCAAGATATATCTTTAGTTCTCTCGCGCCTGCTTGCTTCCGCGAGCACCGGCGCTTGTATACTTGGCGTACGCCGTACCTTAGAGCGTACGACGTACTCCAATTACGCTAGCGGAGCGCGATGACCGAGTCAAACCGGCAGGCAGGCCCCCCGATCTGGGTGCGGCCCGAGCCAGCAACTCGCCAGCCGCGGTTCAGCCGCGATCAGATCGCGGCGGCCGCGCTGGCGATCGCCGATGCCGAGGGTTTCGAGGCCGTGTCCATGCGCAGGATCGCCGCCGCGCTGGGCGCCGGGACAATGAGCCTGTACCGCTACATCGAGACCAAGGCCGACCTGCTCGCGCTGATCGACGACGCGCTGCTTGGCGACTCGCTCGTGCCGGGCGAACTGCCCGCCGACTGGCGCGAGGCACTTGTCCTGGTCGCACGGCAGACACGCGCGGCCTACCTACCGCATCCGTGGGCGGTGCAGGTACTCCAGGGCAGGCCCGCGGCCGAGACGGCCATTGCCGGGCCGAACGGGCTGCGCCACTTCGAGCAGTCGCTGGCGGCGCTCGACAGCGCCCCGCTCGATCCGGCGGTCAAGTTCGATCTGCTCGCGATTGTGGACGACTACGTGTTCGGCCACCTGCTGCATGCCGCCGAGATCGCCGACCGCACCCGCGCCGCCACCGCCGACCAGGACGCAGCCGCGGCGACCGCCGAGTTCGTCCGGGCCCAGCTCGCGACGGGCGAGTTCCCGCACCTGTCCGCGCTGGCGGGCGAGCCAGCCGTGCACGAGCTCGGCGGCCTGGACCGGCTGGAGGACCGCTTCGAGCGCGGGCTGCGGCTGCTCATCGACGGCATCGCCGCGCAGGCCGGGCCCGCCTGAGAGTCAGCGGGCGCCCCGTCAGAATGGCGGGGCGCCCGCTGACCGCGCCGAGCGGTCAGGCCGCGGGCCCCGTCATCAGGGTCACGGTCCCGCCGTGCGACTGGCCGAACTCGTCGACCCACGTGATCCGCACATGGTCGCCCGGGTGGTACTGCTCGATGATCGTCTGGAGATCGGACGCCGAGGCGACCTGATGCCCGCCGACGGTCTCGATGGTGTCGCCGCCCTGCAGGCCGAGCGCCGCGGCGGGCGTGCCCTGGATCGCGCCCTCGATCGTCGCGCCCTCGATCGTCGCGCCGGCGCTCTCGCCGTCGGCGGTCTGCGAGCTGACGCCCACACCCAGGAACGCCGTGGCGCCGATGTGCACGGTGGCCGAGGCCTGCCCGGCCTCGATCTGCCCGGCGAGCGCCAGGGCCCGGCCGATGGGAATCGCGAACGCCGTCGTGCTCATGTCCGCGGTGGTGCCCGTGCCGATGTCGCTGTTGCTCGACGCGGCCGTGTCCATGCCGATGACCTGCCCGGCCGCGTTCAGGAGCGGACCGCCCGAGTCGCCCGGCTCGACACCCGCGTTGGTCTGGATCATCCCGGAAAGATGCTCCACCACCCCATCACTCTCGTCTTCGGCCGCGACCGTGGAGTCCAGGGCGGTGATCTTCCCGGCAGCGACCGACGGGGTACCGTCCTTGCCCTCGGCATTGCCGATCGCGACGACCGACTGGCCCGCCGCGAGGCCAGCCGAGCTTCCGATCGTGGTGGTCGCCAGCCCGCTCGCGCCCTGGACCTGCAGGACCGCCACATCGTCGGTGTCGTCATACCCCACGACCCTGGCCGTGTAGGTGCGCCCGTTCCCGACGTCCCTGACGTGGATCGCGGTGGCGCCCGCGATCACGTGGTTGTTGGTCAGTATCTCGCCGTTGGAGGTCAGGACCATTCCGGTGCCCTCAGCCGTGCCGTCCTGGTAGCCGAGCGTCGAGATCACGTCGACCAGGCCGGGGTCGGTCTTCGCGGCAATGGCCGCGGTGCTGAGACCCGCCGTGCCAGTGCCCAGAACGCCTGTGCCCGTCGCGGCCCAGGCCGCGCCGCCCGCAATCAGCGCGGCGGCAGCGCCGGTGGCCGCCAGCTTCAGCCCGACGTGCTTACGGGCCGGGCGAGCGTGGTGCGCGGGCGTGCCGGGACCAGGCGGATATCCCGTCCAGCCGGAAGCGGTCCAGCCCGGATGCGGCGGCGGCGGCGGGGGCGGGGGCGGCGGCAGCGGCGCTGGCCGGGATCGGCCCGTGGCCGGCGCGGCCCGGGCGGGTGCAGGGGTGGTGCTGCCATCCGGGGTGGACGGGCCGTGCTCGGTGTCCATGAGAACCTGTCCCCTCTGTGCGGAGCCCAAGGCTTGCTCTACCTTGGCCTCCTGCAGCTTTCACTTCGGTTACACCTCTAGACTCCGCTCGGGGCCTGAGGCGGTTCTCCCGCGTACCTGACCGTTCCCTCCCGATCGGCTGAGCCTAACCTGAGGGTTCCTTCTGCGCCGCTTTCAGGGACGGCATATCGGACAGGGCCAGCGGCGGTAATAAGCTGGGGAGCGTGGTACTTGCCCCCGACGGCCGTCGCATGCTCCGGATCGAAGCCCGCAACAGCGAGGTCCCCATCGAGCGCAAGCCGCCGTGGATCAAGACCCGCATGCGCACCGGGCCGCAATACTCCGAGCTCAAGCAGCTCGTGCGCCGGGAGGGCCTGCATACGGTCTGCGAGGAGGCCGGCTGCCCGAATATCTTCGAGTGCTGGGAGGACCGCGAGGCGACGTTCCTTATCGGCGGCGATCAGTGCACGCGCCGGTGCGACTTCTGCCAGATCGCCACCGGCAAGCCCGGCCCGCTGGATACCGACGAGCCGCGGCGCGTTGCCGAGTCGGTGCGGGCCATGGGCCTGCGCTACGCGACGGTCACCGGCGTGGCTCGTGACGACCTGGCCGACGGCGGCGCGTGGCTGTATGCGCAGACCGGCAGGGAGATACACCAGGCCATCCCTGGCTGCGGCGTCGAGCTGCTGATCCCCGACTTCAACGCCGACCCGGACCAGCTGGCGGAGGTGTTCTCGGCCCGCCCGGAGGTGCTCGCCCACAATGTGGAGACCGTGCCGCGGATCTTCAAGACCATCCGGCCCGGGTTCCGCTACGAGCGCTCCCTGCGGGTCCTCACCCTGGCCGCCGACGACGGGCTGGTCACCAAGTCCAATCTGATCCTGGGCATGGGCGAGCGCCGGGACGAGATCAGCCAGGCGATGGCCGACCTGCGAGCCGCCGGATGTGACCTGCTCACGATCACCCAGTACCTGAGGCCCTCGGCCAGGCATCATCCCGTCGACCGCTGGGTGCCGCCGGAGGAGTTCGGGGAGCTCGAAGAAGAGGCCGCCGAGCTGGGCTTCGCCGGGGTTCAGTCCGGACCGCTGGTCCGGTCGTCCTACCGGGCCGGGCGGCTGTACCGCCAGGCGATGGAAAGACGATCGGGACCGGTATCCTCGCCGTCATGGTGAAAAAGTCCGACGGGCTGATGCCTGAGCTGCCCGATGATCCCGCCTCGATGGGGCGCATCAAGCAGATACGCCTCGTAGGCGGAATCGTCCGCAGGGCCAATCCGAAGGCCCTGCCGCTGGTCGCGCTGACGGGCGTCGGGATCCTGGTGATCTTCGTCCTGCTCGGAATCTTTATCGGCCCCATATGGCTCTTCACCCCGTTCGGGGTGCTCATCGGGCTTATGGGGGCGATGCTGCTATTCGGCCGCTTCGCGCAGTCGGCTCAGTTCAAGGCGATCGAGGGCCAGACCGGCGCCGCCGCCGCGATCCTGCAGAGCCTGCGCGGCGGATTCACCACAACCCCGGCGATCGCGGCTAACCGGAACATGGACGTCGTGCACCGCACCGTCGGAAAGCCCGGCGTCATCCTGGTCGGCGAGGGCTCGCCGACGCGGCTGCCCAGCCTGCTCGCCGCCGAGAAGAAGCGGATCTCGCGGATCGCCAGCCAGATCCCGATCTACGACTTCCAGGTCGGCGATGCCGAGGGCCAGGTACCGATCAAGGAACTGCAGAAGAAGATCATGAAGCTGCCGCGCAACCTCAAGGGCCAGGCGGTGGCCGAGCTCAACTTCCGCCTGAACGCCCTGCCCCAGGCACTGCAGATGCCCAAGGGCCCGATGCCGCGCAATGCCCGCATGCCCAAGCCGCCGCGCCCCCGTTCCCGTTAAACCAGCGAGCCGTTCGTGCTCCGGGCGGCGCCTACGGGCGGACGACGACCGTGCCCGCCGCCTTGTCCTGCAGGCCACGCAGGTCCCTGTCCATCATGATGGCGGGGACGACCAGCATCAGCAGCGCGGTCCTGACCAGCGCGCGGAGGAAGCCAACAACCGGCATGCCATCCACCCTGATCACCCGCAGGCCGGTGAGGCGCTTGCCGACCGTGAAGCCGGTCGTCGCCGTCAGCACGAAGTCCTGCACGCCGAACACCGCCGGCGTCCACAATCGCGTCCGTACCAGCGCATTCGCGGCGTGCCCGGCCGACGGGTGGTAGAAAAACGCGAGCGCGATCAGGCTGCAGATCACCCAGTCGATGAGCAGCGCCCCGAGCCGCCTGCTCCAGCCGGCCACCGACCGCGCGCCAAACTCCGGCAGTCCCAGGCGTTCGCCGGGGTAGGCCTCGCCAGCGTCGCCGGCCGCATGCTGGTTGGTCACGACTAAACGGTATCCGCTGCGGCGAGCCGGCAGGCCAAAGCCCCTGCATAGTTGGCATGCTGACGGGCAGCGTCGGCCCTGAGGCGCGGCCGGCCGCAGACCGGCGTAACACCGGCGAAACAATGGGGACACGGCAAGGAAACCGTTCGCGGCTAACGTCAAGGGCGCGCCGGGCAGCGGCGTCTGACCCGGGGGCAGTCGAGAGTGTTCCCCGGCTGTCGGCCTAAAAGGAGAGCTGATGTTCACAAGCGGCGATGAGGTACTGGCGTTCATCAAGGCCGAGGGGGTCCAGTTCGTCGACGTTCGGTTCTGTGACCTGCCAGGGACGGTCCAGCACTTCACGGTGCCGGCCGAGAGCTTCGACCTGGACGTGTTCACCGAGGGCCGCATGTTCGACGGCTCGTCGATCCGCGGCTTCCAGCAGATTCACGAGTCCGACATGCTGCTACTGCCGGATCCGGGCACTGCGGTCCTCGACCCGTTCCGCACGCACAAGACCCTGAACCTGACATTCTTCGTGCATGACCCGCTGACCGGCGAGCCGTACTCGCGCGATCCCCGCAACATTGCCCGCAAGGCACAGGACTACCTGCGTGGCAGCGGCATCGCGGACACCGCCTACTTCGGGCCAGAAGCGGAGTTCTACATCTTCGACTCCGCTCGTTACGAGACCGGGCCGAACCAGGGCTTTTACCACATCGATTCCATCGAGGGCGCGTGGAACACCGGCCGCGACGAGCCGGGCGGCAATCTCGGGGCCAAGCCGGCTTACAAGGGCGGCTACTTCCCCGTCCCGCCGATGGACCACTACACCGACCTGCGGTCGGAGATGGTCCGCAAGCTCATCGAGTGCGGCCTGACCGTAGAGATGCAGCATCACGAGGTCGGCACTGCCGGCCAGGCCGAGATCGACATCAAATTCGACACGCTGCTGAAGATGGCCGACAACCTCATGCTCTACAAGTACGTGGTGAAGAGCGTGGCCAGGGCCGCTGGCAAGACCGTCACGTTCATGCCCAAGCCGCTTTTCGGTGACAACGGCTCGGGCATGCACTGCCACCAGAGCCTGTGGAAGGACGGCGCGCCGCTGTTCTACGACGAGGTCGGCTACGCCGGGCTCTCGGACCTCGGCCGGTACTACGTCGGCGGCCTGCTCAGGCACGCTCCGTCCCTGCTCGCCTTCACCAACCCGACGATGAACTCCTACCACCGCCTCGTGCCCGGCTTCGAGGCCCCGGTCAACCTGGTCTACTCGCAGCGCAACCGGTCCGCCTGCATCCGGGTGCCGATCACCGGACCGAACCCGAAGGCCAAGCGGCTGGAGTTCCGGGTCCCGGACCCGTCCTGCAACCCGTACCTGGCGTTCGCCGCCATGATGATGGCCGGGCTGGACGGCATCAAGAACAAGATCGAGCCGCCCGAGCCGGTGGACAAGGACCTCTACGAGCTGCCCCCGGACGAGGCCAGGGCCATACCCCAGGTGCCGGGCTCGCTCGAGGCCGTACTCAGCCACCTCGAGGCCGACCAGGACTACCTGCTCGAGGGCGGCGTGTTCACGCCCGACCTGATCGAGACCTGGATCGACTACAAGCGCTCGAACGAGATCGACGCGATCAGGCTGCGCCCGCACCCGCACGAGTTCGAGCTGTACTACGACGTCTGACCGCTGGCTGACGCGCCCCCGGCTGCCCGGGCCGGCCAGGTTTTGTGGCGGGAACGGCGGCCGGCGCCCGGTTTGGCGCACTCATGCCGGGCCCGGTCGCGGCCAATTAATGACATGGAGTTAATCGCTCAATTAAAATGGCAGCGATCCTGATTCCTTCCTGTCGGATCGGGCCCCGTCGGGGTTGCGCCCCTGACGGGGCCGCTGCTTGTCCAGGCGGCGAACCGCAAGCGGGTGGCCGGCGCCAGGGGCTGGCCGGGCCCCGGCACGCACGTTCTTTTTGCGCGGGGCCGGGGCCCGGCCAGCCCCGGTCGCTCCCGTCACCCGTAAAACAGCCGCTCCATCACCGCCCTGGCCTGCCGTCCCGCCCGACGCCAGTCCTGGACCAGATCCTGCGCGCCATCCGGCGGATAACCGAGTATGCGCGCGACGACGGCCAGCTCCGCGGGCGACGACGGCAGTGTGTCCGATGCCCGGCCGCGGACCAGCATCACCGCGTCCCGTATCCGGGACGCGAGCAGCCAGGCCGTCGCGAGCGTGCGCTCGTCCGCCGGATCGACCAGCCCGGCTCCGGCTGCCGCGCCGAGAGCCGCCAGTGTCCGGGTCGTGCGCAAAGGGGGAACGGCGGCCGCATGACGGAGCTGCAGCAGCTGCGCGACCCACTCGACGTCCGCGAGCCCGCCCGGGCCGAGCTTGAGGTGCAGCGCCGGCTCGACACCCCGCGGCATCCGCTCGGCCTCCATCCGGGCCTTGATCCGGCGGATCTCCCGCACGGCATCCGCGCCCACCCCGTTCTCGGGGTAGCGGACTTCGTCGGCCAGCGACATGAACGCGGCACCCACGCCCGAGTCGCCGGCCGCAAACTCGGCCCGGAGCAACGCCTGCGACTCCCAGGCCAGCGACCAGCGCCGGTAATAGGCCCGGTAGGACGCCAGGGTCCGGACCAGCGGCCCTTGCCTGCCCTCGGGCCGCAGGCCCGCGTCCAGCTGCAGCACGGGATCGGGGCCGGGCCGGCTGAGCAGCGCGCGCAGGCTCTCGGCCACCGCATGGGCGGCACGAGTGGCGGCCTCGTCCGAGCTGCCGGGCAGCGGCTCGTGCACGAACAGCACGTCCGCATCGCTGGCGTAGCCCATCTCCCGCCCGCCGAACCGGCCCATCGCGATCACGGCGATCCGGGTGGGCAGCGCCCCGCCCGCGACCCGCTCCGCTTCCCTGACGGCCGCGCCCAGCGCCGCGCCGATGGTGACCGCGGTCAGCGAGGTCAGCGCCTCACCGGTCGCCTCGATGCCCGCGAGGCCCAGCACGTCCGCGCCCGCGGTTCGCAGCAGCTCGCGGCGGCGGATCGCCAGGACCGACGCCGCGGCCTCGGCCGGAACCGGATGGCGCCGCGCCGCCGAGGTCGCCTCGGCCAGCAGGTCGTCGTGCGGCCGGGGCGCGAGCTCCGCGTCGTCGCCAAGCAGGTTCACCGCCTCGGGCGCGCGCAGCAGCAGGCCGGTCGCATACCGGCTCGACGCCAGCAGCCGCGCTAGCCGCTGGGTCACGATCGCGTTGTCCCGCAGCAGCCGCAGGTACCACGGTGTGCCGCCGAGCGCCTCACTGACCTGACGGAACGCCAGCAGGCCGGCATCGGGCTCGGGCGCGTCGGCGAGCCACCCGAGCAGCACGGGCAGCAGCGTCCGCTGAATCGCGGCCTTCCTGGACACCCCCGCCGTCAGCGCCTCCAGGTGCCGCAGCGCCCCGGCTGGATCGACATAGCCCAGCGCCTCCAGCCGGGCGACGGCGGCCTCTGGTGTCAGCCGGGTGGCCTCGCCGGGCAGCCGGGCCACGGCATCAAGCAGCGGCCGGTAGAACAGCTTCTCGTGCAGTTGCCGGGCCTGGCCGGCGTGCCGCCGCCACTCGGCCACCAGTTCCGCCGCCGGGTCGCCGTGCGGCAGGCCCACGCGAGGCGGAGCCACTGGGTCCAGCCGGAGCCGCCACATCGCCCGGCCAATCTCGCGCAGCTCCACCGGGTCCTCCGGCAGCAGATGGGTGCGGCGCAGCTGACGCAGCTGCAGCATGTGCTCGGCGCCGCGCAGGAACC
This sequence comes from Streptosporangiaceae bacterium, assembly GCA_030038495.1. Classification (GTDB taxonomy): domain Bacteria; phylum Actinomycetota; class Actinomycetes; order Streptosporangiales; family Streptosporangiaceae; genus JAJYUU01. Next base: position 12,517 of record JASHOV010000522.1, read on the forward strand.
GGTAGGCCGACGCCATCGCAGCGGCCTCTGCCCGGCCCACGTACCCGCCCGCCGCCAGGGCAGCCAGCGCCGGAAGCGTGGCGGGCTCGCGCAGGCTCTCGTCCGCTCGCCCGTGCACCAGCTGAAGCAGCTGGACGGCGAACTCGATGTCGCGCAGCCCGCCAGGGCCGAGCTTCAGCTCCCGTCCGGCCTGATCCGCGGGCAGGCGGGCGATCACCCGGCGCCGCATCGCCTGCACATCAGGAACGAAACCCTCGCGCTCCGCGGCGTGCCAGACCAGCGGCGAGACGGCGGCCAGGTACTCCTGGCCGAGCGCGACGTCCCCGACGGCAAACCGCGCTTTCAGCAGCGCCTGGAACTCCCAGGTCTTGGCCCAGCGCTGGTAGTAGGCCAGATGGCTCGCGACGGTGCGCACGAGCGGGCCGTCGCGACCCTCCGGGCGCAGGTTCGCGTCGACGGGGAACAGCGGCCCTTCCGGCGTGCTCTGCGAGCAGACCCTGATCAGCCCGGCGGCCAGCGCCGTGGCGGTGCGCAGCCCTGCGGTGTCGAAACTACCGGTGGTCTCGGCGCCGTCGGGCGAGCCTGCCACGAAAATCACGTCAATGTCACTGGCGTAGTTCAGCTCGCGACCGCCGCACTTGCCCATGGCAATCACCGCGAGCCGAGCCGGCGCTGTGCCGGCCGGCAGCTCAGATCTCGCGATCGCCAGCGCCGCGTCCAGCGCGGCCACGGCCAGGTCGGCCAGCCCGGACATCACCACATCCAGCGCGTCCTCGCCGGTCAGGTCGCGAGCGGCGATCCGCAGCAGCCGTCTGCGGTAGGCGACGCGCAGCCGGGTCGCCGGGTCCGCGCCATCGGCCGCCGGTGCCACCGGCTCTGCCTCGCCCGGGCTCGCGCCGACGGCGGCCAGCAGCTCGGCGCGCGGTTCCGTCTCCTCCGTCGCCGTCATCGAAGGGAACGGCGCGCCCGCGGCCAGCAGCCGCCAGTCAGCCGGATGCCGCGCGAGGTGATCAGCCAGCGCCGAGCTCGCGCCGAGCACGGCCGTCAGCCGGTCCCGGAGCCGGTCGTCGTCGCGAAGCGCAGCGAGCAGCTCGGCGTCGGGTGCCATCCGGGCCAGTCCGGCCAGGGCCAGGTCCGGGTCGGCCGCTGTCGCCAGCGCCGCCATGACCGCGGGATCCGGGCCCGGCCCGGCCCAGGGCAGGTCGGCCAGCAGGCGCTGGGCCCGCGCCGTGTCCGCGAAACCCATGGCGGCCAGCTGCCCGGCCAGGCTCCCGCGCGGCATGCTCACATCAGAAAAGGTAGCGATTCCCTCGCACGCCGGTACCGCCAGCTAGCGGACGGCGGCCGTGACGTAGTAGTCGATGCTGGTCAGGAACGAGCCGGCTTCGGCAAGTTCACGCAGCTGGCCGATCCAGCGCTCGCCCGCTTCCTTCGTGATTGCGCCGCTGGTCATGGCGGCCTGCGCCAACCGGACTGCCCCGGCGAACATGTATCCCTCCGGGCCGGCGGCCAGGTGCGGGTGTATCTCCACCGACTCCACCGAGAATCCCGCCGAGCGCAGCAGCCGCGGGAGCCGCCGAGCCAGCCAGCCGTCGGCGAACTGGTAGTCGCAGTTGTACGTGGTGATGGCGCGCGTGGTCACCCGGTCCGGGTGGTCGATCACCCGCGTACCCGCGTCCAGGTCAGCCGAGACCAGCCGACCGCCGGGCTTCAGTACCCGCCTGGCCTCGCAAAGGGCATCGTCCAGCGTCGCCGGCGCCAGGTGGATGAGCACGGTCTGCGCAACGACGGCATCCACCGAGGCGGCGGTGAGCGGCAGGGTCTGCGCAGAACCGACATGGACGGTTACTGCCGGAGAGCCGGCCAGCCGAGCGCGGGCGCGGTCGGCGAGATACGGCTGGGGCTCCAGGCCGAGCACGGCTCCGGAATCGCCTACCGCGGCGGCGAGGTCGGCGAGCAGCGATCCCGTGCCGCAGCCGAGCTCTACCGCGTGATCGCCGGGTCGCAGGCCAGCCAGCTCGCACACGCGCCGGCGCAGCCGCACCTGCATCTCATCGGCGGCTCGGTCGTCCAGACGCACGGCCCATTCCGCCGCCAGTTCCGCATCCCAGTCCGCCGCCACCAGAAACGGATCATCACTCATGCTGGCCCAGCCTAAGCGCTCCTGGTGCTGCCCCTTTACGGCACGACCTGGCTGACCGTGCGCGGGCATCCGCGTCGTGATGAGGCGCGGAAGATCTCGCCGACCACCGTCACGACCTCGTCAGCCGCCGCAGCATCATTGGGCCACAGATCGCTGGCAATTCGGGTCGGTGCAGCCCGGCACGCCTCTGAGAGGGCTCGATCCTGCGCGTCGCCGCGTACAAACTCAATCAGCTTCCGGCGGACTGCGTCGGCGAGCAGGCCAACCAGCCAAGTCGTCGGATCATCGGCGACAAAGACCACGCCACCGTTATCCGGGCCACATGGCTCGGCGCGGTCGACAGTCGCGCCGCTCATCGGGGAACGGCACGCCTGAAGCCGAGTCAGCTCACGTCAGGCGTCGCGCCGACGGAAAGCCGCATGGCTGCGGCCGACGCATCAACTTGTTCCCGGAGTCCGAGCTAAGAATGTCCGCCAGCACCGAGAGCAGCATGTCGGCGAAGACCACTGTGTTGAGAGCAAATGGTCACATACCGAACACGGATCCCGCCAAGAGAACCAGGATTCCCCCGAGCACGACGACCCCGACGACTACCGCGAGGACCAAGACTATCTTCGCTATCCCTATTACCTTCCAGGCAGCTACTGGCACCGCGATAGCGACGGAGCGCCCGAAAAAGTCCGGCCACGACCAGGCGCTATGAGTCGTTACTATCCCGAGGACTGCCCATATAACGGCTACGGCGAGTCCGACTAGGAGACTAATTCCTACTTCTCTTCCGAAACGTTCCATTATGACCGACCTCCCTACGTTCCTTGCCCGCGTGCGTACGACGGCGGTAGCTCCGGTCACTGTCAGGATCTAATTCGCAAGCAACAGCTGAGCCGCTGTCGCCTCGGTGGCCCTGGATGACCAGACACCTGTCGCGAAAAGGATCGGCCAAAGAATCGGCCAACGCCACGGATTACCACGCGCATTCGACCAGCAGAATATGCGCAGAACGCCATTATCCCAGGTCAGAGCACATCAGCCAGAGCCTCAGGCTGCCACGCCAGGGCCGTACGGCCATCGTGGCGCGAAAGCCAGCCACCTCAGGCTCGCCTGTCATGAGCATGTCTCGCTATCGGTATTCAGGCAAGGGCCCCGGCGGCAAACTTGGCAGGGAATCCGTTCCGTCAGAGCATGGGTGCGATCATGAGATGGTCACAACCGCAGGTACGTCGCGCTCGCCGGACTTTCGAAGATCTCGTGGGGTCTAAAAGTGTTACTCAGCGACCTGATCAGGCGATACCGCGCCAGCGCTGGACTCTCGCAGAAGGAATTGGCCGATGAAACGCAGCTCAGCCTGCGGACAATTAGCGCGCTGGAGCGCGGCGAGACGCTCACCACCCAGCCGCATACGGCCCGGCAGCTTGCCGACGCCTTCGGCCTGACCGGGTCTGCCCGTACCGAGTTCCTCCAAGCAGCCTTCGGGCCACAGGCGCCCGCCCTGGCCGCGGCGACCCGCACGCTGCCGAGCAACGTTGCCAACTTCATCGGCCGAGAGGCAGATCTGGCCACATTGCGCCACACAGCCGCGAAGGTGGGCCGCCATGGTGGCGCACCGCAGGTCTGCGTGATACATGGAATGCCCGGCACGGGGAAGACCGCCGTTGCGCTGCATTTCGCGCATGAGGTCGCGAACCGGTTTCCCGATGGCCAGCTCTTTGTCCGGCTTTATGGCCACGCGTCCGAGCAGATGGCTATTGATCCCGACGATGCTCTGTCGGCACTGCTGCTCGCCGATGGCGTTGCCCCGACAATGATCCCCGAGAGTCTGGATGCACGCTCGGCGTTGTGGCGGGATCGACTCGCCGGCCGCAAGGTGCTTCTGCTGTTCGACGACGCCATCGATACCAAGCAGGTCCTACCGTTGCTGCCCGGTAACGCCGACGCGCTCGTTCTGATCACCACCCGTCAGCGGCTCTCCGCGCTCCTGGGGGCGGTGTCTGTCGATATCGGCCTTCTGAGTCATCAGGACGCCGTCGGTATGTTCGCCCGGCTGGCCGATCGTCCCGATGTCCGGCCCCACGACGAGCCGGTCGCAGACGCCGTTCGGCTGTGTGGCTATCTGCCGATTGCGATCGGCCTGCTCGCCGGCTACCTCCAGGAGCACCGAACCCGCACGGTTGCCGACATAGTCGCCGACATGGTCGCCAGCGGCGACAGGCTTCGTCGGCTGGCCGCCGAGCACGTCTCGGTTGCCGCCGCCTTTGATCTGTCTTACCGGAACCTGCCTTCTGGGCTGCAGCGGTTTTTCCGTCGGCTTGCCCTCCACCCGGGCCCGGATATCGACCGGCACACGGCCGCAGTCCTCGATCGTACGGATCCAGTCAGTGCTGGCGTGCAGCTCGACCGCTTGTTCGACTGCCACCTGATCGACGAGGTTGACGCTGGGCGCTACCGTTTCCACGATCTGATTCACGAGCACGCCCACGGCCTAGCCGCAGCCGACTCGAAGGGCGAACGCGGGGAGGCGGAGCGAGACCTGCTGGCCTATTACCTGTACCTCGCTCGCGCCGCCGAGCGCCACCTGGCTCGCCGCACTCCGACCGGCGTTCCCGCCGTCCTGGTGACCGTGCCGCCTCAAGCGCCTAAGCTGGACGCCAGGCGCAAAGCCATCGAGTGGATGGATGCCAATTACCTCCGCGTGCATGCGGCTGCCAGCTACGCCGCGGCATACGGTTATCCCGCATACACCATCGCGATCTCGGCCGCGATGAACGGCTTTCTGCTCCACCGAGGTCACTGGAACCAGGCCGTCGACCTGCACCGTCTCGCTGTCGAGACCGCCGAGCAAATCGGTGATCTGCACGCCGCCGCCGGCGCGCTCGTCGATATGGGCCAAGTCCAGCACATGACCCGTGATGTCCCCGGCGCCGTCGAAAACCTCACCCGCGCCCTGACGCTGAACCGTGAAATCGGAGACCTGCTTGGCGAGGCCAATGCACTGAGGAGGCTAGGCGCGCTCCGTTATGCGACCGGAGACTTGCGCGACGGCATGGCCAACCTGGAAGCCGCGCTGAGCCTCTACGTGCAGATCGGAGACAAGCGCGGTGAAGCCGAGACGATCAGCAACCTTGGCACAATCCAGTACGAGACGGGGGGCTGCCTGGCGGCGGCCGCCAGCCAGACCAGAGCGCTGAACATCTTCCGCGCTCTGCCTAGCCCAGAAGGCGAAGCCCACGCGCTCTGCTTTCTCGGCGAGATACACGCAGCCACCGGCCGGTATGCCGACGCCATCGGCAGTTATGAGAGTGCTCTCGAGCTGTACCGGGAGCTAGGCAGCGTCTGGCATGAAGCCGGCGCCCTCTACTATCTGGGTGCCGCTCTGCGCGCAGCCGGTGACTTCGGGTCCGCCACCACCAACCTGAGCAGGGCCCGGCAGCTTTACATCGATGTCGGTGACCTCTTTGACGAAGCCGGCGTCCTCAACCAGATGGGAATCCTCCAGACTGCCACTGGCGATTACGAACAGGCGGCCGCCAGCCTGTCCCGTGCCAACGACATTTACCGCGACTTCGACAGCAGGAACGGTGAGGCCGAAGTCCTCAACAGCATGGGTGAGCTGGCACTGGCCATGGGAGCGCCCGGCGAGGCGTATGACTACCACGCGCGGGCTAACGCCATCGCCATCGACCTGGGCATTCAGCGCGAGGAGGCGCGGGCCACGGAGGGTATCGGCCGCTGCCGTCCCGATCAAGCCCTTATCTCGCTTCGCCGGGCTCAGGAGATCTACGAGCGCCTGCACTCACCCAACTCCGCTCGCATCGCTGCGATCCTGGCGGCGATGGAAGAGAACCCGGTTCAGCCGGTAGACGTGCAGCCGGACTGAAATCGCTCCCCTATCGGCCGCAGTGACACGGCGTCCGAGGCGCCGCGGAAGCCGCCGTTCCCTTACAGAACCCCGAGGTAGCGGTCCAGCTCGAACTGGGTGACCTGGCTGCGGTACTCCTGCCACTCCTCCCGCTTGTTGCGCAGGAAGAAATCAAATACCTGTTCGCCAAGCGTCTGCGCGACCAGCTCGCTGCCCTGCATGACGCTGATGGCCTCCGACAGGTTCTGCGGCAGTGGCGCGATGCCCAGCGACCGGCGCTCGGCCGAGGTCAGCGCCCACACGTCGTCCTCCGCGCCCGGCGGCAGCTCATAGTCGTCCTCGATGCCCTTCAGGCCGGCCGCGAGGATCACCGCAAACGCCAGGTACGGGTTGCAGGCCGGGTCGATTGACCGGAACTCGATCCGCGTGGCGTTCCCCTTCTGCGGCTTGTACATCGGCACCCGGATCAGCGCGGACCGGTTGTTGTGCCCCCAGCAGATGTAGGCGGGCGCCTCTCCCCCGGCGCCGGCGATGCGCTCGGTCCCGCCCCACAGGCGCTTGTAGGAGTTGACCCACTGGCAGGTCACGGCGGTGATCTCGGCGGCGTGCCGCAGCAGCCCGGCGATGAACGCCCGGCCGGTCTTGGACAGCTGCATCTCGGCGCCGGGCTCGTGGAAGACATTGCGGTCGCCCTCGAACAGCGACATGTGGGTATGCATGCCCGAGCCCGGGTGCTCGCTGAACGGCTTGGGCATGAACGAGGCGTACACGCCCTGCTGCAGCGCGACCTCCTTCATGGCCAGCCGGAACGACATGATGTTGTCCGCGGTGCTCAGCGCGTCCGCGTACCGGAGGTCGATCTCCTGCTGGCCCGGCGCTCCCTCGTGATGGCTGAACTCGACCGAGATCCCCAGGCCCTCCAGCATCGTGATCGCCTCGCGGCGGAAGTCGTGCGCGATGCCGTGCGGCGTGTGGTCGAAGTAGCCACCGGAGTCGATGGGCCGCGGCTTGGCGCCGGCGTCGGGCTTCTCCCGCAGCAGGAAGAACTCGATTTCCGGGTGGGTGTAGAACGTGAAGCCCAGCCTGGACGCCCTCGCCAGCGCCCGCTTCAGCACGAACCGGGGGTCGGCGTAGGACGGGGAGCCGTCGGGCAGCACGATGTCACAGAACATCCGCCCGGTCCCGGCTCGGTCATTACCTACCGGCATGAGCTGGAATGTGGCGGGGTCGGGCTTGGCGAGCATGTCCGCCTCGTAGACCCGGGCGAACCCCTCAACTGCTGACCCGTCGAAGCCGATGCCCTCGGCGAAGGCGCCTTCCAGCTCCGCTGGAGCCACGGCGACCGACTTCAGGAAGCCGAG
>JASHOV010000523.1 GCA_030038495.1 Streptosporangiaceae bacterium
GCTGACGTTCACCGACGACGACTTCAGGGAGAGTATCGAGGCCGAGACCGGTATCAAGCCGCCGTGGGCGGCGGAGGCCTTCAGCGACCTCGACGCCGACGTGCGCCAGTCGATCAGGCGGATAACGAGCAGCCCGTTCCTCCCGCACACGGACGCGGTCCGCGGATTCGTATTTGACGTGGCGACCGGACTGCTGACCGAGGTGAGGTAGCGACTACAGGTCGGGGTTCTCGCCGCGGCCCTGCTGCTCGGCCAGGAACCGCTCGAACTGCGCGCCGAGTTCCTCGGCCGTGGGCATCGGCTCGGCGTCGTCGGCCAGCAGGCTCTCCCTGTCGGCGGTAAAGGCGTCGTACTGCTGCTCCAGCGCCTGCACGACCTCTGCGACCTCCGCCGATCCTTCCACCTGCCGCGCGATCTCCAGGTCGGTCCGGCGCGCTGACTCGCGCAGCGCGTCCTCGGGCAGTTCGAGGCCGGTCACGCGCCGCACCGACTCCAGGAGGGTGACCGCGGCGGCCGGATAGGCCGCCTGGGCCAGGTAGTGCGGTACGTGCACCGCGAACCCGATGGCCGCGCGGTTGTCCGCGCCGAGCCGGTACTCCAGCAGCGCGGCGGCGCTGCCCGGCACCTGGAGCTTGTCGACGAGCGGCCGATAGCCCTCGATGAGGTCCGGCTGGGTAGCGTGCGCCGTCACGCCCAGCTGCCTGGTGTGCGGCACGCCCATCGGGATGCCGTGGAAGCCGACGGCCAGGCGGACGCCCAGCTGCGCGCAGAGCTGGCTGACGGCGCGGGTAAAGGTGTCCCACTCGCGGTCGGGCTCGAGCCCGGACAGCAGCAGGAACTGGGTGCCTGCGCCGTCGCGCATGAGCGAGAGCACAAGTTCCGGCGCGTCGTAGTCCTCCCAGTGATCCTTGGAGAACGTCATGATCGGGCGGCGCGAGCGGTAGTCGAGCAGGGAGTCGATGTCAAACGTGGCGATCCGCTCGTGCTCGAGCGTGTTCAGCAGGTGCGCGGCCAGCAGCCGTCCTGCCGCGCCCGCGTCGATGAACCCGTCCAGGTAATAAAGCAGGACGAGATCGCGTTCTGGTGCCGGCGCGCCAGGCTCCTCCTGGTAGAGGTCTGCCGGATCTCGCCCCACGTCGCAGCCCTTCTCGTCAGCCGTCACTATCAGTCTTACCAGCGCCGGCGGGCCAGAGGTTAATCCTTCTTCTGGCCGCCGGGCCGCGTCAGTCGCGGAAGTCCCGCTGCTTCCAGCGTTCCAGCAGGTCGGCCATCTCGCCTGAGATGAACTCGAAGTACCGCACAGTCTGCGCCATGCGCAGGCCCGCGGGGGAATCGGGGCCCAGAATGCGCACGCCGTCGGCGAGCTCGGCCGCCCACCGGGTGAACTGGCGGTCACGCAGGCTCACGATGTCCTGCCACACGTCGACGGACATCCGGTAGTGCTGGCGGCGCGAGCCCGGCTCACCCTCGGCGGTTATCAGGCCGACCTGCAGGAGGTACCGCGCACCCCCGGACACCGAAGCGGGGCTGGCCTGCAGCAGCTCGGCAAGCTGGGCGGCGGTGAGGCTGCTGTCGTCGGCGGTGAGCAGCGCTACGAAGATTCGCGCCGGAGTGCGCGGGAACCCCGCCTGGGTGAGTTGCGCAGTGAAGCGCTCGATGAACCGCCGGACGGCCGCCGGGTCCCGCTGTGCTGGCCGGCGACCGTCGCCAGGGCCGGGAGCGCCCGTGCTGTCAGCGCCGGTGCTGTCAGCGCCCGTGCTGTCCGCGCCGGTGCTGTCCGCGGCCGTGCTGTCCGCGGCTGGGACGGCTGCTTGGCCCGCCCGGCTGCGGTTCGGTTGCGATGCTGACACGAGTGAGCCGGATCACCCCGTTTCCATACGCCTAATATTCAGTAGTTTATGAAACAAGTATAGACTAGCTTGGTGTGAACGCTATCGAAGTCTCTGGCCTGCGCAAGGCCTTCGGCAAGACGGTCGCACTCGATGGCCTTGACCTGACCGTTGCGGCCGCGGAAGTGCACGGCTTCCTCGGGCCCAACGGAGCGGGCAAGACAACCACGATCAGGATCCTGCTCGGATTGCTGCGCGCCGACGGGGGCAGCGCGCGGCTGCTCGGCGGCGATCCCTGGAGCCAGGCGGTCGACCTGCACCGCAGGCTGGCGTACGTGCCGGGCGATGTGACGCTGTGGCCGAGTCTCACCGGGGGCGAGGTGATCGACCTTCTCGGTCGGCTGCGCGGCGGGCTGGACGCCAAGCGGCGGGCCGAGTTGCTCGAGCGCTTCGACCTAGACCCGACCAAGAAGACGCAGGCGTACTCCAAGGGCAACCGGCAGAAGGTGGCACTTGTGGCCGCGCTGGCATCCGACGCCGAGCTGCTGATCCTGGACGAGCCGACCTCGGGCCTCGACCCGCTCATGGAGGCGACGTTCCGCGAGTGCGCGCAGGACGAGCGCGCGCGTGGCCGCACCATGCTGCTATCCAGCCACATCCTGTCCGAGGTCGAGGCGCTATGCGACCGGGTGACGATCATCAGGACCGGGCGGACGGTGGAAACCGGCACCCTCGCGGAGTTGCGGCACCTGACCCGGACTTCGATCGCGGCCGAGCTGTCCGGACCAGTGCCCGCGCTGGAGACGCTGCCGGGCGTGCACGACCTGGTAGTCGACGCGGGCCGCGACGGTTCCGGTACCAATGGCACCGGTAGCAGTGGGGCCTGGCGGATCCGGTGCGAGGTCAACTCCGACCAGCTTGACGCGCTGCTGCGGGTGATCGTGCCCGCCGGGGTGCGCACCCTCGTGAGCCAGCCGCCGACGCTGGAGGAGCTGTTCCTGCGCCACTACGCGAATGCCGACGGCCACATCTCCGCCACGGACGGCCACATCTCCGCCCCGGACGACCACGGGCCGGTACCGGCGTGACCGCGGTGGCCACGCAGTCGGCGGCGCCGGCGGCGTCCGGGCCGGGCAGCACCTTCGCGGGGGCGCGGCAGCTGACCCAGCTGGCGATCCGGCGGGACCGGATCATGCTGCCCATCTGGATCTACGCGCTGCTGGCGATAGCGGCGTCCGGCGGCTTCGCGCTCAAGAAGGTATACAGCACTGCTGCCGACCGGGCCTCTCTCCTGGCCAGCATTCACCACGATGAGGCGCTGTCGTTCCTCTACGGTCAGCTCCACGGCAGCTCGCTGGGAGCGATCGCGGCCTGGCGGTACCTGGCCTACGCCGCGCTGGCCGCGGGCCTGATGAGCATCTTCCTGGTCGTCAGGCACACGCGGGGCGACGAGGAAACGGGTCGGCTTGAGCTCGTCGGGTCGACAGTCGTGGGCCGGCGCGCGTCGCTTGCCGTTGCGCTGACCGTAGCCGGCGTGGCCAACGCGGCCGTGCTCGTACTCACTACTGCCGCGCTGGCCTTCGGCGGGCTTCCGCTGACCGGCTCGCTCGCGTTCGGCCTGGGCGAGTTCGGCTGCGGGCTCGTGTTCGCGGCGGTCGCGGCGATCGCCGCGCAGATCAGCGGCACGGCGCGGGGTGCACGCGGTATCGCGATCGTGGTGATCGCCATGGTCTTCTTCCTGCGCGGCGTCGGCGACTCCGGTGGTAGCCACCATCTGAGCTGGCTGACCTGGCTATCGCCGATCGGCTGGGCGGAGCTGCTCCGGCCCTTCGGCGGCGAGCGCTGGTGGGTCCTCGCGCTGCCCGCCGCCGCGACCATCGCCGGGACCGCGGTGGCGTTCATGCTGGCCAGTTACCGAGACCAGGGCGCCGGCCTGATGCCGCAGCGACCGGGTCCGGCGAGGGCCGGTGCCCTGCTGGCCGGCCCGATCGGCCTGTCCTGGCGGCTGCTGCGCGGCTCGGTGGCCGGCTGGGCCGCGGGATTCCTGGCGGGCGGACTAGCCATCGGCGTGGTGGCCAACGGCATCGGCCAGCTGATCGGATCGCGGCAGGGCGCCGTAGCCAAGACTCTGACCAGGATCGCGCATCAGAACGCGATCACCGACGCCTACCTGGCCGCCTGCATGAGCCTCGTCGCAATGGTGGCGGCAGCGTTCGCCGTCGCCGCGGTGCTGCGGCTGCGATCGGAGGAGACCGACGGTCACGCCGAGCCGCTGCTGGCCGGGCCGGTCGGGCGTGTCCGCTGGGGCGCGAGCCACCTGCTCGTCGCGGCCGCGGGCACCGTCGCGGTGCTGGTGGCCGGCGGCCTGGGCATGGGACTCGGATACGGACTGGCCGGCTCGACCCTCGGCACCCAGCTGCCCAGGTTGCTCGGCGCATCGCTGGTGCAGATCCCGGCGTCGCTGCTGATCGGCGCGTTCGCGCTGGCGTTCGTCGGGCTGCTGCCGCGCTGGAGCGTCGCCGCGGGCTGGACCGTAGTCGGGCTGGCGATTGCGATCGCGGTGTTCGGGCCGGGATTCAACCTTGCCCAGCCCGTGCTGGACGTCTCGCCGTTCACGCACGTCCCGGCGCTGCCCGGCGGAGTGCTCACCGCGGCACCGCTGATCTGGCTGTGCGCGGGCGTCGTCGTGCTGACCGTAGCCGGGC
>JASHOV010000524.1 GCA_030038495.1 Streptosporangiaceae bacterium
GCGCCGAGTACCCGGTCGACTGCATCATCTACGCCTCCGGCTTCGAGGTCGGCACCGCCCCGACGCGACGCACCGGGTTCGACGTCACCGGCCGCGACGGGGTGCTGCTCTCGGAGTACTGGGCGGACGGCATGCGCACCATGCACGGCATTCACATGCACGGGTTTCCCAACGCGTTCGTGGTCCAGCTATCGCAGGGCGCGAATTTCGTGGCCAACGTTCCGCACAACCTGTCGGACTCGGCGAAGACGGTAGCCGCCGTGGTGTCGCATGCGGTCAGCGGCGGCTACGGCCTGGTCGAGGTGACCCCGGCGGCGCAGGACGCCTGGATGGAGCTGATGAACGCCAACCCGATCATGCGCAGGTTCCTGACCGGCTGCACGCCCGGCTACTACAACAACGAGGGCGGCGAGCTCAGCAGCCACTCGCTGTTCGGCGGCTACGTGCACGGCGCGGCCGCGTTTTTCCGCCACATCGAGCAGTGGCGCACGAGCGGCGAGTTCGCCGGTCTCGAGTTCGGCTGACCCGCCGCCCTTCGGCAGCCGAGAACCAAGATCACGGCTTAGCGGTAGCGGTTGGGGTCTCGTGACCCCCAAACGCTACCGCTAAGACGTCCCCGGCGCTCCCGGCCGTTCCGCTAGCGGCGAGTAAGCCACGCTCGTATGGTTTTGCTGTTGACGGACGGTTAACCGGAGGTTTGGCGTGAGAAATCGCATTCGCGGCGCGGTCCGGCTGACATCAACGCTCGGGGCGGTGGCGCTCGGCTGCGGGATGCTGTCGGCATGGACGCTGTCGGCGGGCTCCGCCACGACGGGCTCCGCCACGGCGGGCTCCGCCACGGCGGGCCACGCAGCGGGGGCCAGCCCGAAGGTGCTGCTCGTCGGCACCTACCACGGCAAGAAGGGCGGCTACACCAGCATCCAGGCCGCGGTCAACGCCGCACGGCCCGGTGACTGGATCCTGGTCGGCCCCGGCGACTACCACGAGACCGCGGACGAGACCAAGGGCGAGTATGGCAACCCGGCCGACGGCGCGATGGGCGGCGTGTTCATTCACAAGAACGGCATCACGCTGCGCGGCATGAACCGCAACACGGTGATCGTCGACGGCACCCTGGCCGGCGCGACGCCGTGCAGCTCGCAGCCGTCGGCGCAGAACTACGGCCGGGTGGTGAAGGGTCAGCCGGTAGGCCGCAACGGCATCGTGGTGTGGAAGGCCAGCGACGTCAGCATCGAGAACCTCACGGTCTGCAACTTCCTGGCCGGCACCGGCGACTCCGGCAACCAGATCTGGTGGAACGGCGGCGACAACTCCGGCAAGATCGGCCTGACCGGCTACTGGGGCAGCTACCTGACGGCGACATCGACGTTCTTCGCCGCCGAGAGCTCCGCCGCGGAGTATGGCATCTTCGCGAGCAATTCGGCGGGGCCGGCGACCTGGAACGAGCTGTACGCGAACAACATGAACGACTCGGGTACCTACGTGGGCGCCTGCCAGCAGCGGTGTGATGTGGTTATGGACCACATGTGGATGGAGAACAACGCTCTCGGCTACTCCGGTACCAACTCCGGCGGCACGGTGATCATCGAGAACTCCCAGTTCGACCACAACCAGGACGGGCTCGACACCAACACCCAGATCATCGGCGACCCGCCGGCCCCGCAGGACGGCCGGTGCCCGCACGGCCGCATCAGCCGGACCACGCACACCAGGTCCTGCTGGGTCGTGATCCACAACTACATTCACAACAACAACAACAATATGGCCCCGGCGGCGGGCTCGGCCGCGGCCGGACCAGTCGGCACCGGCATGACCGTATCGGGCGGCCGTTACGACACGGTCATGGACAACACGATCGTGAACAACGGTGCCTGGGGTGTGCTGTTCGTGCCCTACGCCCAGTCCGGCACGCCGAGCCTGCACCAGACCTGCAAGGGCATCGGCGGCCACCAGAACGCCATCTTCGGCTGCGTCATGGACCCCGAGGGTGACGCGCTGCTGCACAACTGGTTCGGCCACGACGGCTACTTCCATAACCCAAGCAACTCCGACTTCGGCCAGATCACCCTGTACGGGGGCGAGGCGCAGAATTGCTTTGCCGGCAACCGCGACCCGAACGGCAGCGCGCCGGGCAACCTCGAGAAGAAGTACAGCCGCTGCGGCGCGATCACGAAGGCGGGCAACACCGGCGGCGAGCTGTTCACGCAGGTGCTGTGCGATACCGGCCTGGCGCCGTGTCCGGCGAACGCGCACTACCCGCATATAACCGGCAAGGTCGTGCTGAAGCCCGTGCCGAGGAACCTGCCGACCATGCCCAACCCGTGCGCCGGCGTCCCGGCGAATCCCTGGTGCCCGGGCGGCGGCCATCACTGGGATGGGAACGGCGGCACACCGGCCGTGGCAGCCGCGCTCGTCATGACCGGCGTGCACGCACTAGGCCGGATGCAGCCCGCGCTGGCACTGTCCCTCTAAGGAGCTGCCGGGAGGGCACATGCAGAACCGGAAGCGCGGGATTGCCGGCATCGTCTTGACCGCCGCGCTGGGCGTACTCCTCGCCCTGTTCGGGCTGGCGGCGGTCATCGGGAATCTGACCGCAGGCGGCCGGAGCTGGGGCGGCGCCATAGTCGAGCTGGGCATCCTCGCCGTCGGCGTGCTTCTCGTCGTGCATGCCGTGCGGAGGGACCGCCAGCGCCGCCATGGCGTCTACAGCCAGGCCGCGCCCGGCATCACGTCGCGGCGGGGCCGGCGCAGGCCCGCCGTGCACAGCCCGATCCTTCCCGCCATCTTCACGCTGGCCCTCACCGGCATCGCGATCGCGTCGGTGGTCAACGCCTTCCAGTTGCATGGCCAGTCCGACACGTCGGCCTACACCCAGTCCAGCGGGCTGCGCCGGGACGCGCTGGTCTTCGCCGTGCACAACTTCGAGCATCAGGACCGTACCTCGACCTGGTACACCGCGGAGATCACCGCGATCCTGGCCCAGCCCGTGGCCGGGCACGTGGCCACGACGATCTACGTCCCTTACGGCGTGTCCGTCCGGGCCGGCCAGCTCGTGCGGGTGCTGGTCGACCCCAAGCAGCCGGGGCATTCCGAGTTTCCCGGCGCCCGGTACATCACCACGACCGACTGGCTCACCCCCGTCGCCGTGGCGGTAGTCTGCCTCGGCCTGGCGGCGCTGTTCGGCTGGGGAACGTTGGGTGCCTTCAAGGTCTGGCGGCGGTGGCGGGCCCTGAGCCAGGGCTCTGCGGCAAGCGGGGGCGAGCTACGTGGCGGCGCCGACTCAGCCGTCACCGGATGAGGACAGGACACTGCTCACGGCGTGCCGATAGATCGCGCATGCCTGCGTGGCGTATGCCGGCCGGAGCTCCATCAGTCTTTCCTCCGCCGCCAGCTCGGGCCTGCATACATTGTCGCGCGCCGAACCGAACGGCACCGCGATCCCGTTAGGTTACGGTGCATGGACACCTTGTCAGAGCGGTACGCGCAGGACGCGGCCTGCGCGCTGGCGGCACTGCTCGGCTCGCAGCTGGTGGGTGTCTACCTGCACGGCTCGGCCGTGCTCGGCGGATTCGACGCCCGCCGCAGCGATGTGGACATAGTCGCGGTGACCGACGGCCCGATGACGGCCGCTCAGCAGGCCGCCGCCACCGACGCCCTCAGTGACCATAGCTTGCCGTGCCCGGCTCACGGACTAGAACTGAGCGTGGTCACGACCGAGGTCGCGAAGCACCCGACAGCCGAGCCAGCGTTCGAGCTGCACCAGGCTACGACGCCAGGAAGCGCCAAGGTCCTCGACGGCCACGAGCACGGCGGGGATCCCGACCTGGTGCTGTATTTCGCGGTGTGCCGCACAGCCGGACGGCTGCTCGGCCCCGGCCGCCCGGCGCGGGAGGTGTTCGGGCCGGTACCTGATGACCTTGCCCGCGCGCAGATGCTGCGCGAGCTTCGCTGGGCAGCGGAGAACTCGCCGGACGAGTACGCAGTGCTCAACGCGTGCCGGGCGTGGCGGTTCGCCGTGGACGGTGCGTTGCTGTCCAAGCTCGGTGGCGGCCAGTGGGCACTCGGGCGGGTGGGGGCCGCAGACCACGACCTGGTCAAGATCGCCATCGACCGGCAGCGGTGCGTGACCGGCACCGGGCTCGACCCGCGCGCCGTCAGGCAGTTCGTGCAGCAGGTCGCCTCGTTCCTGACCGGCATGCGCGCGCCGGGAGCCGGGCGCAGCTAGTGAGCCCGTCCTCGATCCGTTCTGCGACCGGAGGCATTTCCATGCACGCACCAGATGACGACACCACAGCCTCGCGATCTGTCGCCGTAATGAGGCGTCTGATCAGGCCATGGGAGAAGCGGCACCTCCATGCGGTCGCGAGCGTCCGCTTTACCGCCGGCGGCTTTAACCTCGCCATCGGCCTGGTCCTGCTCTCGCTCGGTCGCAAGGCGGGAACTGACCGGGATCGGCGCAAATGTTACCGGTGGGCGGCGTGGTTCCTGGTGTCTGCGGTGTTGCAGCTCTTGGGCGGCTTTATGGATATGGCTGTCGCGCGCTCCGCACCTCCCCGGGCCTGAGAGCCCGCGCTACTCCTCGGCCCGGGGCCAGTCCCGCCTGCTCGTCGCCTCTGGTGCTGACGAGGTCACGGTGACGACCAGCACGTTCGCGCACGCTGAATGACATTGGCTGGATTGGTGCCGTCGATGGCTTGCGGCGGGGGCACGTTGCGCCCCGGAGGCAGACGGGAGTTCTCCGGCAGCCTTACGGTGGCTGAAATTAATGGCTACATTCTGCGAATCCCGGGAGCCAATATGACTCATCCCGCTCAGCTCGGCGTCGGCGATTCACCGCTGGTCCACATGATGCTGCTGGCCGGCGCGCCTCAGCGCATCCTGGCTCTGCGACTGGCGATGTCGTCAGTGATCGGGCCGTCGTCGGTCGTGCTCGACGCTGGCTGCGGCTCGCTGGGAGTGCTGGCCATCATGGCAGCCCGGCTCGGTGCCCGCCGGGTCGTCGCCGTGGACAGGGGCCAGCTTGACGACGCGCGGGCGCTGGCGGAAGAGAACGGCGTCGCCGATCGGATCGAGTTCCTCGAGTGCAACCTTGTGGATCTACCCGCCGACACCGGGAGCTTCGACGTCATCGCCGGGATGATCTATTACAACGAGCCCCGCCGCGACCTGGCCCAGCAGCAGCTTATGGCCGGGCTCGCCACCCGCTTCGCCCATCCCGGCACCGCGTTCATCCCCGGCACAGTGCGCTACACGGTCGCGGGCTACGACTCGGCCGGCCCCGACCGGACCGAGCGCACCCGGCAAGACCAGTGGGACAGCGCCGTCGGCCAGGCCGAGGCCCTCACCGGAATCACATTGGCACCCATCCGCCAGTTCCCCGGCGATGACTACTCCACCTTCATGGACCAGCTATCGCTCCCGCCCGACCCCGGGGCAGCCCAGGTCCGCCGGGCGCTGGCCGGGCCGGACAAGACGCTGCTCACCAGCCGCGAGTTGTTCTCCGAGATCGGCTACGCCGATCCGGCAACCGCCGCCACCTATCCCGCGGCTCTCAGCCTCTCCGTCACCGCGCCAGGTCGGCTCGATACCACGATCTGGCGGCAGGACCTCATGTTCGGCGACCTGCTGATCCGCAGGACTGACACCACCCACCCCCTCACCCCGCCCCGCGACGTCCAGCCCGGCGACAACGCCATCCTGTCCACCGGCGGCGGCTGGGGCGACGCCATTCCCGTCACCATCGGCCGCGACGGCCGCACCTGACCGAGCCCGCCTGCCAGGCGACAGTGGCCGGGATGAATCTGAGCACCTCCCCGCCATTGGCGTCGACGCCGAGCGGTTCTGGGGCATCGCCGGCACGGTGCGGGCGCGCACTTCGGATTGTCCCGGCAGTCGGGCAGCCGACGCGCCCTCGTAACCTTGGTCGCGGGGGTGGGATCGTGACGGGGGTCGCAAGGTCCGGGGCGCCGGTACTGGTCATCGGCGCTGGTCCGTCGGGATTGTTCGCTGCGCTGCAGCTTGCGCGCCTCGGCGTGCCGGCCCGCGTTGTCGAGCGCGAGCCGCGCCCGCCCAGGCAGGCGCGCGCCACGGCGCTGCAGCCGGGCACGCTGGAGATTCTCGGCCAGGCCGGCCTCATGGATGACTTCCTGGCGTCCTCCGTGCACCTGGAATTCGCACGCGTATTCGATCCGGCACTCGCGCCGGTGGCCGAGATGGCCTTCGCGGGCACCGACTCGCCGTGGGGGTTTGAGTGCAGCCTGCCGCAATGGCGGACCGAGGAGATCCTGGCCGACCGGCTGGCCGACCTCGGCGGGACGGTTGAACGCGGCACCGAGGTCGTGTCGGTGCGGCCCGAGGCCGACCGCGTGCTGGTCGAGCTGAGGGGAGCCGACGGCGCGCCGGAGACCGCGGAGACGAGCTGGGTGATCGGGGCGGGCGGCGCGCACAGCCTGACCCGGCAGTCCCTGGCCGGCGACCTGGCGGGGGAGACCTACCCCGGCACCGCCCTGGCCGGTGACGTGCGCGTTTCCTGCGGCCTGCCGCGGGACGGCTCGGCCCTCATCGCCAGCGCCGAGGGATACGTGCTGCTGGCTCCGCTGCCCGGCGAGCGCTGGATCACGTTCATCGGTGACCTGCACCGCGACGAGGCGGAACTACTGGCCCGCGACATCTCGCCGGCGGCGGTCGCCGCCTGCCTGCGGCGCCGGGTCCCGGATGCGGTGGAGCTGACCGACATCGGCTGGGGATCGACGTTCCGCATGCACCGCAGGATGGCCCCGCGGCTGGCGGGGGAGCGCTGGTTCCTGCTCGGTGACGCCGGACACCTTTCCAGCCCGTTCGGCGGTGAGGGACTGAACTGCGGCCTGCACGACGCGCACAACCTGGCCTGGAAGCTGGCCCTGGAGATCCGGGGCCGGGCCCGGCCCGCACTGACCGGCAGCTACGCGCCCGAGCGCGAGGCCGCGGCCGCGCGCGTACTGGAGACGTCGGACCGGATTCACCAGATGGCGCACTCGGCGGTCGAGGCCGCGCGCACTGGCATCGCCCCCGAGCCGCTGTCCGCGGAAGATGCCGCCGCCTTCACCCGAGCCCGGGCGATGCTCGACACCTCCTACGCCGACAGCCCGCTGACCGGCGAGTACGGCAGTCCTGGCGGGCGCGCGACGACACCGGGCTCCCGCTACGCCGGCTGGCATGAACTCCCCGGCCCGGCACATCACCTGGTGTTCTCGGGTGCCGATCACGGCGACTGGACCCGGTTCATCGACCGCTGGGGCGGCCTGGTCAAGGTTGGCCGCGGGCGGGCCCACCGGGCGCAGACCGGGAGACCAAAGGCCGTCCTCATCCGCCCGGACGGTTACATCGGGTTCCGGGCCTCGCCCGCCGATGCGGCCGGCCTGGATGCGCTCGACGCGCACCTGAGCTCGTACCTGGTTCCTGCCTGACTGCCGGCAGCCCCTGGCTCGCTGTCGAATCCCTCGATCCTGGGCCAGCCACCGCGCCTCGCCATGGCCACGGCGGGCTGGACGAAGCCGGCCACTGCGTCGTGGAAACCGCGGATCAGGCGGGCCGCCCTGGCCAGCGCTCACGTTCCCGCCCGTCAGCGGCTGCTCATCCGCCATCGCAGACCGGGCTCCTATCTGAGGAGAAAGGTGGCGGCCTTGGTCCAGTGCCCTCCGGCGGACCGCTGAGTCATCAGGGTGATGGCGGCGGCGCTGGCCTTGATGGGCAGATGGAACTGAACCGTGTCCTCAGCGGCACGAAGGTCGGCAACGGGATGTCCGTGGCCGATCGTCAGGTGGGGAACGACCTCCTCGAACTGGCCCTCGAACGGAGGGAATGCAGGGAAGGCGCGGAAGACCTGCTGGGTGAGGGCGCGGAAGGGCCCGGGGTCCTGCGGGGCAAGCCAGAGCACGTCGTCACCGAACCAGCCGGTGCGGTTCAGCTGGAACCGGAATCGCCCGGCTTCCGCGAACAGTTCCTCGAGCCTGCTCAGCGCTGGCGCGTCGATTGCCGCAGGCGGCATGAACGGGAAGAGGACCGTTATGTGAGCAGGGACGCCGAGCGGCGAGCTGGCGTCGAGGCGCGCCCGGTGCTGGCGCACGGCCGGCTCGGCCTCGGGAACCTCGATTATGAGACCGCTGTGGGGACCTGGGTTCGCCATGCGGAGAAGGCTAGGTCAGCGGGATGCCTTCCCTCAACGTGTTTAGCGGGGAGCCCGGCTCTGTTACAGCCGGTGTCTAACGGCTGTGACAGTTAACCGGGTGTCAACCTTCAGTTTGCCCGGCCGACCTTCAAGACCGGAAGCATTGCCTTGTTTTGTCGCATGCCCCGGGAAGGACAGTAATGACGGAGATTATCGAGCGCGCCGGCATCTCGCGCCGGTCGTTCATCGGCGGCGTCGGCGTCACGGCCGGCGGTCTTCTTGTAGCCAGCAGCCCGGTCCTGTGGCAGCAGGCCGCCAAGGCCGCCACAGTCACGGCCGAGCAGGTTCACCTGACCTTCGGCCAGGACCCGGCTCGTGAGGTCGCCGTGTCCTGGGTGACCCCGACGTCGGTGTCCAACCCGACCGTGACGATCGGCACCGCGGCCGGAGGCTTCGGCCGCAATGTCGCCGCCGAGACCCGCACGTACACCGACTCCAACAACGGCATCCAGACGATTGCCCAGCACGCCAGGATCGAGGGCCTGCAGCCCGACACCACCTACGTGTACCAGATCGTCAGCGGCGGCGAGACCCAGGTCTCCGGCGCGTTCCGCACCGCGCCCGAGGGCCGCGTGCCGTTCCGCTTCACCAGCGTCGGCGATATCGCCTGCGGTGACACCGCCTATGCCAAGGCGTCGCTCAACGCCATCGCGACCGCCGCGACGGTCGAGCAATTCGACCCGGTCGTGCACCTCGTTAACGGCGACTTGTCCTACGCCAACTCCAACCAGCTGTTCCAGCCTCAGGTCTGGGCGGAGTACTTCGACAACACGCAGCTCTCAGCCGCGAACCGGCCGTGGATGCCGACCCTGGGCAACCACGAGAACGAGCCCGGCAACGGCCCGCAGGGGTACCTGTCCTACCAGACCCGCTACATACTGCCGAAAAACCACTCCGCCGACTTCGAGGGAAACTGGTACAAGTTCCAGATCGGCTCGGTGCTGTTCATCATGCTGGACAACAACGACGTCTGCTACCAGGTCGACACTGGCACCTA
>JASHOV010000525.1 GCA_030038495.1 Streptosporangiaceae bacterium
TCGCGGTTGGCGGACGGGTTCCATAGCGTGACCCGGTCGCCGGCGGCGATCTGCCGGTCCCGGATGACCACGGGGGTGGTCGCGGTCCGGACGATGTGGGTCGCGGTCGAGGTCCAGCGCAGCACTTCCTCGATCGCGGCGGGCATGCCCCCGGGGTCCGCGGCCAGCGCCGCCCACTGGCCGGGATTGTCGATGAACGCCATCATTCCGCCGACTGACGCGCACCCGGCGTTCTTGCCGTCAGCGGCAGCGCGAGGCCGGGCAGGGCCTCGGATCCAGCCCCCGATCCCGAACCCGGTGGGCACGGGCCCGTACAAAGCTCAAGACGTTCACTGCGCCGCGGACCAGGGCCGGATCACATAGAAACATCGCGGATATCCAGAAGTCGATTAAAACAATCGGTAAACTATGCAATTGTGCTCAACCAAGACGCCGTACCCGGGGAGGCCAAGCCGACCTCCGAGGCCCCGGCACGCCCGCGCAAGGCCTGGCATGACCGCGCAGACTGACGGTGCCAGCGCCGGGATCTCCGCCCGGCCAGTCCGCTCCCGCGCGGCCGGATCGCGGCCCGGCGCGGATCCCGCCGGACGCTTCATCCGGCTGCTCACGGTCGGGCCGGCACTGCTGGCCGCAGCCTGGCTGCTGACGGGGCTGCCGCTGCTCTTGCTGGGCCATTTCAGCCCGCTGCCGATGCTGCTCGCCTGGATTCCGGTCGCGCTTGTGCTCGTGCTGCTCGCCGTGCGCTGTCTGTCCGGCCAGGGCCGGGAGCGGGCCGCGCCCGGCGCCGCAACACCGGCACGGACCCCGCTGTGGAGCGTGGGGGCGCTGCTCGTGACGGCTGCAGCCTTCGGCGCCGACCAGTTCGCCTATCACTCGCAGCAGATCATCGTGCAGCGCGACCCGGCCTCCTACGTCGAGTTCGGCAACTGGATAGCGCGGCACGGGTCCCTGCCCATTCCCGACGACCTGGCCGCGTTCGGAGCGCCGGCCAGGCTCCTGACGTTCTTCAGCCCGGCGTTCGATCCGGTCGGTCACGCGATTGCCCCGCAGTTCATGGCCGGCTTGCCGATGACGCTGGCGGCGGGATTCTGGGCCGGCGGCGTGAGTACCGCCGTGGCCATGAACGCCGTGCTCGCTGCCTGCGGGGTGCTGGCGCTTGGCGGCCTGGCAGCCCGGCTCGTCGGACCCCGGTGGGCGCCGCTGGCGGCCCTGATCCTGGCGGCATCACTGCCCGAGCAGTTCACCGCCAGGTCTGACTTCAGCGAGCCGCTCGCGCAGATCATCTTCCTCGGCGGACTCTGCCTCGTCATCGACTCGCTCGCGCACGACGGGGCGCGGGCACGCTGGCTCGCCGCGCTGGGCGGCCTCACCATCGGGCTGACCCTGCTGGTGCGGATAGACGGTGCCAGCGACCTGCTCCCGCTGATCCCCTATTGCGGCCTGCTGCTGCTGCAGCGCAGGCCGCAGGCGATCCCGCTGATCATCGGCACGGTCGTGGGCGGCGGCTATGGCGCCGTGGACGGACTCGTGCTGAGCAGGCCGTATCTGCGGATCGTCGAGGGTTCCCTGGTACCGCTGATCCTGATCGGCTTCGTGCTCCTGGCCGCGACCGTGATTGCCGTGCTCGCTCGGTGGGAACGCGGCCTGCCGGCATGGCATGACACCTGGCTGCCGCGCGTCGCGGCCTGGGTGCCGGTCGCCATCATGGCCGCGCTGTTCGTCCGGCCCTGGGTGCAGACGGTGCACGGTCCGGCGAGTTCCGTGGTGGCTGACTTCCAGCGCGAGGACCATCTGCCGGTGCAGCCCACCCGGCTGTACTACGAGCTCAGCCTGCACTGGGTGATCTGGTATGTCGGCGTGCCCGCGGTGCTGCTGGCCACCATCGGCGCCGCGGTACTGGCCCGCCGGTGCCTGCTGGGCCGCGCCCGCGAGTGGGTACTCCCGCTGCTCTGCCTGGGCTGGATCATCACCGCAACGCTGCTGCGTCCGGGCATCATCCCGGACCAGCCCTGGGCGAGCCGCCGGCTTGTTCCCGGCGTCCTGCCCGGCGTCATCGTGCTCGCGGTCTGGGCCCTGGCCTGGCTGACCAGCCGGCTCGGGCGGCTCGGCCGGATCAGCGGCCTATGGCGCGGCGTGATCGTCGCCGTGCTCGCCGCGGCCCTGGTGCTGCCCGCCGCGCAGACCAGCTTCCGCCCCGTGCTCCGCAGCGGCGGCCCGCTTGGCATTCGGGTAGCCTTCACCGGCCTCGCGATCCGGCCGACCTACCAGGGCGAGATCCAGGCGGTGCAGCGCATGTGCGCGGCGCTGCCCGCCGATGCCTCGGTCATCATGCTGGACCGGCGGACCAGCGCGCCCCTGGAACAGGTCGTACGCGGCATGTGCGGACTCCCGGTGACAGCGCTGCGGCACCGCTGGACCGTGGCGGAGGTGATCCGCGACATCCGCAGGATCGGCCGCCAGCCGGTCCTGCTGGCCGCCACCAGGAAGGAACTGAGCCGGTTCGGCGGACCCAGCCGGCAGATCATGGACCTGCGCACCAGGGCCGACGCCCACACGCTCATCACGCCCCCCCGCACGACCACCAGGCTGTCCATAACCGTCTGGATGTCCGAGCCCGCGGCTTAGCGCCAGCGGGTGGCACCTTGCGGCGGGCTGGCAGCCGCGCGCCTCCTCAGCTTCCCAGCGCGCGGTACCGGCTTGCGTGGAACACAAGCGGAGGCACGCTGGCGTCGGCGTCCAGCGCGTGCACGCGCAGCAGCACCAGATCGTGGTCGCCTACCGCAATGTGCCGCTCGATGCTGCAGTCCAGCCACGCGCTCGCGCCCTCGAGCAGCACGGCGCCATCATCGGTGACCCGCCACTGCACGGACGCGAACCGGTCGGTGCCGCGCGCGCTGAGCGCGCGGCCCTGCCGTTCCTGATGGGCGCCGAGCACACTGATGCCCAGCCGCGCGGCCCGGCGCAACGACGGCCACGTCGTAGACGTGTGCGCTACCGAGATCAGCACGATCGGCGGCTCGAGCGACACCGAGGTGAACGAATTGGCGGTGATGCCCACGGGCCTGCCGCCGACAAGGGCGGCGACCGCGGTTACCCCGGTCGGGAAGGCGCCGAGTACCCGGCGCATGTCGGTCGGCTCCAGCGCGCAGGTCGTCATGACGGTCCTGGCGGCGCGCTCGCTCACCGGCGCTGCCACTCGTCGGCTAGCAGCTGATAGGACCGCACTCTGTCCGCGTGCCTGTGCGTGATCGTGGTGACGATCAGCTCGTCGGCTCCGGTCGCGTCCCGCAACAGCTCAAGCTTGTCGGCGACCTGCCTGGCGGTGCCGGTGAACTGGGTGTCGGTGCGGTCGGAGACCAGGGCGCGGTCTTCGTCGGTCCAGGTGTGGCCGCGGGCCTGCGCCGGGGTCGGGTAAGGGATGGCTCCCTCCCCCGTTCTGATGCTGCGCACCCACAGGCCGTACCCGGAGGCGAGCTCACGCGCGGTTCCCTCGTCCGCCCCGACGACAACGTCGGCAGACACGCTCACGTAAGGCCGACTCAACGCGGCCGACGGGCGGAACGCGGCCCGGTAGCCGTCCACTGCCTCGAGCACGTTCGCCGGACTGACGTGGTAATTGGCGGCGAACCGCAGCCCGCGGGCGCCTGCGACCTGCGCGCTCTCGCCGCCGCTGCTGCCCAGGATCCACACCTCGACGCCCGCACCCTCACCGGGCACCACGTGCGCCGCTATGTCGTCAGCCGACTTGAACGTGCCTTGCAGCAGCGCGAGCACGTCGTCGACCTGCTCTGTGTAGTTCTGCGGCTCGGCGCCGGGCAGCTGGAGCAGCCGCTTGTGCAGGGCCAGCCGGGGTGAGGCAAGCAGCCGCTCGAGTGAGAACCGCGGCGGGATCAGCAGGCCGCTCGCGGTAGTACTCCCCCGCCGGGGTGCGACGGAAGCGGCGGGTGCGACGGAAGCGGCGGGTGCGCCCGCTCCCGCCGCGGTCGGCGGGCGGCCGCCGGACCGGCCCAGGCCAAGATCCAGCCGGCCCGGATGCAGGGCGTCGATAAGCCCGAATTCCTCGACCGTGGCCAGCGCGGTGCGGTGTCCCATCTGCACGGCGCCGGAGCCAAGGCGGATCGTCGAGGTGGCGGCGGCGGTCAGCGCGATCATCACGGCCGGCGACGTGCCCGCCACCCCCGGGTTGAGGTGATGCTCGGCAAACCAGTAGCGGGCATAGCCGGCCTGCTCGGCCCGGCAGGCCAGGTCCAGGCTGTTGCGCAGCGCGTGCGCCGCCGTCGATCCGGAGGAGATCGGTACCAGGTCCAGGATCGCGAGCGGTGTGCTGGTCATGACATCGTCTCCTTCCTCAGCCGGTGCTGTTCAGGCCGACAGGGCTGGGCTCGGCCACCGCCTCGATGCCGGGGCCGTCCAGCCCGACCGGTCCCCAGGGCCACGGCGGGTCAGGGATGTCCCGGCGCAGCACGGGCGCGATGTCGGACTGGAACAGCTCGAGTGACTCACGGTGCTGCGCCTCGGTCAGCCCGCCGGCGTCGGCGTGCAGGTGCAGGACGCTGTGCCCGAACTGCTCGTGATAGCGGTGCACCTTGTCAATGACCTGCTGGGGACTGCCGATCAGCGCGGAGCTGCGCGCGACGAAGTCCGCCAGGTCGGCGAAGACCGGCTCCAGGCCGAGCCTGCGCTGGAACTCGCGTTGCGCAGCGAAGATGGGCCGGTATACGGCCAGGGCCTCCTGCGATGTGGCCGTGGCGTAGTAGCCGGCCGTGCCGGCCCCGACCGCCGCGGCAGCGGGGTCGTGGCCGTAGTGCGCCCACCGCTCCCGGTAGTAGCGCACCAGCTCCGCGTAGGGCTCGATCGGGTTGGTCACGTTGGCGGAGAACAGCGGATCACCGTAACGGGCGGCCAGGTCGACCGATTCCCGGCTGGTGGCGCTGCCGTGCCAGACCCGGATCGGCTGCTGCAGCGGGCGCGGCCAGACCTCAGCGTCCGTCAGGGACGGCCGGTACCGCGGGCTTGCTGTCACCAGGGGATTGCGCCAGATCTGCCGGAACAGCTCGTAGCTCTCGGCATTGCGATCCCACTGATCGTCCGGCGTGACGTGGAACAGCTCCCGCTGGGCGGCGCCGTTCCCCTTCCCGATGATCAGCTCGAGCCGACCGCCCGACAGGTGATCGAGCGTGGCGTAGTCCTCATAGGCCCGGACCGGGTCGAGCAGGCTCAGCGTGGTCACCGCGGTGAACAGCCTGATCCGCGAGGTGATCGCGGCGACGTGGCCGAGGACGACCGGCGGGGAGGAGGAGATGAACGGGCGCTCGTGCCGCTCGCCGACGCCGAACCCGTCGAAGCCCAGTTCCTCGCCGAGTACCGCGTTGTCCAGGACCTCGCGGAACCGGTCGGAAGTCGATTTCCGCAGGCCGGTGATCGGGTCGGGCGCGTGCACGATCAGGGTGATCAGCAGGAATCTCACGACGCCGCCTGCCCGGCCCGCGCGGGCTCAGGCAGCGGCGCGAGGCCGAGATGGTCGCGCAGCGTGCTGCCGTCGTACTCGGCGCGGAACACGCCGCGCTCCTGCAGCAGCGGCACCACCCGGTCGGCGAACTCGTCCAGGCCGCCGGGCGTGATGTGCGGCACGAGGATGAAGCCATCGGCGGCGTCGGCCTGTACCAGCTGATTGATGTCGCGGGCGATCGTCGCGGACGAGCCGACAAACGACTGCCGCCCGGTCACCGCGATGATGAGCTCGCGGATCGACAGGTTCTCCGCCTCCGCCTTTGCCCGCCATTCCCGCGCGGTAGCGAGCGGATCGCGGTGCATCCGCACGCTGGCTCGTCCGCGCGCGACCGTGTGCTCGCCGGGTTCCGGGTCGACGTCGGGCAGCGGGCCATCAGGGTCGTACCCGGACAGGTCGCGGTTCCACAGCTGCTCCAGGAACGCGATCGCCGTCGCGCCGCTGACCTGCTGCAGCCGCACCTCGTGCGCGAGTTCGGCGGCTTCCTCGTCGGTGTCGCCGAGCACGAACGTCGCGGCAGGCAGGATCAGCAGCTGATCCGGGGTCCGCCCGTGCCGGGCGAGGCGGCCCTTCACGTCGGCGTAGAAGGCCTGCCCGGCCGCCAGCGTGCCGTGCCGGCTGAAGATCGCGTCCGCGGCCGATGCCGCGAACTCCCGGCCCGCGTCGGAGTCGCCGGCCTGGAAGATGACCGGCCGGCCCTGCGGGCTGCGCGGAACGCTGAACTGGCCGGCGATGTCGAAGTGCGCGTCGCGGTGCTCGAAGCGGCCGGCCAGCGGATCGGACAGGAAGACGCCCGCGTCCTTGTCGGCGATGATCTCGTCGCCGCGCCAGGAGTCGAACAGCTCCCAGGTCGCGTGCAGGAACGTGCGCGCCCGCTCGTACCGCTGGTCCTCGGGCAGGAAGCCGCCGCGCCGGAAGTTCTCTCCGGTGAACGCGTCCCAGGACGTGACCACGTTCCACGCCGCGCGTCCGCCCGACAGGTGGTCCAGGGTGGCGAACTGCCGGGCCACCTCGTACGGCTCGTTGAACGTCGAGCTGATCGTCCCGGCCAGCCCCAGGTGCTC
>JASHOV010000526.1 GCA_030038495.1 Streptosporangiaceae bacterium
GCCATGTACACCGTTCCGGTGATGATCTTCTTCCTGATCGTCAGGCGCAGGCTCGTGGGCGGGCTGGTCGCGGGAGCGGTGAAGGGATGACCCAAGAGCTTGCAGCCGACCCAGCCCTGGGCCGGCTAGCCGACGCAGTCCTGATACCGCCGTTTCCCGGTCCGCGGGCGCCCGACTGGATCAAGGCAGCGCTCGGCGAGGGACTGGCCGGGGTCACGCTGTTCGGTCCGAACGTAACCGATCGCGCCCAGCTGGCCGCGCTGACGGCCCAGCTGCGGGCGGCCGTGGCCGAGCCGATCATCGCTATCGACGAGGAAGGCGGCGACGTCACCCGGATCTCGCACCAGACCGGCAGCGACTATCCGGGGAACGCGGCGCTCGGCGCGGTAGACGACGTGGCGCTGACCCGCGCGGTGTACGCAGCACTCGGCGCGGACCTGCGCGGACTGGGCATCAACCTCAACCTGGCCCCCTCGGTCGACGTCAACACGGCCGCGGACAACCCGATCATCGGCACCAGGGCCTTCGGCTCCGACACCGGCCTGGTGGCCCGGCACGCGGCCGCGGCCGTGGCCGGACTGCAGTCCGCGGGCGTGGCAGCCTGCGCCAAGCACTTCCCCGGCCACGGCAGTACCCGGCAGGACTCCCACGACGTGGTCGCCACCGTGCAGGGCACACTGGCCGACCTGCATTCCCGTGATCTGCCGCCGTTCGAGGCGGCCATCAGGGCCGGGGTCCGCGCGATTATGCCCAGCCACCTGCGAGTGCCCGAGCTGACCGGCGACCTGCCCGCCTCGCTCTCGGCCGCCGCGCTGACCGGCCTGCTGCGGGGCGAGCTCGGCTTCACCGGCGTCATCGTGTCCGACGGGCTGGAGATGCGGGCGGTGAGTGCGCGCTACGGCATCCCCGAGACCGCGGTGCGGGCCGTCATGGCCGGCACCGACCTGCTGTGCCTCGGCCGCGACGTCGACCAGCTGACGTTCCTGGCCGTGCGGTCGGCGCTCATCGACGCGGTCCGGTCGGGCAGATTCCCTGGCGAGCGGCTCGAGGAGGCTGCCGCGAGGGTCGCCGAGCTGCGTTCGTGGGCCGCCGTGGCGGTTCATGATCACGGTGCGGCACCGGGCCGGCCGGCGAATGCGGGCGCCGGCCGGCCCGATCTCACACTCCCGGCGACCGACGGCCAGCTGGGAATCACCGCAGCCAGGAGGGCAATCGCCGAGATCGGCGAGCCTCAGCCGCTCCGCGATCCGCTCGTGGTCCAGCTTGAGCGGCCCCCGAACATCGCCGTCGGCGATGTGCCCTGGGGCCTCGGGTCGTGGCTGCCCGCGAGCAGCAGCCGGCCGGTCAGCACGGACCTGCCCGCGGATCAGCTCGGTGCGGTCGCGGATTCGCTGCTGGCGGAGGCGGCCGGCCGTTCCCTGGTTATCGTGGTGCGCGACGCGCACCGCTATCCGTTCGCGATCGGGCTGGTGAGCCGGCTGCTGGCGGCCCGCCCGGACGCAACGGTGGTCGAGATGGGCCTGCCGGTCTGGCGGCCGGCGGCCGGAAACTACCTTGCCAGCTACGGCGCCGCCCGGAGCAACGCGCTGGCGGTAGCCGAGCGGCTTGGCCTCGCCGACCCGATGGATTAGACGGACCGGACGGACCATACGGACCTGGCAAGGACCTGGCGAGGCCGCATTCCCTGCGCCCGCTGGTTGACAGTAGATAGCAAGTTGGACTTGACGCCAGGTAGCAAGTCCGGTAGCGTCTCCGGCATGACCAGTTCTATGCGATAGAGAACGGTCGAGCGGAAACTTCGTAAGCACAACTGCACAGAGAAGCCAGGTAAGGGCAGCCACGTCAAGTGGTACTGCCCCTGCGGCGAACACATGGCAGTCGTGCCCAGCGGAGGCACCGTCTCGCCAGGCGTTGTGGCCGACACGATCAAGAAGCTGAGCTGTCTCCCCCGAGGCTGGCTTCAGTAGACGGGTCGTGCCGGTCACGGCGCGCGCCAATCGGCGAGAGCACGGAAAGAGAAACGAACAACAGACGGAACGAACAGAGACCGGAAAGCCGAAGAGAACCCAACCCTTGAGCGAGCATGCAATGACTAGGAGCATCACCACTACAGAGGAGGACCGAGCCACCGAGCGATATAACGTCATCGCTAAGCGGTGGAAGCACGGCTGGGAGCTTCACATCGAAGGTCTCGGCGTGACTCAGTCGAAGACCCTCGCGACAGCCAACGCGATGGTGCGCGACTACATCGAGAGCCTGACCGACCGCGCCGTTCCATCGGACGCGGTCGTCACCATCACTCCGGAGCTTGGCGCGATCGGAGAGCAGGTGACGAACATGAAAGACCTCTATGCCCTGGCCGACAGATCTGAACACGAAGCGTCGAAGACGAAGCAAAAGATCGTCTTCGAACTCCGAAGTTCGGGTTACTCGGTGACGGACATGGCGGTCATCCTTGGGGTCACTCGAGCACGCGTGTCACAACTGCTGCGCAACCTGTAACCCTCCCACCCCGACACAACGACCTCGCTCGCAGCAGTCAGCGGGCCGGCTCCGTCCCAACGGAGCCGGCCCGCTTCTTCGAGGACATGATCATGTCGCGAGGGCAACGCGTCCGCGAGCACTGGCGCAACCCGCCACACCGGCGAGGGACTATCGACCAGGCCAGTCTTCGGTGGCTCCTACCGGATGCCATCCGCGCTGGAAATTTCCAGCATTCTGGGCGTGCCCGAACGCACCGTGCGCGACAAGTAGCGGGAATGGAGCGGCAAGCATCTACACTGGCGCGAGCGCGACTTGGCAGCGTGGATCGACCGTCAGAAAGCCCTGATTGAGAACCGATTGCCCCTGCTCGGCCGAATGTCGGGCAGGGCAATCTCACTGCTGAGCGCGGAGTTTGAGCTAAGCTGCTTCGGTCCACTCGGCATACTCCGCGTTCAGCACGTCCGTTGCCTTGCCGAGTGATGACGGCACT
>JASHOV010000527.1 GCA_030038495.1 Streptosporangiaceae bacterium
GCCGACGGGGCCCTGGCCGGGAGCGTTGCCATTACTGCCGATCTGCCAGGACGGCGCCGAGGCGGTACCGCCGTCCCCGCTCGCGCCGGGCCGCCAGTCGGCACCGCTCACGTTGTCGATCCGCGCGCCGGGGATGGCGAACGACAGTCGCCAGGAACTCGGCACTGAGTGGCCGGCCACGGTGACATAGGCGCCGAAGTGCTCGCCCTGCTGCCAGAGGATCGTGAACTTGAATTTCAGTCCGGCGACCGCCGCCCGGGTAGCGGCATCGGGCTTGGCCGCGCGGCCAGTCCGCGCCTGCGAGCCATCGATCTTCTCGCCAGGCGCGATGTCAGGCAGGCCGCCGCCGAGACCCGGCGAGTCGCTCGTGCAGCCCTTGGACTGGCACAGCGAGTAGCCGGGCGCGCTGTCGGGGAACCTGAGTTCGGTGTGCGGCGAGTAGATCCACAGCGCCGTCGCGATGACGAAGCCAGTACCAGCAGCGAACCACGGAGTCACCAGCAGGCTGCGAGCCGCCCCGCGGATGACCTTGGGATGTCCATTCGGCCCGGCGAGCGGCCGCGTCGACAACGGTCGGCGCAAGCGGACAGTGCGGCGTAGCCGCCATGGTCGTCGTGGGCTCGGCGGCTGCACGGCAGTGTCGGCTTCGTCGTGACCGGACGCTGCCAGCGCCGCTCGCGCCGCCGAGATGGCAGCACTCACCCGGACGCGACGGGCCGAATCATGAATTCGCCGCGGCGCCCTGTGCCTGGGCAAACGCTGCCTGTGATGGCGGGGCATCAAGGGGGTTATATCAAGCCCAACTGCAATCGGCCAGTGTTGCGAGATGATCGGCAGCTTCCTGGACCGATAATTGCCGCGCTACCGGAAATGATCCCAGCCTGCCGGACCCTCCCACACCGCACCGTCTACGAGAACGCCATGTCCGGCGCGCACCCCACCGATGGCTGACCAGCCCGCCGGAAGAGCGGTGCCGGCGGGGAACGTGGCGGCAAGCGCATGATCCTCACCGCCCGCCAGAACCCAGGCCTGCCAGCCCGTTTCCAGCAGCCTCGCGGCCGCGGTGACCGGCTCCCCGACCGGCAGCAGGCCGGAGTCCAGGCCGATGCATACCCCGCTGGCCGCGGCAATGTGGCCGAGATCCTGCACCAGCCCGTCGCTGACATCCACCATCGCCGTGGCCCCGGCCGCCGCGGCCGCCGGCCCGGCCGGATACGGCGGCTGCGGCCGCAAGTGCGCGGTTATCAGGACGGCAAGTTCCTGGCTCACCGTCGGCTCCGAGGTCACATCCGGCCGGCGCCCACCTCCAGCCCGCGCCCGGCCAGTCTGCAGCAGCGCCAGCCCGGCGGCCGACCAGCCAAGGCGGCCGGCTATCGCGACGGTATCGCCGGGGCGGGCTCCGGCTCTCGTAACCGGCGACCGACCGTCCGGCAGGTCGCCAAGCGCGGTGATGCCGAGCATGATGCATCCGGCCGCAGTGACGTCGCCCCCCGCGATCGAGGCGCCCGCGCGGCCGCATTCGGCAACCATGCCGCGGGTCATGTCGAGCACCCACCGCGCTTCCAGGCCGGCCGGGCACGCGAGGCCGACAAGCAGCGAGCGCGGCCGCGCCCCCATCGCCGCCACGTCGGCCAGGTTCTGCGCTGCCGCCTTGACTCCGACGTCGCCAGGACCCGACCAGTCACGCCGGAAATGCCGGCCCTCGACCAGGACGTCGGTGGTCGCGACCACCCGCCCGTCCGCAATCGCGAGGACGGCGGCATCGTCACCGGCCGGTACCGTCAGGCTCGGATCCGGCGGCAGCAGGTGCCGAATGGCCGCTATCAGCCCGAACTCGCCTAGGTCCGCGACGCTAATGCCAGCCTCCGAGTGATTCTTGGCCACCGGGCTCCCGAGCCGATATGAATCGCCCGGCGGGCCGAGGCACTATCAGTCTGCCGCCGGCCGCGCGACGCGCGGCCGGTGCCCGGCTGTCCCGTCCTCGCCGGGACGACACGCCCTCAGGTCCCTACGGTAGCGTTGCCCTGACAGACAGCGGTGACCCGCGACGCGTGGAGGACGACATGGTGCAGGCTTACATCCTCGTCCAGACTGAGGTGGGCAAGGCGGCCGACGTAGCCACGCAGATCGGGCAGATCGCGGGCGTTACGCAGGCCGACGACGTGACCGGTCCTTACGACGTCATAGTCCGCGCCGAGGCGGACAACGTGGACGACCTCGGTCGCCTGGTCGTCGCGCAGATTCAGGGCGTTTCGGGCATTACCCGCACCCTGACTTGCCCGATAGTCCACATCTAGGGCAGGTCCACTGCCGCCAGCAGCGATCTGGTGCGCGGGCCCAGCCCTATCTCGGCTGCAAGCCGAAGGTCAGCCGCGGTGTCGACGTCGCGGCGCAGGCCCCGCAGCTCGGGCAGGTCGATCTCGGCCAGGCCCGCGCCGCGATGGCGGTCCCGCGACCGCCAGCCGAAGAGGGGCTCGAACGCCCAGCCGGGTCCCGCCGCGTACAGCGTCGTGCCGGTGCCGTCGGCGTCCGGCACGAACGCGCGCCCGGCCATCGCGGTCGCGTGCAGGGCGACGCTGAGCTCACCGGACCGCAATGCGGGCAGGTCGGCGGCCAGGCCGGCCACGCCGCCGTCCGGCCACTGCTCGAGCGCGTGGCGGGCGCCGAATGCCAGCGCCGCGTTCAGGCCGGCCGCAGGCTCGTCCCGGATCACGAGCGCCCCGAGCACCTCGACCTCGGATGCCACGACCGGGTCGTCGGTGATTACCAGCACCCTGCCGACCAGAGTCGCCGCGGCCGCCGCGATGACGGTATCGGCGACCATCGCGAGCACGAGCTCGGCGCGGTCGCCCGCTGGCATCCCGGTGAGCCGCGACTTGGCCTGGGCAAGTACTTTGACGGGGATCAGCACGGACCAGCTCACCGGGGCTTCGGGTCTCATGCACTCGATCCTGCCGTGACGCCTCGACATCGCGTCACGGTACCGGCCAGACTGAACCACACCAGCGAGCCAGAGGATGCCCGGATGACAGGCCAGAAGACGCCGAAGAATCGCGACTACGGCGCCTATTCCAGCACGTGGCGGACCATCTCGAAGATCATCCTGCGGCCCGGCATCCGGATGATGATGCGCCTGGACTGGGGCGGCCAGCAGCACGTGCCGCCCGACGGTGCGATGATCCTGGCCGCCAACCACCTCTCGTACATGGATATCTTCGCCGTCTCGCTGTTCGCCGACAGCGCCGGCCGGTACCCGGTCTTCCTGGCCAAGTCGTCGCTTTTCGACATCCCCGTGCTCGGCGGGATCATCACCAAGCTCGGCCAGCTGCCCGTGTTCCGCGGGCAAGGGGACGCCGCTCTGGTGCTCAGGCAGGCCGAGATGGTCGCCCGCAGCGGCGCGTGCGTGATTTTCTACCCGGAGGCGACCGTCACCCGCGATCCCGAGCAGTGGCCGATGGTGTCCAAGACGGGCGTGGCCAGGCTGGCGCTGGAGACGGGCGCGCCGGTCATTCCTGTCGCCCACTGGGGCGCGCAGAAGATCCTGCCGTACGGCGATTACGTGCCGCGGCTGCTGCCGCGCAAAACCGTCCGCGTCATCGCGGGACCGCCCGTCGACCTCACCGAGTTCGCCGGTCAGCCGCTCTCCACGCAGGTGCTGCGCGCGGCTACCGAGAAGATCATGCGCGATGTCGCCGTCCTGCTTGGCCAGCTGCGCGGCGAGACGCCCCCGGCCGAGCCGTTCCACCCGGCGGTGGCCAGACGCAAGGAACGGCAGGAACTGCGCGCGCTTGCCGACGGACAGTCGGCCGGCACGGGGGACGAGCCGGTGGCCTCCGACACGGTGGCCTCCGACACGGGGGCCTCCGACACGGGGGCCTCCGACACGGTGGCCTCCGACACGGGGGCCCCGGAGGCGCCGGGCCAATGAAGGCAGCCGTACTCGGGGCCGGCTCGTGGGGCACCACCTTCGCTCAGGTGCTCTGCGATGCCGGGAACGAGGTGGTGCTGTGGTGCCGCCGGCCCGAGGTCGCCCAGGCAGTCATGGCCAGCCACGAAAACCACGACCGGCTACCAGGAATCGCGCTCCCGCAGGCGCTGCGGGCGACCGCCGATCCTGGGCTTGCACTGAACGGGGCCGAGTTCGTCGCGCTCGCCGTTCCCGCCCAGACGCTCCGCGCCAACCTCACCAGCTGGCGGCACCTGCTTCCGGCTGACGCCTTGCTCGTCAGCCTGATCAAGGGCGTCGAGCACGGCACTAGCGAGCGGATGAGCGAGGTTATCGCGCAGGTAACCGAGGCGGGCCCGGAACGGATATGCGTGGTCACCGGGCCGAACCTGGCCAAGGAGATCGCCGCCAGGCAGCACTCGGCGACAGTGGTTGCCTGTACCGATCACCAGGCCGCCGACCGGATACAGAAGGCCTGTCACACGGGCTACTTCCGGCCCTACACCAATCCGGATGTGATCGGCTGCGAGCTCGGCGGCGCGGTCAAGAACGTGATCGCGCTGGCCGTCGGCATCGCCGTCGGCATGGGACTCGGCGACAACACGCGGGCCCTGGTCATCACTCGCGGCCTGGCCGAGATCGCCCGGCTCGGCGCCGCGCTCGGCGCCGACCAGCACACGTTCGCGGGCCTGGCCGGGATGGGCGATCTCATCGCGTCCTGCAGCTCGCCGCTGGCGCGCAACCGCAGCTTCGGCGAGAAGCTGGGTCGCGGCATGCCGCTGGCCGAGGTCATGGCGAGCACCGACGAGGTGGTGGAGGGCGTAACGTCGTGCCGGCCAGTCCTGCAGCTAGCGCGGGCACACGGGGTGGAGATGCCGATCACCGACGTGATGGTGTCGGTCGTGCACGAGGGCATGGACATTGGGCAGGCGGTCATCATGCTGGCGTCGCGTTCGGCCAAGCCCGAGCGGTATGGCGTATGAGGAAGGGGAGACAGTCGTGCGCGAGCGGCGCAAGATCAGGGTCGCGGTGGTATTCGGCGGACGGGGGCCAGAGCACCCGGTGTCGCTACTGGGCGGCGGGCACATACTGAACGCCATCGACCGATCCAGGTACGAGGTCATCCCGGTCGGCATCACGAAGGAGGGCCGCTGGCTCCAGGTGGCCGACGAGCCCGGCCGGCTAGCCCTCGCCGACGGCGAGCTGCCGACCATCGAGGCAGTGGCAAAGCCGGGTGGCCAGATTGTGCCGTGGAGCGGCAGTGCGGGCCCGGCCGAGCCTCGAACCACGGGGTCAGAAATCACGCGGTCAGAAATCACGGGGTCAGAAATCACGGGGTCAGCGGGCGGAGTGGACGCGGGCGGCGTCGTGGCCACGCCCGCCGCCGAGATCCCGTCCCTGCTCGGCGAGGTCGACGTGGTCTTCCCTGTGCTGCACGGGCCCTACGGCGAGGACGGGACGATCCAGGGTCTGCTGGAGATGGCCGGGGTCAGGTACGTCGGCGCGGGCGTGCTGGCCAGCGCGGTCAGCATGGACAAGGCGTACATGAAACTGATCTTCAAGGCCGCGGGCCTGCCCGTCGGCCGCTACGTGGTCGTGCGGGAGCGTGACTGGCCCGCGGGTCACGAGCGCGCGCATGGCGTCACGCTGGCCGACCACAAGCGGGTGCTGGACGAGATCGCGGAGCTTGGCTGGCCGCTGTTCGTCAAGCCCGCGCGGGGCGGGTCCAGCATCGGCACTTCCAGGGCCAGCGACATGGGCGAGCTGGACGAGGCGATCGCGCTGGCCCGCCAGTACGACCCGAAGGTGCTCGTGGAGGCCGCGATCGGCGGCGTGGAGATCGAGGTCGGCGTGCTGGAAGGCATCGACGGGGCACCACCGGACACCAGCCTGCCCGGCCAGCTCGTGTTTACCAGCGCCTGGGACTTCGAGGCCAAGTACCTGGACGAGGCCAGCGGCATGACCATCCCCGCACCGATACCGGACAGCGCAACCGCCGAGGTGCGCGGGATGGCAGCGACCGCGTTCGAGGCGGTGTCGTGCGAGGGCCTGGCGCGCGTCGACTTCTTCTACACCGCCGAGGGCAAATTCATCGTCAACGAGATCAACACGATGCCGGGGCTCGCGCCCACGTCCTACTGGCAGCGGATGTGGGTGGCCAGCGGCAAGACGCTGCCCGAGCTGGTCGACCGGATCCTCCAGACGGCCCTGGCCAAGCGCCCGGGTCTCCGGTAGAGGGCTGTCCCGCAAAGGCGGATACTTTCCGCCAACGGAAAGTTTCCGCGCTGACGCCGAGGCCACGGGCGCGGCACGCGCCAGATACAGCACGCGGGCGGGACCGCACCCTTGCCGCCCCGCCCGCGTAGCCCTAGGCCAACCAGTTGCTACCTCTTCTTGTTGACCATCGCCTTGAAGTCCGCGCCTGCCCGGAACTTGGGGACTGAGGTCCTAGGCACCTTAATAGCGGCACCGGTAGCTGGATTGCGCGCGGTGCGCGCCGGGCGCACCGCCTTCTCGAATACGCCGAAGCCCGTGATCGCTACTTTGTCGCCCTTTGCGACCGTTTTTTGAATGGTTTCGAGGATCGCGTTGACTGCCTCGGCAGCCGTCTTCTTGTCGCCCATTCGAGGCGAGATTGCGTCGATCAGATCGCGCTTGTTCATTTCCTCACTCCTGCGGTTCCCCCAAGCGGGAGGTCGCGCGGACTGGGAAGCCAGGCTCGCGACCTCTGATGCGCCTGAAATTAAGGGATTCCGCGCTGATGCACAATTACATTCGCCGAAAATGATCGCGTGTCGGCCTTGCTCGGCCGAGACACATCAGCGCAGCCAGGATGACTCGCCGTTTACGCAAATTGCCAGCTAGTGCGCGGACTTATCTTTCTGGCTTTTATTTCTCGAACTTTTCGCTACTGCTTGCTCCAGTGTGGACAGGAATGCCGAGACCCGGCGCAGCGCACTAGCTACGTCCGCCTCGGGCACCTTGGCGGCGTCGCAGATCGCGATGAACTGCCGGTGCAGCCGCTCGGTGACCGCGGCGGGCGGCTCCATCTCTTCCAGCTGGCTGAGCCGTCGGCGGGCATCGGCAAGCTTCCCGGCCAGGACATCCGCGTCCCGTCGGGGTGGCATTTCACCCATCCGGTCGCCCCCTCACTCAGTTACAGCGTTGCAGGTGGTCCCGGCCCGCGCCTGCGCGGGGGATGCCACAGTGCAAGGGTCGCCGTCCGCGCCAGCGAGCCTGCCGGGCGCACCGTGCGGTCGGACTTCGCGAGCGACGGTGCCCATCCACACCGGACATTCCCCCGCGCGCGGCCCGCTTACCCGGTACCGTCGTGACGGCGGCAGCCGGAGTCGCACCGCCGGGGCGGGACCGCGGTGAACCCGGCATTCGCTGTACCGGCCATACTGATCTAGTGCGGCAGCGGTGAGCCGCACGCCCCCCTTGGGACGCATCGAGGTCTGCCCATGAAGGTGTCCGTGGTCAAGGAGGCCGCGCCGGGCGAGCGGCGGGTCGCGCTCGTGCCGGAGGCGGTCGGGAAGCTGCGCGCTGCCGGTCTCGACGTACTCGTCGAGTCCGGGGCCGGCGACGGAGCCTGGCTGACCGACGACAGCTACGCCGAGGCAGGCGCATCGGTCGTCAGCCGCGGCGAGGCGCTGGCCGGGGACGTCGTGCTGATGGTCGGCAAGCCTGACGAGGCGGCGATCGGCGCCATGCACCCGGGCCAGGCGGTAATCGGCCTGCTCGGCCCGCTCACCGACCCGGAGCTGATGGCCCGCCTGGCCGCGGCCGGCGTCACGGCCATCAGCCTGGACATGATCCCGCGCACGCTGCCGCGCGCCCAGCCCATGGACGCGCTGTCCTCGCAGGCCAACATCGCCGGCTATAAGGCGGCGGTCATCGCCGCGGGCGCGTTCGGCCGGTTCTTCCCGCTGCTGATCACCGCCGCGGGCACGGCGCGGCCGGCTCGCGTGCTGGTCCTGGGCACCGGCGTGGCCGGCCTGCAGGCGATAGGGACGGCTCGCCGCCTGGGCGCGGTGGTCAGCGCCTATGACGTGCGGCCCGAGACCAAAACGGAGGCGGAGTCGGTCGGCGCGACGTTCATCGAGCTGACTTCGGTCGGGCCGGCTGGCGGCGAGGGCGGGTACGCCCGTGCGCTCACCGACGAGGAGCGCGCCGCACAGCAGGACGAACTGGCCGCGCACATCGCCAGGCACGACGTCGTGATCACAACCGCGCAGGTGCCAGGGCGCCGGCCGCCGCTGCTGGTGACCGACGACGCGATCAAGGCGATGGCGGCCGGGTCGGTCATCGTCGACATGGGCGCGAGCACGCTCGGTGGCAACGCGGCCGGCTCGGTGCCGGGCGAGACCGTGGTGAGCGAGAACGGAGTGACGATCATCGGAGCCGGCGCGCTGCCGTCCACGATGCCCGCCGCGGCCTCGGCCATGTATGCCAGGAACGTTAGCGCGCTGCTGCTCCACCTGGTCAAGGACGGCCAGCTCATGCTGGACACCGAGGACGAGCTGCAGGCCGGCGTGATCGTCACCCGCGACGGCGCCGTGGTGCACCGGGCTCTCGCGCCGCCCGCGCCGGAAGAGCCCGCGCCGGAAGAGCCCGCGCCGGAAGAGCCCGAGCCGGAGCCTGAGGCTGGCACTACCGTCGAGCCGGGAGAGCCGGCCGCGTCAGCGGAAGGGAATCTCCAGTGAACTACCCGGCGCTGCTAGTCGATGTCACGATCTTCGTGCTCGCCCTCTGGGTGGGATTCGAGGTCATCAGCAAGGTGCCCGCCACGCTGCACACGCCGCTGATGTCGGCGGCCAACTCCATCCACGGCATCGTGCTGGCCGGCGCGATGCTGATCGCGGTCACCGCGCACAACACGATTGGCTACGTCATCGCGTTCGTCGCCGCGGCCTTCGCCGCCGCGAACGTCGTCGGTGGCTACGTGGTCACCGGGCGCATGCTGAAGATGTTCCGGCGGCGACCGGAAGCACCGCCGGCGACCGCCCCGTCCGGAACTGCACAGGCGAACGGCAGCACGCATAAGGGAACGTCGGCATGAGCACGTTCGACTGGATCGTCCAGCTGATCTACGTCCTGTCGGCCTCCTGCTTCGTGCTCGGCCTGCACATGATGAACAACCCGGCGACCGCCCGGCGGGGCAACCAGGCCTCGACCACCGGCATGGTCATCGCGATCGCGACCACGCTGGCGATCGTCGTGCACGACGGCGGCATCACCGTCACCGGCTGGATCGTCATGATCACCGGAGCGGCACTGGGCGCCGCCGCGGGCATGTACTCGGCCCGGACCGTGCAGATGACGGCGATGCCGCAACTGGTGAGCATGTTCAACGCCGTCGGCGGCGGCGCCGCGGCGCTGGTCGCGATCCACGACTACATGAGCGCGGGCGCGACCGTGTCGTCCAGCACCAGCGTGACGACGCTGCTCGACGTGATCATCGGCTCGGTGACGTTCTCCGGCTCGATCATCGCCGCAGGCAAGCTGCAGGGCGTGATCAACTCCGCGCCGGTCACGTTCCCCGGCGCGCGGATCGTGAACCTGGCGCTGGCCGTGGTCGCCCTCGGGCTCGGCGCCTACCTGATCGTCTCGCCCAGCACCGCGCTGCTCAGCATCGTCATCATCGCGGCCCTGATCTTCGGCGTGTCGATGGTGATGCCGATCGGCGGCGCCGACATGCCGGTCGTGATCTCGCTGCTGAACGCGTTCACCGGCACGGCCGTCGCGATGGCAGGCTTCGTGATCGGGAACTGGGCCCTGATCAT
Source organism: Streptosporangiaceae bacterium (assembly GCA_030038495.1). Lineage (GTDB taxonomy): Bacteria > Actinomycetota > Actinomycetes > Streptosporangiales > Streptosporangiaceae > JAJYUU01. The sequence goes on from JASHOV010000527.1 coordinate 9,733, forward strand.
CGCCGGCGCTCTCGTCGGGGCCTCCGGCGGCATCCTGACCAAGCTCATGGCCGACGCGAT
>JASHOV010000528.1 GCA_030038495.1 Streptosporangiaceae bacterium
GCGCGACGAGCCGCGGCCAGCCAGGCCGCGCGCGGGAACGCGGACACGTCGGGCACGCCCGGCCGCAAGTCATAGCGGATCACCTGCTGCCGGGCCGGCGGCTGCGCCGCCGGCCCGGCAGCAGGTGGCTCGGTGCGCTCGGCCACCCAGGTCCCGGATCCGTGCCTGGCCGCGAGCCAGCCCTCGGCCACGAGCTGGCCGTAGGCATCGACGACCGTGTTCCTGGCGATGCCGAGATCCTGGGCCAGAGCTCGTGACGACGGCAGCGCGGTCCCGGCGGGCAGCCGACCGGTGCGCACGGCCTCCCGCAGCGCGGACTCCAGGCCGTCCCTGACCCGGCTCCCGATCACCTCCAGGTGCAAATCAAGACCAGCCGAAGTGGCCCACGTTCCCTGCATGGAATTGGATCCTAACTTTGAGCCTCTTGGCATCTAGCATCAAAGTACACAAGCAACCAGGAGGAAAGAAACCAATGACCATCGACCAGGCCACGGAGGCAATCACGGTGCGACTGGACTTCGACGAGCACGCGCCCGACTTCTCGCTCGCGATGGCGCACCTGGACAAGGTGGCCACAAAGGAGCTTGACCGGGCCGGCATCGACCCGCTGCTGCGCGAGCTGATCCGTGTTCGCGCCTCGCAGCTCAACGGGTGCGCCTTCTGCGTCGACATGCACACCAAGGACGCGCGGGCGGCCGGAGAGAGCGAGCAGCGGCTGTACGCGCTGCCCGTATGGCGCGAGACCCCGTTCTTCAGTGCGCGCGAGCGCGCGGCGCTCGAGCTCACCGAGTCGGTGACGCGGGCCCCGTCGACGCATGTCCCGGACGAGGATTACGCGCGGGCGGCCGAGGTCTTCGGCAAGGCCGAGCTCGCCGCGATCGTCAGCCTGATCGTGACGATCAACGCGTGGAACGCGATCGGCGTCACGACCCGCGCCTGGGAGCCGGGGTCCTACCAGCCATGACGAGCCCCGGCATGGCCGACACGGGCATGGCGAGCACAGGGGCGGAGCGGCTGCGGGCCATGCACCACGGCCCGCGGCCGCTCGTCTTGCCGAATGCCTGGGATGCGGCCAGCGCCCGCTTTTTTGCCGATGCGGGTTTCGGCGCGCTGGCGACCTCAAGCGGCGCGGTCGCGGCGACGCTTGGCTATGCCGACGGCCACACACCGGGCGACGAGATGCTGGCGGCGGTGGCCACGATCGCGCGAAGTGTCGACGTGCCGGTTACCGCCGACATCGAGACCGGCTACGGGCTGGCGCCGGCCGAGCTGGTTGACCGGCTGGTGAGCTCGGGTCTGGCCGGCTGCAATCTGGAGGATTCCGACCCGGTCAGCCGGGCGCTGCGTGAGCCTGCGGCCCAGGCGGATTTTCTGGCCGCCGTACGCTCGGCCGCCGGGTCCGCCCTGGTGCTCAACGCACGGGTCGACGTGTTCGTCCGGCCGCTGCCCGACGGCGTGGATGCGGTCGAAGAGGCCGTGCGGCGGGCGCGGGTGTACCTGTCCGCGGGCGCCGACTGCGTGTACCCGATCGCTGCCCCGCCCGCGAGCCTGCCCCGGCTGGTGAGCGAGACCGGCGGCCCCGTGAATGCCATGTGCGGGCCGGACGGGCCGACGCTCGCCGAGCTGGCGCGCTCCGGCGTTGCCCGGATCACGTTCGGCAGCGGGCTGCACACGCGCGTCATGCTGCAGGTACGGGAGATGGCCGGGCAGCTAGCCGCTGAGGCTGCCGAGGTGAGCCGGGCGTGAGGCGCGCGGAGGCAGAAATGCGGTGCGGCCGCAGGCTCGTTCACCGGCCCCGCCAGGTGGCGTAGCCGCTCCAGGCGCGTTCGCTGGCCGGCCGGGCGCGCCGGAGCGTGAGCACGCGCTCGGCATGCCGTTCCTCCTGCAGGAGTCGCTCCCGCGCCTGCAGGAGATTGAACTGAGTGATGATCCCCTCCAGGTCGCCCGCGTTGGCCCGGCTCACGACCGGGACGGCCCCGAGGCCAAGGGCCGCCATCCGGTCGGCGACCGAGCGCAGCACCTCGTCCGGGTACGCCACGGCCGTCGGCCGGATCATGACGTCGCGGACCTCACGGGTAGCGCTTGCTCGCCCCGCAAGCACACTGGACCAGGGCAGCACGGCCACGAGCTCGTCGTCGGCGCCCAGCACCGGGTACAGCCGCTGGCGCCGCTCCGCAGAGCCCTCCGGCAGGGAGCCGTGCAGGTCGGACAGCCGGGTCGACGGCTGCGTGGTGTAGAGATCTGTTTCCATCACGTCGCGCACGAACGCGGCTTCGAGCGGGTCGACGGCGTACTCGCGCATCACATGGAATCCCCGGCGGGCGACCTTCTCGGTGAGGATCGAGCGCTTCAGGATCAGGACGCTGACCAGATGGGCCACGGTCGCGGCCACCAGCAGCGCGAGCAGACTGTTCTGATCGTGAGTCAGCTCGAAAGCGAACACGATCGCGGTGAAGGGTGACCGCATGACGCCGCCGAGTGCCGCTGCCAGCCCGACCAGGGCCCACGTTCCCGGCGAGGCGCCGGGCAGCACGTGGCCGAGTATGCCGCCCAGGCACGCGCCCATCATCAGGACTGGGGCCAGGATTCCGCCGCTGGTGCCGCTGCCCAGCCCCACGGACCAGATGATGAGCTTGACCGCGAGCAGCGTAAGGAGCGCGGCGATCCCGAGCTTGCCGAGCAGTTGCGCGTGGATCGTGCCGTATCCGACTCCGAGCGCTTGCGGGTCGATCAGGCCGCCGAGGCCGATGACCAGGCCGCCGATCATCGGCCACCACATCCAGTGCAGCCGTTCCCCGACCTTCTTGAATGCGTCCTCGGCCCGGTAAACCGCCTGGGTCAGGAGCCATGCTGCCAGGCCAGCTGCCAGCCCGATCGCCGCCGCGCCGAGCAGCGCCACGCCGCTGATCGGCGGGTGGCCGGGCACAGGGAACAGGGGCTGCGGGCTCACCAGGCCGTGCACGGCCATCACCATCCTGAGCCCGTCCGCGGTCGCCGACGCCAGCGCGATCAGCACCATGGACCTCGGCTTGAACTCGAACGCGAGCAGCTCGACGCCGAAGAGCGCGGCAGCCACCGGAGTGCCGAACACCGCGCTCATCCCGGCCGCTGCCCCGGCCACCAGCAGCGCCCGCCGCTGCGCCGCGGTCAGCCGGAAATGCTGGCCCATGATCGAGCCGATGGCACCGCCAGTGAGGATGATGGGGCCCTCCGCCCCGAAGGGCCCGCCCGTGCCGATGCTGATCGCGCTTGAAACCGGCTTCAGGATCGCCAGGCGGGGCTGAACCTTGCTGCCGTTGATCAGGATCCGCTCCATTGCCTCCGGAATGCCGTGCCCGCGAATCTGCTCCGAGCCAAACCGGGCCATCAGCCCGACGGCTAGGCCGCCGAGTACGGGGATGGCGACAGCGACCACGCCCAGCGTGCTGGCGCCGGGAGATACGAGGCGGACGCTGATCCTGTGGTAGTAGGCGAGGTTCGTAACGAACCCGATCATGTCCAGGAGCAGCAGCGAGACACCGGCGCTCAGCACGCCGATGATCAGGGCGAGAGGCACGAGCCTGAGCAACTCGGGGGTTGCGGTGAAGTCGCCTAGCTCGTGCTCAGCCGGTTCGGGAAAGTGCGGACCCGCGGCACGTTGACTGATTTCCATCGTGCCACGATATTAACCTACCAAATCATCTACTCTGATGGGGTATGGGGGTTACTGGGCGCTAGCCCCAGATCGCCACCTCACGTCGGGAGATCACCCCGCGGCCGCAGTCATGACCGTTCCAGAGCGCGATGTGCTGGCCCGGGCCGAGGAACGCGCACGCGTCGTCGCCGACGACGTCGATCGTCACCAGTACGCCGGAGTCCCCCGGCTTAAGCGGCTGCTCGTCATCCGGATAGATGGACGCCGGGAAGAGCTGGCGCACGGCGGGCTCGTCCAGCCTGCTGCAATGGACCATCAGGTCGTGCGAGCCACTCGCGTACTGCCTCAGCGGCTCATCCTGGGCCGGCGGGTCGAGGGTGAGGAGCGCGAAGAACCTGAAATGCCTCACATCAGTCACCTTCTTCCTGCAGGACCTGCCAGGAAGCGGACGCCATTGCGGCCTGGCCGGGTCAGGAGCGCGCCGTAATCACGCTACAGAGTCTGGCAGACGACAACTATTGTCAACTACAATACTTAGCCGTGAGAAGTTTCTCAAGCTCCGCCCCAGCTTCTGACCTGGCCGAAGAGCTCGCGGTCCTACAGATCGCCACGCGAGTACTGACCGGGGTCGCCCTCCGGAGCGTGGACGTACTGGACGGCATGGTGACCTTGCCTCAGTTTCGCATGCTCGCCGCGCTCGCCGACCTGGGCCGGGTGCGCTCGGTACACGTGGCCAGGGCGCTCGGCACGGAAGCGTCGACTGTGACCAGGCTGGCGGACCGGCTCGTCGCCGCTGGCCACGTGGCCAGGGGCAGCGAGCCAGGACACCGCGGAGTGGTGACGCTGGAGCTCACCGAGAGCGGCCGCCAGCTTGTCGCACGGGTAGACGCCTGGCGGCGGCATGAGCTGACCCGCATCCTCGACCAGCTGTCCCCCGCCGACCAGCACCAGGTCGCCGGGTCACTGCGGCTCCTCGTCGAGGCCGCTGGCGCAGGTTACGGCAGCGGCCCCGCGCTGCCGGCTGCAGTCTGACTGGTCCGTGCGGCGAGCACGTAGCTAGGTAAGCGCAGCCGCGGCCCGGCGCTCACAGCTGGCTGCGGGCAGAATCGGCCATGGCGGTCCATGGCGGCGCGCCCGGCCGCGCCCCGTCAGCCGCACCGACGTTGGCGGCGATGCGGCCGAGGACCTGTTCCAGCGCGGCAATCTCGGCTGCAGTAATGCCGCTGCGCAGACGCTTGTCAAATGACATCGCCACCCCGCGCAGCCGGTCGAACATCTCGTTCCCTGCGGTTGTCAGCTCGACGACCTGAATTCTCCGGTTCGCCGCGTCGCGGCGCCGCGAGATCAGGCCGCCGGACTCCATCGACGTGAGGTGATGGGTCAGCGTAGCCTCGCGGATGCCCATCGCCTCGGCAAGTTCACGCTGGCTGGCCAGGTTCTGCGTTCTCAGGGTGATGAGCACGAGCCAGATGGGCAGCGAGCCGCCTGCTGCCGCGAGCGCGTCATCGAAGGCCCGGCTGACCGCCCGTGAGGCCTGGCTGAGCTGCAGTCCGATCGGTGCCCGGGCGGGTCTCATAGACTCAATCTACCTTAGATATCTAAGCTTTGCTCTCCTCCTTACTGGCCAGCTAGGGTCATTCCGTGCGGCAGGTGACGGTGATAGGCGCCGGCGTTATCGGCCTCTCGACGGCCATCTGCCTGGCCGAGGCGGGCATCCGGGTCGCCGTGCACGCGGCCGAGCCCCCCGGCCAGACGACCTCGATGGCCGCCGGCGCGCTATGGGGCCCCCACCTGGTCGGATCCGACGCACGCGTGCCGCGCTGGGCCGAGGTGACGCTTGCCCGGCTGCATAACCTGACCGGCCAGTCCTTTGTCCGCGTCTGCAGCGGGATGACCGCGATGGCGGGCGGCGAGGACGACGTGCCCGAGCCGCCCGAGCTGACCGCCGGCTCGCCCGGCGTCACGGCCTGCGAGCCGGCCGACGTGCCGCCGGGATACCGATTCGCATGGCGGCTGTCCGCGCCGCTGATCTCGATGCCTGAATACCTGAGCTACCTGCACGACCGGTACCTCCAGGCCGGCGGCCAGCCAATCCTCCGGGCCAGTTACCCGTCGCTGGCCGCGGCGGTCGCTGGCGCGGGAACTCCGGTCGTGGTCAACTGCTCGGGATCAGGAGCGCACCGGCTGGTGCCGGACCCCGAGGTCATCCCGTACCGCGGCCAGGTCGTGGTCGCGCGCAATCCCGGCATCGCCCGCTTCTTCGTGGGCACCGGCGCCGCCGCGGCCGATCTCGTCTACATGTTCCCGCACGGTGACCGCGTCGTGCTGGGCGGCACCGAGCAGGAAGGGGACTGGAATACCGAGCCCGACCCGGACACAGCCGAACGGATCATCGCGGCGTGCGCGGCAGTTGAGCCGGCCCTGACCGGGGCACACGTCCTGGCCCATCGGGTCGGGCTGCGGCCGTTCCGGTCCAAGGTGCGGCTGGAGGCGGAAACGGCGGGCAACGGGACAACGATCGTGCACAACTACGGGCATGGCGGCTCCGGCGTGACGCTGTCCTGGGGATGCGCGCAGGACGCGGCCGGCCTGGCCCTCGAAGCGCTAGATCGCTAGTACAACCTCGGCAGACGAAGCGGCAGAGGTATACCTTTCCGCGCCCGTCCCCGGAGCCGCCGTTCCCGACCCAGCCGGCCTGACCTCGGCATGGCTGGCCGCGGCGCGTTGCGGCCGCCCGGTCACGCGGTCTGCGCGGCCGCCGCTGCGGCCACGTGCGTGACCGGGCAGTTGGGCGAGCAGCCATGAAAGCCGGTGTACCCGCGCCGGGCAAGCACGGAGGCAATCTGAGCCGCGGTTTCGCACGGCTTCACCATCACGTCCTGCCAGCCGAAGCGCAGCGTGGTCAGGCCCCAGGACGCCGCGATGTTGTCCCGGCGTGCGTCCTTCCACTTCGCCTCGGCGGGATGTGCGATCTGCCCGTCCAGCTCGACGACCACGTCGTATTCCTCGTAAAGCGTGTCGCGGTAACCGCTGCGCCGACCCTGGCGGAACCAGAACTGCCGTTTCCTGGGCGGCAGCCCGTGCGGCCGCTCCACGTTGTGGAAATACCGGTACTCCAGGACCGACAGCACTCCGGTCATCTCGGGCGAGAGGAACTCGGTGAGCTCGGCCCGCCAGCGTATGCGAGCGCGATGCGCCAGCGCGGCTCGCAGCTTGCCCGGCACGGTGAGCCTCCTGCTGATCCCGCGCGAGACCCAGCCGATTACCTCGTCAACCGTCTCGGCCGTATCGACTAAGTCGAGGATTGTCTCCTCGACGCGAGTGCGCGGCGGCGTCAGCGTCGGATGCACTGCCCGCGATATCCGAGAGGAGCGGTGGATGACGACGCCGGGGATCCTGTCGACGCGCCGCTCCCACGGCACTGTGACGTGCACGGCCTCGACCGGCTCGTCGGATATATTCCAGACCTCGGCCGCCGATCTGTGACTCAGCGCAGCCCTCTCACCTGCGGCGAGGACCGCAGCCCACAGGATAGCTTCACGCCCGATCTCCCCGGAGAAGACCGCATAGACTCCGCGGTGCAATCGCTGCCACTGGCGACGCCGGACTCTTGACCGGATCAGCCCCGCGCCAAGACCAGCTGCCGTCGCCTGCGACCAGCTGACTACGCCGCGCTGAAGTTCGGCCACGTCGCGAAGTTTCCGTGGCAACTCGTCGTACATGACCTATAGCGTGCCCGATTAGTCCGACAATCAGTGGCCCGGCCCAGGCTGCAGCGACAACTGGGAGCCTTTCTGTCCTGCCAGAGCGGTAATCCTCCCAGTTGACTCCGGTGCCCTGTTCGCAGCGCGCTAGAAGCCGGGGAAGATCAGCCGGAGCTTGTCCAGTGCGGCCGAGTCACCCGTCACCGACGCCGGAGTGTGATCCGGGTCGAGCCGCCCGTAGGCCAGGCGCAGCAGCGCCTCGGCGGGCATGCGCACCTGCGGCACGGCGGCGCCGGCGCCAGTGTCCCCGGTGTCCCCGGTGCCCCCGGTGTCGCCGGTGTCGCCGGTGTCGCCGGGCCAGTCCGTCATGGTCACCGAGTCCCCCGAGATCAGCAGATAGTCGCGCGCCGGGTCCGTCGTGGTGATGCGAACGCCGAAGGGTGAGTCCAGCGGCTTGCCCAGTCGCGGCGCCAGGAACTCACGGACGTTGTCGACCAGCAGCGCCGCCGCGTCGGCGGAAACGCTCGCCTGCGGGTCGGTCAGCACGGCGATGTCCCAGGTATGCAGCGCGTGCTCCCCCAGCCGCAGCCTGATGATGCCGCAAGCGTCCAGCCGCATGCCGAAGAAGTCCATGCTCATCCGTGCGAGCTGCTCGTCGGTGAGCGACTCAAGCGTGCTGACCTGCCGCTCACCGATGGCCAGGGAATCGGCGGCCTGATCCTCCGGGCTTTTGGCGTTCCACTTATCCCACACCGGAGGGAACGCGTCCCGGCTCACCGGCTCGCCCTCGCCCAGCGCGCCCGGCAGGCCCAGCAGCCCGATCTCCGCGCCGCTGCCCAGATGCGACAGGACCTGGGCGATCGACCAGTCGGTGCAGTAGGACTGCGCGCGCAGCTGCTCGGGCGTCAGCGGCTCGGCCAGCTCGGCCAGCCGGTCGTGCGAGCGGCGCAGGGTCTCGATCCAGTTGTGCGGATTGGACTCCACGGCAACTCCGATTTTCTCGAGGGAACGGGGCCTGCTCAGACTAACCCTCGCCCGTACCCGCGACTTCCGCGGATTAGGGGCGGATTAGGGTGAGCCAGGTGGACATCGGATTCGGCGCGCCGGTATCGGGCGCATGGGCAACACCCGCCTACCTCAGCGAAGTGGCGCGGGCCGCGGATGCGGCGGGCTACCGGACGCTGTGGTCGTTCCAGCGCTTGCTGATACCGCAGGGCTCAAGCATGGAGCCGGTTTATCAGAGCGTCCTGGACCCGATGGCAGCGCTGGCCTACGCCGCCGCCGTGACCAGCCGGATCCGGCTCGGCGTCGCGGTTATCAACCTGCCGTTCGTGTCTCCCGGATACCTGGCGAAGCAGGCGGCCTCGCTGGATGTGCTGTCGGCAGGACGCCACGAGCTGGGCCTGGGCATCGGGTGGATGCCCGAGGAGTTCAGCCTGACCGGGGCGGAAATGGCCCGGCGCGGTGCGCGGACCGCAGAGTACGTCCGAACGCTGCGGACCTTGTGGTCGGGCGACGAGGGCGGGTTCAGCGGCGAGTTCTACCAGGTACCTGCGGGCAGGCAGGACCCGGGCCCGGTCCAGCCGGGCGGCCCGCCGATCCTGCTCGGCGGCATGGCCAAGACGGCGCTGCAGCGGATCGGCCGGATCGGCGACGGATGGGTGACGTCGAGCCGCACGGACCTATCCCGCATCGGCGAGCTCATCTCAGTGGTCCGCGAGTCGGCGGAGGAAGCCGGCCGGGACCCGGCGGCGATCCGCGTCGTCTGCCGTGGCGTGGTACGGGCGGGCGAGCCGCTCGCGGGTCCCGACGGACAGCGGCTGCTCCTGTCCGGCAGCTTTGAGCAGATCCGTGAGGACGCGGCCTGGCTGGGCGAGCAAGGGGTCACCGAGGTCTTCTACGACCTCAACTGGGATCCGCAGGTGGGCAACCCGGCCGCCGATTCCGCTGCGGCGGCCGTCCGGGCGATGGACATCCTGCACGCGCTCGCCCCGGCCGCCGGCTAACCGCGAGCGGGCGGACCCCAGTCACGGGGAGCTCGTCGCCGCGGCCGACGGCAGCGCCGGAGTGAGCCGTGCGTTCAGCCACATCAGCGACTGCGGCAGCTCGCGGCCCCAGGTGCCGAAGTTGTGACCGCCTTGCGCCAGGTACAGCGTGTACACCTGCATCGGCGGCTTGACCAGGGTAACGAAGCGCAACGTTCCGCCGTACGTCCGCTCGCCGATCTTGCTTGAGGCCACAAGCACCGAGATGGGCGGCGCCGGCAGGTGCTGCAGACGCCAGTCCGGGCTGTTCTCGTCCTGGTAGCCGGCGTTGTTTCCGTACAGGTCGCCGGTGGTGTGGTCCTGCAGCGCCTGGTAGTAGCCCGCCAGCGACACGGCCAGCGAGAACTGGTGCGGATTCATCATGGCCAGTTTGACCGCGCAGTAGCCGCCGGTGGAGTATCCCAGCGCCGCCCAGCTCCCCGGACCGCTCTGGACGCGGAACGAGTGCTCGATCGCCTCGGGCACGTCCTCGGCGAAGAAGGTCTCGACCTGCAGGCCCGCCGGAATATTGGTGCACTCCGTGTCCCTGGGCATGGCGACCGCGGAGTTCATCATGACTATGACCGTCGGCTTGATCTTGCCGGCGTGCACGAGCGACTCCTGCGCGCCTGGCAGCTTCAGGCGCGAGACGATGCTCCACGACGAGCCCGGGTAGCCACTCAGGGCCAGCAGCACCGGGAACCGGGCGTGCGCGTAGGCGGGCTGAAAGTACTGCGGCGGCAGGTAGACGAAATCGTTGAACACCGCGATGCCCGAGTGCTGGCCGGTGATATTGACCACGAGCAGTTCTCCGGTCTGGGCAAGCACCTGGCGGCTGCTGCCAGCACCGCCGCCTAGATCTCCATGGCCATCGGCCACGGGGATCTGAGTGGCCGTCTTCGGGATCGGCACTCCTGGCGCGGGTGCCGGCTCTGCGCCAGTGACTTTGAGCAACGACTGGACCGGGCCGGTTGTCCTTGCGACCCTCACGATGGGCGCAGTACCGCTGCCGAGCAGCTGAGACCAGGAGTCGTAGAAGCCGAAGTAGCTGTTGAGGTAGACAAGGAACGCGACGATCACGAGCAACTGGCTCGTTCCGACCATGAGGACCCTGATCAGCATGTGCAGCGGCCGCGGGCGGGCCGCCAGCGGCCAGAGCACGACCACGAGCGCGATCCCGCCGGCAGCCAGGCAGAACATCAGGGTGCCGAAGGACCCGCTGGTCAGCCCCATCTGCGCACCTCCCTCACCGGACACCCCGGCCCCTGGCATGCCCGGCCGGGGCACCGACAGCGGCGGCGATCCAGTCCAGGACGTGCGCGAGCGGCCAGGTGCCCGGGTCGAGCTGGGTGGTCGATACCCGCAACGGCCGCTGCGCCACCGCGGAGAACGCACCCGCCGCGGCGGGGCTGGAACCGGCGAACAGCACCGAGACCGGCGGTGGCGGCAGGTGGATGAGCTGCCAGATGAGGTTGTCCTGCTGCCGGAACGGCCCTGCGCCCAGGCCGGGCCCGCCCGGCGGCCTCGTGTAGCTGCCCGGCGGCACGACGGCGGCGGAGAATACCTGCGAGTCGTCGATAGCAAGGTGCAGCGCGCAGTAACCGCCGCTCTGGTCCCCCAGCAGCGCCCAGTTGGCTGGCTGGTCAGATACGTAGTAAGCGGACTCGATGGCGCTCGGCACGTCCTGCGCGAAGAACGTCTCGCCCTGAACCGAAGGGGTACCCGGCCGATGCGCGGCGAACGTAGGTGGCAGGTTCAGGCAGGCCTTGTCGATGCGGCCAACGGTGGCGGGCAGCATCACGATGACCAGCGGGCCCATCCGGTTCGCCGCGATCTCCATCGCGGCGCTCTGCACGAGCCGGCGAGCCGAGTACGGCGAGCTGGCGCTGCCGATCGCACTGGAGATCACGGTCAGGACAGGGAACCTCTGGTGCGGCCCGCGGGTCAGATAGACCTGCGGCAGGTAAACATCTTCGGACACGGTCAGGCCCGACAGCTCGCCGCTGATCCTGATGCCCTCCAGGACGCCGCCTTCGTGACCGTAGGGCAGGCGCACGGGCGTGCTTCCCGTGACGACCAGCTGCCGACGACTGTCGGTGGGAACCTGCCGCACCGCAACGACGTTCGCGGGCCCGTGGGAGTCCGTGCCCAGCAGGTCTGACCAGGATGAGTAGAACTCGCCGGACTGGTTGACGACGACGAAGATCAGTCCCAGGACCAGGACCTGCAGCACGCACAGGCTCAGGATCCGCAAGCCCACCCGCGCCAGGTTGCGCCTGCTCAGCCACGGCCAGCCCAGCACGATGATGAGCAGCACGATGAACGCGAGCAGGGCCAGCAGGTATGGCAGGCCAGGGCTGGTCAGGCCCACCTGTCCACCTCCCACTTGACTGGCAATGCACGACGGCGGCTCGCGGCGCGGGCCGAAGCTGCGCGGCGTCCCGCGCTGCTGCGCAGTTCTGCGCTACTGCGGCGCGGGAGGGGGCAGCCGTCGGCCTCACACAGGCTAGCTGGTCCGCGATGCCGCGGCGGCTGCCAGGGACGGAATACCAGAGTCCGGAAATGTATATTATTCGTCACATTGTTGGCCCGGGTCGGCCGGAGCCGGGCGGACCCGCCTAAGCTCTCGGCCTCCCGCGCCGTCAAACGTCGCGCCCCCGGCGGCGGCCCGCCGGCCGCGACGTCAGCTCCGGCGTCGCAGGGCCGGAGTGACCAGTGCAGGCGGGTCGTAGCCACGGTCGGCTGGGTTCAGATTGATGCCAGGCGGCACGATCTCGTCAATCCTGTCGAGCAGGTCGGGCGAGAGCCTAACGTCCGCGGCGCCGAGCTGGCTGTCCAGATGCTCCATGGTCCGCGGGCCGATGATGGCCGAGGTGACGCCGGGGTGCTGCAGCACGAAGGCCAGCGCCAGATGGATCAGCGACATGCCCGCCTCGGCGGCCAGGCCGGCCAGCTGGTCGGCCGCTTCCAGTTTCAGTTGGTTGCCGGGCAGGCTCAGGTCGAAGCGATGGGGCAGCCGCTGTGCCCGGCGGCTGGCCGGGACCTCGGCGTCTTTCCTGTACCCGCCGGACAACCAGCCGCTGCCGAGCGGGCCCCAGGCGATGACACCCATCTGGTAGGCCTGGCAGGTCGGCAGGACGTCCGCCTCGATGCCACGGACCAGGATCGAGTACGGCGGCTGCTCGCACACGAATCGCTCGCGGCCGCGCCGCTGCGCGGCCCACTGGGCTTCCACGATCTGGGCTGCAGGGAACGTGGAGCTGCCGGCGTAGCAGATCTTGCCCGCCCGGATCAGGTCGGTGAGAGCGGAGAGCGTCTCGTCGATGTCCGTCGCCGGGTCAGGCCGGTGGATCTGGTAGAGATCGATGTAGTCCGTGCCGAGCCTGCGCAGGCTGTTCTCGCATTCCCTGATCAGCCAGCGCCGCGAGTTCCCGCGCTCGTTGGGATCCCGGCCCATCGCGCCGTGCGCCTTCGTGGCCAGCACCACGCCGTCGCGGCGTCCGCCCGCAAGCGCCTTGCCCACAATCAGCTCGGACTCGCCCGCGGAGTAGACGTCGGCCGTGTCGATGAAGTTGATGCCCGCGTCGAGCGCCGTGTGGACGATGCGCACCGACTCGTCGTGATCGGGGTTGCCCCACGCGCCGAACATCATCGCACCGAGGCAAAGCGGGGTAACCTGCACGCCGGTGGCGCCAAGCGCTCGCATACGCATGCAGCTAGCCTATGCCGCCCGGCCTGTCAGTCGACTAGCCGTCCGGCTGCCGCGGTGGTACCGGACGACGACAGCCGCGCGCTGCCCGCACGGCGCGGACAACCGCCGGTGGACGCTGGTGACCCGGCTCAGCCGCGGTCCGTGCCCGGCGCGGGCAGCATGCCCCGCTCGATGGCCTTGGTCACGGCGGCAGTTCGGTCCGAGACGCCCAGCTTGGCGAACGCGCGCAGCAGATGCGTCTTGACCGTTGCCTCGCCGATAAACAGCGTCCGGCCGATTTCGGCATTCGTGTTTCCGGCCGCGACGAGTGCGAGCACCTCCGTCTCGCGGCCGGACAGCGGCTCGGCCGGCGGCCGCCGCAGGTGCGAGACAAGCCGCCCGGCGACCGCCGGAGCCAGCACGGTCTCGCCGCGGGCAGCGGCCCGGATCGCGCCGACGAGATCCCGCCGCGTCGTGTCCTTCAGCAGGTAGCCGCTTGCCCCCGCCTCCACGGCCCGGATGATGTCGGCGTCGGTCTCGTAGGTCGTGAGGACGATGACGCGGGTCGCCGGAACTTCGGCGCGGATGTCCGCGGTCGCCGCAACCCCGTCGCCGCCGGGCATCCGCAGGTCCATGAGCACGACCTGCGGCCGGTACTGCCTGGCCATCACGACCGCCTCCGGCCCGGAGGCGGCCTCGGCGACGACGGTGATGCCAGGCTCGGCGTCGAGCATGCCGCGCAGACCCTCCCGGACCACCGGATGATCGTCAGCCAGGAGAACGGTCACGGTAACGGATGCCTGCCCGGTCATCGCCATGCTCCGTCCGCGGCCCGGCGGCTCATCCCGGCACCTCTACCAGCACGGACGTTCCCTGGCCCGGCCGGCTGGTCACCTGCACCTGCCCGCCGGCCTCGGCCACGCGCACCCGCATCCCCCGCAGGCCGTAGCCGCCGTTCACCACCTCCGGGTCAAAGCCGACCCCATCGTCGGTTACATCCAGCCGGACGACCGCTTCGGCGTAGGTAAGCCGGATGGCCACGCTCCCCGCGGCGGCGTGCTTGCGGACGTTGGCGATGGCCTCCTGGCCGGTCCGCAGCAGGACGACCTTGGTGCCCGCGGCCAGCTGCCGAACCGCCCCGGTGGTCTCGAACGTCGCGCGAAGCCCGAGCTCGTGCCCGGCGCGCGCGGCGATCCGGCGCAGTGCGTCCTCGAGTGTGCCCGGCTCCAGCTGAGCCTGGGCGAGCCCGCCGACGAGCATGCGAGCCTCGGCCAGGTTCTCCCGCGCCGTCTGCGCGGCCAGCTCGAGCTGGGTCCGCGCAGTCGACGGCGCCGCCTCCAGCTGGGCGTCGGCCGCCTGGATCAGCATCAGGATGCTGGAGAAACCCTGGGCGAGCGTGTCGTGAATCTCGCCCGCCAGCCGCTGCCGCTCCGCCAGCACGCCGGCCTCCCTGCTCACCTCGGCCAGCTCGGCCCTGGTCTGGTCGAGCTGAAAGTTGAGCCCCGCCTGCGCAATCCACTGCTCGATTACCCCGAGCACGAAACCGCTGTACACCCAGGAGAAGACGATGCCGAACACGGCGAGCGCCGCGGCCTGCGCATAGCCGTAGTGGTTCGGCTCGCTATAGGCGACCGAGGCGGCCCCGATGAGATTGAGGATCACCGCGGGCACCATCGCGGCTCGCGCCCGCAGCAGGTGGAAGCACTGCGGGCAAAGGGCGAACGCAAGGAACCAGACGCCCGTGCTCTTCCAGACGGCCAGGCCGAAGAGCAGGACCAGCCCGGCCAGGTACAGGTAGGCGCGGCGGTCCGAGCCGGTGTCCGGCCCGGCAATGTGCGGCCGGCCGACCAGCAGGTACCAGGGCAGCATCGCGGCCAGGGCCGCTAGCGCCACGACGCGCGACGTTCCGGTCGCGGTGGCGGCCGTGAGCGCTACGACCGCCGCGAATACGGCCGCGTAAAACTTGTCCCAGCTGCGCAGGCCGGTCAGCCACGGCGTGATGGTGGGCAGCGGCACCCACGGCGCGGGTTCGCCCGGCCCCGAAGGCGCGGTCGGCCCATGGGGCTCGGTCGGCCCATGGGGCTCGGTCGGCCCAGTGGGCTCGGGCGGCCCTTCCGGCCAGACCCCGACGGTCAGCCGTCGCGGCTGCCGCGCCATCGGAACGTCGTCAGGCATAGCACCAATCCTCCGGCTATCCAGGCCGCCAGCACCAGCGCGACCCGGCCGTGCTCCCACGTGCCCGCGGGCTCGAGCAAGGCCGCACCGGACGGCAGGAACACCGAGCGAAGGCCCTCACTCATCCACTTCAGCGGGAAGATCGCGGCGACCTGCTGCAGCCAGTGCGGGACGCTATTGAACGGTACATAAACCCCCGAAATGAATTGCAGGATTATGTACGGGAACATGATCACCGCAGCGGCGCTGCGGTAGGAGCGCGGCAGCCCGCTGGCCGCGATGCCGACCAGGGAGCAGGCGACCGAGCCGAGTACGAACACCCAGGCCAATGTCCACCAGCGGGCTGGCGACGTCGGCAGGCGCAGGTGGTAGAACGCCATGCCGACCCCGATCAGCAGGGCAACCTCGGCCACGGTGGCCACCAGGACCTGGATGGTCTTTCCGATGAAGTACCCCGCAGGCGGCAACGGCGTGGCCTGGAGCCGCTTGAGCACACCGAGATCACGCTCGATCGCGATCTGGATGCCCAGGCCCTGGAAGCACGTCGACCCGATTCCGCCGGCCGCCATGCCGGCCGTGAACAGCTGGCCGACCGTGACGCCCTCGGCCGCGGCCTGGTGACCGAAGATCGTCCCGAGCAGTACCAGCAGCACGGCCGGGAGGGTGAAGATGAAGGCCATCGCCTCCCAGTCCCGCATGAACCCGATAATCTGCAGGCGGCCCATGGCCACGCCGGTCCGCCAGGCGCCGGGCAGCGCAGGCCCGGCAACGGCCCGGCGGGCCCTCGGTGGTACCAGCTGTCCGGCGGTCATCGGCTCGCTCCGATCAGGTCGAGGTAGACGTCCTCCAGGCTCGGCCTGGTCACGCTGAGTCCGGGCAGCTCGCCGCCGGTGCTGCCGGCCAGCTCGGCCACGACGAGGGTCGGCGACTGGGTCCGGATCGTCTTCCGGCCGTCCGGGGCATCCCAGCTCACGCAGGCGCTGGCCGTCGCCCGACCGCCGAGCGTGGCCGGCGGTCCCGCGGCCAGCACCCGGCCGGCGGCCAGCACCGCCACCCGGTCGGCCAGCGCCTCGGCCTCCTCGAGGTAGTGCGTGGTCAGCAGGATCGTGGTGCCGCCCGCGGCCAGGCGCCGGATGAGCGTCCAGAACTGGGCCCGCGCCTCCGGGTCGAACCCGGTCGTCGGCTCGTCCAGGAAGATCAGCTCGGGATGGCCGACGACGCTGAGGGCCACGTCCAGCCGCCGTCGCTGGCCGCCGGACAGGCTCCGCGCCCGCGCGTCCGCCTTCTCGGTCAGCCCGACCAGGTCGATGACATCGTCCGGGTCACGCGGCTGCGGGTAATAGCGGGCGAACTGGCGCACCAGCTCCCGCACCGTCAGCTCGAAGCCCCTGTCCATTGCGAGCTGAAACACGATGCCGATGCGGGCCCGCCAGCCGCGCCCGGCCCGCCGCGGATCCTCCCCGAGTACCGCCACGTCGCCGTCGTCGCGGTACCGGAGCCCGGCCATGATCTCGACCGCCGTCGTCTTGCCCGCCCCGTTCGGTCCGAGCACCGCGAACACCTCGCCGGGCGCGACATCGAGGTCGATGCCGTCCACGGCCGCCACGGTGCCGTAGCTCTTGCGCAGCCCCCGGACCGATATCGCCAGACCGCCCTCCGTCATGGCCTCAGCCTGCATCGCGGCGGCCCGCGCCCGCGCCCGCCGACCGGCTGCACCCGTGTCCACCAGACGGTGGACGCGTGCGCGAGGTCCGGCGGGACGGTTATCCTGTCCGCATGAGCATCGACGCTGACCGCACGAGCAAGCCGGCCCTGGACGGGCTGGAGGAGAAGTGGACGCAGCGGTGGGCCGAAGCTCGTGTAGTACAGGTTTGACCGTTCCGCAGGCCGCGACGGCGTTTATGCCATCGACACTCCCCCGCTGACGGCCAGCGGGTCCCTGCATCTAGGCCACGCCTTTTCCTATACGCAGACCGACGTGGTCGCGCGCTTCCACCGGATGCGCGGCAAGGAAGTCTTCTACCCGGTCGGCTGGGACGACAACGGGCTGGCGACCGAGCGCCGGGTGCAGAACTACTACGGCGTGCGATGCGACCCGTCGCTGCCTTACGACCCGGCCCTGCGGCCGCCCGCCGCGGGCCGGAACCTGAGTCCGGCCGAGCAGGTGCCGGTGTCGCGGCGCAACTTCGTCGAGCTGTGCCGCCAGCTCACCGCCGTCGACGAGCGTGCCTACGCGCAGGCCTGGCAGCGCCTCGGCCTGTCGATGGACTGGGACGTCAGCTACCGCACGATCGACGAGCGCGTGCAGGCGATCTCCCAGCTCGCGTTCCTCCGCAACCTCGGCCGGGGCGAGGCGTACCAGGCCGAGGCGCCGGCGCTGTGGGACGTCACGTTCGGCACCGCGGTGGCACAGGCCGAGATCGAGGATCGCGAGGTCCCCGGCACGTTCATCCGGCTCGCTTTCGAGCTATCCCGGAAGGGAACGGCGGCACCGGGGGTGGCGCTGCGGGGGTCCGGGGGTCGTCCCCCAGGGGTGGCACTGCGGGGGTCCGGGGGTCGTCCCCCGGGGGTGGCGCTGCGGGGGTCCGTGGGTCGTCCCCCGGGTGGCGAGGTGGTCGTGGCCACCACCCGGCCCGAGCTGCTGCCTGCCTGTGTCGCGCTGCTGGCCCACCCGGACGACGAGCGATATCAGGCCCTGTTCGGGTCGACCGCAACCACGCCGCTGTTCGGCATGGCGGTGCCGGTGCTCGCGCACCGGCTGGCCGACCCGGCCAAGGGCACCGGCCTGGTGATGGTGTGCACGTTCGGCGACATGACCGACGTGACCTGGTGGCGCGACCTGCAGCTGGAGACCCGCCCGGTGATCGGCAAGGACGGCCGCCTGCTACCGGCTCCGCCGCCGGGCCTCACCTCGGATGACGGACGGGCCGCGTACGCGGAACTGGCCGGGCTGACCGCCAAGGCCGCCCGGTCGCGGGTGACCGACCTGCTGTACGCGGCGGGTGCGGTCCGCGGCGAGCCCGAGCCGATCCGGCACGCGGTGAAGTTCTACGAGTACGGCCAGGTGCCGCTGGAGATCATCACGACCCGGCAGTGGTACATCGCGAACGGCGGCCGCTCGCCCCGGCTGCGGGAGGCAATGCTGGCCAGGGGAAGGCAGCTGCGCTGGCATCCCGAGCACATGCGGACCAGGTACGAGCACTGGGTCGAGGGGCTGACCGGCGACTGGCTGGTGAGCCGGCAGCGCTACAACGGCGTGCCGATCCCGGTCTGGTACCCGCTGGACGCCGGTGGCGAGCCGGTCAGGGCCGAGCCGATCGTGCCCGCGGAGGACCGGCTGCCCGTGGACCCGGCGGCCGACACACCGCCCGGATACCGCCCGGAGCAGCGCGGCGTGCCCGGCGGCTTCGCCGCCGACCCTGACGTGATGGACACCTGGGCCACCTCCTCGCTCAGCCCGCAGATCGCCACCGGCTGGCCGGCCGACGATGACCTCGCGAGCCGGGTGTTCCCGATGGACCTGCGGCCGCAGGCACACGAGATCATCAGGACCTGGCTGTTCTATACGGTG
>JASHOV010000529.1 GCA_030038495.1 Streptosporangiaceae bacterium
CTCGCCGATCGTCGAGTCCAGGCTGATCGGCTGGCGGCTGGTGCGCAGCAGCTCCTCAATCTGGTCCGGCGTCCGGTCCAGCTCGACAGCCAGCTCCTCCGGGGTCGGCTCACGGCCCAGGCGCTGGTGCATATCCCGCTCAACCCGGCTCAGCTTGCTGAGCATCTCCAGGACGTGCACCGGCAGCCGGATCGTCCGGGCCGAGTCGGCGAAGCCGCGCTGAATCGCCTGCCGGATCCACCACATCGCGTAGGTCGAGAACTTGTAGCCCTTGGTGTAGTCGAACTTCTCCACCGCCCGGATCAGGCCCAGGTTGCCCTCCTGAACCACGTCGAGCAGGGAGAGCCCGCGGTCGCTGTACTTCTTGGCCACCGAGACGACCAGCCGCAGGTTGGCCTCGAGCATGTGCGCCTTGGCCCGACGCCCGTCCTCGGCCACGGCCTCCAGGTCGGCCCGGCGCTGCCGCGACAGCCTGGTCTCGGTCTCCAGCTTGTACTCGGCGAAGAGCCCGGCCTCGATTCGCTTGGCGAGGTCGACCTCTTGCTCGGCCGTGAGCAGGTTCCGCCGGCCAATGGACTTCAGGTACGTGTGCACCGAGTCACCCATGACCGAGGTCTGGTCGTCCAGGTCGGTCTCGGGCAGGCTGCTGGCGGCCGCCGCCTCCTCCTCCGCGGTTGCCGACTCGGCTTCCGCGGCCGGCGAGGCGGCCTCACTGGCCTCGTTGCCCAGCTGCACGCCGGCTTCGGTGAGCTCGCGGACGATCGAGCGGGCCTCGGTCGGGGACACACGGGCCTGGTCGAAGGCCTCGCGCAGTTCGGGCAGGGACAGATGGCCCTGGCTGCGGCCGCGCTGGATCAGCTCGTCCACGTGGGTCGTGGTCTCCTCATCCTCGCGGGCGGGCGACGCGAGTGTCGCTGTCCTCGGCATGAGACACCTCACTTCATAGAGCGGGATGCGCTCTTCAGCACGCCCGGCCAGGCGCGCACGTATTGGTCGGCGGGGGCCCTCGGCGGACTTGGCAGGACGCACGACGGGCACTATGTTGTAACGCACGAGGCGGCTAAATGTTCCCGCGTGGTTACTTCGCGCCCTGGTCCGGCCGCTGACCTCCCGGTTCACCCTGCCCAGATTCACGCTGCGCCGAGTCACGCAGCGCTGATTCACGCAGTGCCGCCCGGTCCGGCTTTCCGGAGGGCAGCTGGGGAAATACTGGCATAACGAATACCTTCTTTGGTGCTGCACGCGCAGAAAGGGCCTGCCGGACAATTGACCTGAGGTGGTCGAGATCAGGCGGCCGGGCCGGATCTGCCGGAACCACGAACGCCGTGACCTGCTCGCCCCACTCTTCATCGGGCACCCCGACCACCACAACGTCCGCGACCTGCGGGCTGGTTCCCAGCACCGCTTCGACCTCGCCCGGCACCACCTTCTCGCCGCCAGTGTTAATAACGTCGTCGGCTCGGCCTCGGATCACGAGCCTGCCGTCTGGCCCCAGGTGTCCCAGATCGGCGGTGCGGAACGCACCGGGAGTCAGCACCGACCTGGTGAGCTCGGGTTGCAGCCGGTAGCCGGAGAACAGCACCGGCCCCGCTATCACGATCCGGCCCTCTTCGTCCGGCGCCGCGCTGACCCCGTCCAGCGGCAGGCCGTCGTAGACGCAGCCACCACAGGTCTCGCTCATCCCGTACGTCGTGACGACCGGCCAGCCCGCTGCCCTGGCGTCGGCAAGCAGGTCCGCCGCGGCCGCCGCGCCGCCGAGCAGCACGGTCTTGAGCCCGTCCGGCCGGCTGCCCGCGGCCATCAGCCGGCGCAGCTGGGTCGGCACGAGCGATACGTGCGCCCAGGATCCGGGGGCAGCACCGCCGAGCGCATCGGCGGTCGCCGTGATCAGCGGCTCGGTTCCGGTCACCAGGGACCTGACCAGCACGCCCAGGCCGGCGATGTGAAAGGTCGGAAGGCAGCACAGCCACCGCTCGCCCGGCAGCGCCCCGATTCTCCGCAGCGAGGCGCTGGCGGACGCGGTGAGCGCTGCCGCGCTCAGTTCCACGCCCTTGGGCACGCCGGTCGAGCCCGACGTGGCGATCACCACAGCGGTGTCCTCGGCGATTCCGGCCCGGTTATCGACCGCGATCGTTCCGTCGGCGGTCAGCAGTTCGGACGGTGCGAGGGCGTCCAGCATCCGGGCGACCGCGGCTGCGGGGAGCCCGGGATCGAGCGGCAGGATCGCCGGGCCGGAGCCGTCCAGTGCGGCCGCGAGAGCGGCGAGCATCCGGCCGCCCTCGGTCGGTGGAAGCAGGACCGCCTGCAGGCGCCGGGATGTCACGGTCGTAAGGTTAATCGGGCAGATCAGGGCATCAGGCGGGAGGGCGTGTGTGGCCGAGCTGGCCAGTCTGGTGCCGGAGTTGCTGCCGACGCTCCGGGCCTTCGCGATCCCGATGCCGACCAAGTTCCGCGGGACCACGGTGCGGGAGGGCGCACTGCTGCGTGGACCGGCGGGGTGGGGCGAGTTCTCTCCATTTCCCGAATACGGGCCGCGCGAATGCGCCCGCTGGCTAGCGTGCGCGCTGGAGTCCGCCGCCTACGGCTGGCCCGCGCCCGTCCGTGGCAGCATCCCGGTCAACGTGACGGTCCCCGCGGTCGGACCGGAGCGGGCACACGCGATCGTCACCGGCTCCGGCTGCCGGACCGCCAAGGTCAAGGTCGCCGAGCCCGGGCAGCCGGCCTCGGCCGACATCGGCCGGGTCGAGGCGGTCAGGGATGCGATCGGCCCCGACGGCAAGGTCCGGGTGGACGCGAACGGCGGCTGGAGCGTCGACGAAGCCGCGCGCCGGCTGCTATCGCTGGCGAGGTTCGGGCTCGAGTACGCTGAGCAGCCCTGCACCACCCTCGATGAGCTGGCGGAACTGCGCAAGCGCGTGGACGTGCCGATAGCCGCCGACGAGTCCATCCGGCGGGCCGAGGATCCGCTGAAGGTCCGCGCGGCGGGAGCGGCCGACATCGTGGTGCTGAAGGCGCAGCCGCTCGGGGGCGTGCGGGCCGCGCTCGAGATCGCGGAGGCGTGCGGGCTGCCGGTCGTGGTGTCCAGCGCGGTGGAATCGTCGGTGGGCCTGGCGGCCGGGGTCGCGCTGGCGGCGGCACTGCCCGAGCTTGACCACGCGTGCGGCCTGGCCACGATGAGCCTGCTGTCGGGAGATGTGACCGCGGCGCCGCTAGTCGAGACCGGGGGAGTGCTCGCGGTCCGCGCCGCCGTCGTGGACGATGCCGCCCTGGCCCGGTTCGAGGTCGACCCGCAGGGCTGGCGCGAGCGCCTGCTGGCCGCCGCCCGGTTCCTGCCAGCCCGGTTCCTGCCAGCCCGGTTCCCGCCAGCCCCGTTCCCGCCAGCACGGCAGTGAACCCGTCAACCGCCTTCGCCACGGTGCTGGTGGACGAGCTGATCCGGTGCGGGCTGCGGGAGGCCGTCGTCGCGCCGGGCTCGCGCAGCGCCCCGCTGGCCATGGCGCTGCATGCCGCGTCGACCGCGGATCGGCTCCGGCTGCACGTGCGCGTCGACGAGCGATCGGCGAGCTTCCTCGCCCTCGGCCTGGCCAAGGCCGGCGGCCGACCGGTCGCGGTCATCTGCACGTCGGGTACTGCGGCCGCACATTTCCATGCCGCCGCGATCGAGGCGGACGAGTCCGGTGTGCCGCTGCTCCTGCTGACCGCGGACCGGCCGCCAGAACTGCGCGGCACCGGTGCCAACCAGACGATCGATCAGATCAAGCTGTACGGGAGCGCGGTCCGCTGGTTCTGCGAGACGGGGGTGCCCGAGGACCGGCCGGGACAGGCCGGCTACTGGCGCTCGCTGGCCTGCCGGGCATGGGCGCATTCGACCGGGAACGGCGGCACCTTTCCCGGCCCCGTCCATCTCAACCTGCAGTTCCGGGATCCGCTGGTACCCGACGTGGCGGGGGAGCAGTTGCCGGACTCGCTCGCGGGCCGGCCAGACGGATCGCCGTGGACCCAGGTCTCGGCCAGATCAGACGCCGGGCCGGCGCTGGAACTGGACTGGACCGAACGCGGCGTCGTCGTCTGCGGCGACGGAACCGCGGATCCGGCCGCCGCGGTGGCACTGGCGGAGTCGGCGGGCTGGCCGCTGCTGGCCGAGCCTTCGTCCGGGGCACGGCACGGGGCGGTTGCGCTCGGCGGCTATCAGCACCTGCTGGATCGCTCCGAGTTCCTGGCCGCGCACCAGCCGGACGTGATCGTCTCGTCCGGACGGGCCGGGCTGACGCGCGGGCAGCAGGCACTGCTGCGCAGTCCCCGCATGCACCACGTCGTGCTG
>JASHOV010000530.1 GCA_030038495.1 Streptosporangiaceae bacterium
CCGGTGCTTTACTTCCTCGTTGACGTACACGGTGCCGTCCCAGCCGCCGTATACGAACACCGCGACGAGGAAGCCGGCCAGCGCGCTGCCCTTCCCGCCGATGCCGCTGAAGCTCCACCAGCCGCCGGTCATCGAATAGGTGCCGTGATGGTGACTCAGGACCGCGATCAGCCCGGCGATGGCCAGCCCGACCAGGATCAGGTACTCGACCGCGGCCATGCTCACCTGCGTTCTGGCGGTGATCCTGATACCGACCACGGCGATCACGAGCATGACCACGCCCACCGCGGTGCCAATGCCCACCCAGGCCCAGGTGTTGGTCGAGGTAGAACCGAAGACGGCCAGCACCGACGGTCCGAGCAGCAGGATCTCGGCAACGGTCCCGACGATGTAGGCGACCACCATCAGCCAGCCGGTCATGAAGCCGAGGTACGGGCTGATCGACCTGCCGACCCACTCGAAGGAGGCGCCGCAGTTGGCGTTCCACATATTGCAGCGGCGGTAAGCGTTGGCAATGATGATCATCGGGATGGCGGTCAGCAGCAGAATAAGCCCGCTGGCATAGGCAGTCGCCGACGCCAGCGCGAACAGGGAAAGCCCGATCGTGGCGGCTGGCGCAGACGATGCCATGCCGATGATGGTGTCCTGCCCGACGCCGATCGCATCCGGCTCAAGGCTGTTCTTCGAGGCTGACGGCGCTGTGCCCGTGACCGCGGAAGCGGGTGGCTCAGTCATTAGGCGCCTCTTTTCATATCGGCCCGTATAAGGCCGCTGACCAGCGCAGCAGCCGGGCGGAATGTGCGCTGCGCCATAGTCACCCGGTGACAATAATTACTATATCGAGTAATGGTCTAAGATTGGATACTCCGTCACTCATTGCTTTCGTAGGTGAAGTCCGCGACGACGAGACGGCCGGGCCGGGCCGCACCGAAGTGGCGATCGGCTAGCTTCGGGTGCCGCGGTACACGCCCGCACTGCGCGGACTGAGGGAAACGACCGTGCCGGGCGTATCAAGGCAGTGACGCCACGCTGAAGTTCGAGCCCGGCATCAAACCGCACCTCGAACTCCAGCCCCCTGCCGACGCAATTGCCACACGGGATTGCCTGATTCCGCTGCATACTTGTACGCAGCTTGCGAGCGGGGGTTTTGTGGCGGATAGGGCATCGAGTGCGAAGACACCTGCCGATGCGAAGCTGCTCGAGCAGGTGCGCACGGGCGACACCTCGGCCTTTGGCGTGCTCTACGAGCGGCACGTGCTCGCAGTGCGACGGCTCGCACGAGAGCTGGTCATGTCACCGGCCGAGGCTGACCACCTCGTTGCCGAGACGTTCGGCCTGGTACATGACGTCATTCAAGGCGGCGGCGGGCCGGCCGACGCGTTCCGGCCGT
Source organism: Streptosporangiaceae bacterium (assembly GCA_030038495.1). GTDB lineage: Bacteria > Actinomycetota > Actinomycetes > Streptosporangiales > Streptosporangiaceae > JAJYUU01. The sequence continues at coordinate 1,391 of JASHOV010000530.1, forward strand.
ACCTGCTTGCCGCGCTGTGCCGGGTGGCCGCTGGCCAGGTGGGAGACCGGCGGGTGCCCGCGCCGGGCGACTCCGGCCCCGGAGAGCCGCTGGCCGCGAGTCCCGATGACGCCCACGCGGCCCGTGCGTTCCTGTCGCTGCCGGAGCGCACGCGCGCGGTCCTCTGGCACACCGAGATCGAGCAGGGAGCCCCGGCCGCGGTAGCACCTCTGCTGGGCGCGAGCCCGAACGGAGTCGCAACCCTGCGGCGCCGGGCACGGGAAGAAGTCCGCCAGACCGTCGTCAGCACGCACGCTGCCCGCCTCCCCCGGCCGGAATGCCACGCGGTCGCGGAGCACCTCGGCGACTACCAGCGCGGTGCCCTGTCAGCCGACGACTCGGCTGCGGTCGCCGGCCACCTCAGCCGGTGCGACGACTGCTCCGCTGTCATCGGCGCGCTCGGCGACGTGACCAGCGCGCTTCGGGATCAGGTGGCGCCGCTGTATCTGGGCGGCGCCACGACGGCCTACCTGCTCGGGGCCCGGCGCGGCGACCTGGGCGGAACGGCGGCCGCCGCGGCCGGCGATACCCGCGAATTCCCGGCCGCATCTGGTGCCGCACCGAGACGGCGCGTAAGGCGCGCCTGGGTGGCCGCGGGTGCTGCACTCGCGGTCGGCGCGATAGCGGCCGTGCTGGCGCTGACCGGGAACGCCGCGCCGTCGAGGACGGCCGACAACCCGCAGGCCGACGTCATGCCCTCGGCCCACGGCACAACCAGCGGAACCCATACGCCGCAGCCTGGGCGCTCGGGCAAGGACTCGTCTGCCGCGGACCCGGCCACATCCCGCAACCGGGCGCCGAAGCCGCAGCCCTCGACCAGCGCGCCCGGCGCATCGAGGCCGCCCCCGGCGAGCACACCCAAGGCCAGCGCATCCACTTCGACCCCGCCGGCGGCTGTAGTACTCACCGCCAGCGTGAGCGTGCAGGCAACGGGCCTCAACGAGGTGACGTTCCAGGTCGGCGATAGCGGGACGGCAGCGACCGGCAGCCTGACCGCGACCATCACGCTGCCGGCGGGCAGCCGGATGATCGGGGTGGCACACGCGCACCACGGCTCCGACGGCTGGAGCTGCCAGCCGACATCGACCGGCGCTACCTGCCAGCACGGCGCGATCTCCGCCGGCTCGGAGACGTCGGGAACGATCCTGATCGGGGCTTCGGGCTCGGCGTGCGGCCAGCCCGTCCAGCTCTCGGCGGCCAGCGGTGCCGCCTCCGCGAGCGCGCAGTCCGCGCAGGATATTCAGTGCGGTGACGGCCAGACTGGGATGTGAATCGGCCGGAGGCAGCAACCGGCAGGGCAACGGGACACGGCCCGTCGGCCCGGCGTCAGCCGCGAACGCCGGCGAGGTCCTGCCATCGCTTCCCGCTCCGCACGCTCTCCGGTCGTTCGGCCGCGACATCAGAGCCGGGCCGCGCGTGCTCATCACGGACCTTGACGAGTACCCACCGGTTCGCGCCGGTCCGGGTCAGCCCGAAGCGGCCGGTCAGCTTGTGCCCGTGCAGTTCGGCGGTCAGGTGCCCGGGCTCGTCCCTGACGATCTCGGCCTGGCCCTCGTCCCAGATGATCACGGCGCCGGTGCCGCGCCGCGACCCCTCGTGCACACCCTCGAAGTCGCCCGCCGACAGCTCGTGATCCTCGACCGGCACCGCGAGCCGCCGCACGGCCGGGTCCATGGACGGGCCCTTGGGCACGGCCCAGGAGCGGAGCACGTCACCGAGCTGGATTCGCAGGTCATAGTGCAGCCGGGTCGCGTCATGCAGCTGGACTACGAACCGGGAACGCATCAGCGATCGTCCTTCCCCTGTCGGCTCGCCGACCCGCGGGATCAGCGGTCGGCCGGTGCTCCCGCGGAACCGGAACGCGGCGCCGGAACGCGGGGCCGCAGGATCGCGCCGAACGCGTTCCAGCGCAGAGCCCCGGCCAGGTCGCGGGCGTGCTCGGCGGCAGTGTAGTCGGGCCGGGCGAAGCTCTGCTCGACCGCCAGGTCGAGGTCATAGCCAGACTGCGCCAGCAGCACGGAGAAGTCCCGGCGGACCGGGTCGAGCAGGTCGTAGCCGAACGATCGCTGCAGCCGGGCGAACCGCGCCCGGTACAGCCGCGCCCGCTCGTGCAGGCCGGAGGAGTGCGACATCGGGCTCTTCGGCCGCCGCAGAACGTATTCGGGCAGCATGTCCGCGAACGCCTGCCGCATGATCCACTTCTCGGTGCCCTCGCGGATCTTCAGCCCGGCCGGAATCCGCATCGCCAGCTCGACCAGGGACAGGTCGAGGTAGGGCACCCTGGCCTCCACGCCGTGGCCCATGCTCACCCGGTCCACGCGCTGCAGCTCGGTCCGGTGCAGGTTCTGGATCTTGTGGAGGAACAGGCGCCGCGACGCCCGCGGACCGATCCTGTCGTACATCGAGTACCCGCCGAACAGCTCATCCGAGCCGTCCCCGGTCAGCACCACCTTGATCCCGAGCTGGCGGATGCGCGCGAACAGCGGCACCGCCACCACCGCGTTGATGATGTCGCCGTACTCGGTGAGCTCGGACATCCGGATGGCCTCGCGCACGTCGCCGAGCCTGATATCGGCCGGCCTGACGTCGACGGTCTCGTGCGCGACGCCAAGGTCGCGTGTCAGTCGCCGCGCGTACAGCAGGTCATCGCTGCCGGGCGCGCCGATCGTCAGCGCGACACAGTCCGGGTGCATCTCCCGCACGTGGCTGAGCACGAGCGAGCTGTCCAGACCGCCGGAGAGGATCACCCCGACGGTCAGGTCGGTATCCACCCGCACTCGGACGCTGTCCTCCACCGCCTGCCGGAGCAGCTTGGCCGCCTCGTCGGCATCCTCGACCGGAGGCTGGCCCTCGCCCAGCCGCAGCAGGTCCAGGTAGGGCTCGAGCGCCGGGGCGGCGTCGGGTGACTCCGCCCAGCCATGATGACCCGGCGGGACCTCCCATACCGGCGCTCCTGCGGGCACGAGCGCCTTGACCTCGGAGGCTATGTGCAATCTGCGGCCGCGGTTCGACCAGTACAACGGCTTCACCCCGACCGGGTCGCGGGCCAGGTAGGTCCAGCCCGTCTCGCGGTCGGCTACCGCGAACGCGAACTCGCCCCGGAAGCGCCCGACCGCGTGCTCGCCCCACTGGAGGAACGACTCCAGCACGACCTCGGTGTCGCCCTCGCTCCGCAGCGCACGGCCCAGCCCGATCAGCTCGGCACGCAGCTGCCGGTAATTGAAGATCTCGCCGTTGTAGCAGAGCAGCCAGCGTCCGTCCGGTGACTGCCAGGGCTGGACCGCCCGTTCCCTGTCAACGATGCGCAGCCGCTGGGTGCCGGCCAGCAGATCGCCGGCCTCGAAGGTCTCCTCAACCTCGCCGCGTGGCAGAAGTGCGCCCATCATCTGCCGGAACAGGGTCACATCCGCGTCGGCGCCGGGACCGACGATGAGGGCGATGCCGCACACGCTCAACTCCTCGCTGACTGCTCGGGAATCAGACGCAGCGCCCGGCCGGCTCCTGGCCGGACGCAGACATGCCAGGCCTGGCCCTCGTCAATGACGTTGATCTCGCCGGCGTTCTGCCGCTCGACCAGCAGGGACCGCAGGACCCGGTCCGCGTCGAACTGGCGGAACCAGGCCATCTCCAGGTCGGCCGCGTACCCGACGCAGTGTGCGCTCGGGAGCAGGGCCGTGTAGCCCAGGCCGCGCAGATGCCGCTGGTGCGTCACGCTGCGAGTCAGGCTGGTCACCCACAATCGCGGCGTGCCGGGCGGCCCGGCAGCGGCAAACTCCGCCGCGATCTGGTTCAGCACGATGATCAGCTCGGCGCGACCGCAGGGAAAACGCAGCCCGGCGGTGCGGGG
>JASHOV010000531.1 GCA_030038495.1 Streptosporangiaceae bacterium
TCTACAGTCGGCTGATCCACACAGTCGACCACGTTGAGGGCACCCTGCGGCCCGGCTTCGACGCGCTCGATGCCTTCCTCACCCATATGTGGGCGGTCACCGTGACGGGCGCACCGAAGAACTGGGCGATGCAGTTCATCGAGGACCACGAGTCGTCGCCGCGCCGCTGGTACGGCGGCGCCGTCGGGATGATCGGCTTCGACGGCAACATGAACACCGGCCTGACGCTGCGCACCGCGCACGTCAGCGCCGGCGTCGCCGCCGTCAGGGTCGGCGCAACCCTGCTGTTCGACTCCGACCCGGCCGACGAGGAGCGGGAGACACGGCTGAAGGCCAGCGCGCTGCTTGAGACGCTGGCCGCGGCGGACAGCACTACGCAGGCCAGACCGGTCGGCGCTCGTGATGCCGGGACGGGCGGGCTGGCCGGCACCGGCCTGCGGGTCCTGCTCGTGGATCATCAGGACTCGTTCGTGCACACGCTCGCGGGATACTTCCGCGAGCAGGGCGCGGAGGTCACCACGCTGCGAGTCGGGTTCGACGCCGCGCTGCTTGACGACTACGCGCCGGACCTGATCGTGCTCTCACCGGGTCCGGGCCGCCCGTCCGACTTCGGCTGCGACAAGCTGCTGGCGGCAATCGACGAGCGCGGCCTGCCCGCGTTCGGCGTGTGCCTGGGCCTGCAGGCGATGGTCGAGCACGCCGGCGGATCCCTTGGCCTGCTCGCCACGCCCGTGCACGGCAAGCCCGGCCGGGTCCTGGTGCTGGGCGGCGCGCTGCTGGCCGGGCTCCCCGCGGAGTTCACCGCGGCCAGGTACCACTCGCTGCACGCCCGGCCCGAGCAGGTGACGGGCGGCTTCGAGGTCACCGCCGTCACCGCCGACGGCGTGGTGATGGCGATCGAGGACGCGACGCGGGGCCGCTGGGCCGTCCAGTTCCACCCCGAGTCGATTCTGACCACCACCGGCGGTGCCGGGCATCAGGTCATCGGCAACGTGCTCCGCCTGTGCCGGGCCCGCAAGGAGGCAGGCCCGGCGTAACCGCCCTGCGGGGTCAGGCGGCCTTCAGCGTGGAGGCGAAGTGCACCAGCCTCTTCCGCGACTCGTTGTACGAGGACGCCACGTAATACAGGCCCTTGTGCGCCCAGGTCAGCCAGATCTCGATCTTCGTCGAGCTGCAGGAGGGTGCGCCGTCGAAGCCGCAGTAGCCCCAGAGCTGGGCCTTGACGCCGTGGATGCGGTAGCTGCCCAGGTAGGTGCCCTGGTCACCGGTGCCGCACGGGCCGCCGGAATTGTTCTCCGATAGCGCGAGGCTGTGGGTGTTGAAGTTGCCGTAGCTAGCGGTGACGACGTGCTTGCTGGTCTTGCCCGGATCCTCGCAGATTGACACGATGATGTGACCGACGTTCCGCAGGCCGTAGGAAACGGTCGGCTTGTACAGCTGGAATCCGGCTGCGCGCTGCGCCTCGGCCCACGTCTTGTAGGCGCCGACGCCCGACGGCGCGCCCGGCGTGGCCAGGGCTGGCGCGGCGACCGCTGCGGATACCGCGATAGCCGCCACGAGCGGAAGGCCGATTCTTCTGATGTGAGTCAGAGGCATTTATCCCCCAGGGTGGATGGCTAATCTGTGGCTGGCCGCTGGCCGCTGGCCGCTGGCCATTGCCTGATGCTACCGGATGTAATCGAAAGAGCACCGAGAGTGCGCGAAACCGAAAGAGAAGGGCGGATTCTGCTGAGCCGGCGCCGTTCGGGCCGGCCATTCCCGCGGTGCGGCCGGGTATGACAGTCTTTGCCACATGGCCGAAATCAGCTATCCGGTGCCGGGCGGGACGGCCCGCGGTTACCTGGCCGTGCCGTCGGCGACGCCGGGCCCCTGGCCGGGGGTCGTGGTGATTCACGAGGTGCTCGGCCTGAACGACGACATTCGGGCCAAGGCCGACGAGTTCGCGGCCCATGGCTACCTGGCTCTGGCTCCCGACCTGTTCGACGGCAAGTCCTGGATCCGCTGCCTCCGCTCCGCGTTCCGGCAGCTTCGGGCCGGTCAGGGGCCTGCGTTCGCCGCGCTGGACGCCGCACGGGCCTTCCTGGCTGCCCGTGGCGACTGCACGGGCAAGACCGGCGTGATCGGATTCTGCCTGGGCGGCGGGTTCGCGCTGCTCTGCGCCCCGCGCGAGGGCTTCGGCGCCGCCGCGGTGAACTACGGCGAGGTGCCGAAGGACGCCGAGCGCGTGCTGGCGGGCGCCTGCCCGGTAGTCGCCAGCTTCGGCGGCCGCGATGCGATGGGCACCGGGCACCCGGAACGACTGCAGCGGGCGCTCGCGGTGCTGGAGATACCGCACGACGTCCACGTCTACCCGGGCTCCGGGCACCGCTTCATGACGCAGTCCACCGGTGCCGGGGCGGTACTGGCCCGGCTGGGGAAGATGAGCTTCCAGCCCGAAGACGCCGCCGACGCCTGGCAGCGGATCTTCGGCTTCTTCGCTGTCTACCTGGGATAAGTGGCTACCGAGGCTTGCCGGTCACAGCGGATCGTGGTGAATCTGCGCCGGCGGGATGCTCGCAGCCAGCACCGCGGCCGTCTTGCTCACCATCGAGGCAGGCCCGCAGATATAGGCCTCGTGGTTGGTGAACATGCTGCTGCCGTGGGCAAGCACGACATCCGGCAGCGTCCCGGCCGAGTCCGGCACATCGGACAGCACGGGAATGACCCGCAGGGCGGGATGGGCGGCCTCAAGCAGCTGCAGGTCCTGCAGGTCGTAGAGGTCGAAGTACTGACGGGCGCCGAAGAACAGCGTGATCTTACGCGGGCGTGCCGCTGACTCGGTGATGGCCTGCTCGATGATGGCCTTGATCGGCGCCAGGCCGGTGCCACCCGCCACGCAGAGCAGGTCCCGGCCGGAGTCGGTCAGCGTCATGCTGCCGCTCGCGGGCCCGAGCAGCACGCTGTCTCCCACGGCCGAGTGATATACCAGCGCGTTGCTGACCAGGCCACCCGGCACGGCCCGCACGTGCAGCTCAATGAGACCGCTCGGGCGGGGCGCGGTCGCGGCGGAGAACGTGCGCCAGACCCGCGGCCACTTGGTCACCTGCACCCAGACGTACTGGCCGGCCAGGTACGGCAGCGGCTGGCTCGGCGCAAGCTTGAGAACGGCCACCCCGGGGGCGCGCAGCTCGTGCGACGTGATCTCGGCGATCCACCAGGGCGGGGCCACGGCGGCGTCCGCCGCGGCGGCTGCCCGCATGCTCGCGGACATGTACGCGAGGGCTCCGCGCCAGGCGGTCTCGACGTCAGGCCGCCAGTGCGCCCCGGCGAAGTTCCTGGCCGTCTCGAGCAGCGCCGCCGAGAACGGTCCGTAGTGCGTGTCGGTCACGCCGAACTTGCGGTGCTCGCGGCCGAGCCCGGCGAGCATTTCCGCGCCGGCCGCCTCGTCGTCCAGATGCCGCGCGATCCGGATGAACGCGGCAAAGAACCGATCGCTCTGCGCGGTCATTTCCACGGGGAACAAGGTCTGGACGCCGGGGCAGGCGGCAAGGAGGCGGTCATAGAAGTATCGCGCCGCCCCGGCGCCCGCGTCGATGAGGTAACCAACCGATTCCCTGACGAGCCTGACATCAAAATCCGGAACCGGGGCGGATGAATCCGCGCGGGCCTTGAACGGTGCGCCGCTTTCGGTGCGCGCTATCTGCTCGGGAATTACGTTGTCATTAGATTGCGGATTAAGGCTGACATATGGAGTTGTTAATGTAGGCATCGGCCTAGACAGGATCGGAATGTGGCCGTCGAAGCGAACCCGACCTAGCTGACCTGGCAGTCCATCCGAACCGTAGTCGGGAATCCCGCCGTCGAGCGCTATTGCCACATCGTGAGTCTCGCATCACCCGGTGATGCATACAACCCATTTTAATCAAGCCGGGCCAAGGAGTACGCAGGGTTACGGATCCGTGTTCTGCGGGAGCTACGATGACGACTCGTAGCTGCGCGCCACTATTGGTTGCTGCACGGCCTTTCAGGCGGCCGGGCCGAACGGACGGCCCTAATGCGCAATTGCGCACCGGGCGCGTTCTGGTTACGCGCGGTGATGACCCGCGGCGCGTTCCGGGAGCCCCGGCCAGCGGGGCGGGAGGGAGCGAGTGACGGCCAGGGCACTCGTGTGGGACATGGACGGTACCCTGCTGGACTCGTCCGCGGCGGTGCCTGCCGCCTTCGCGGCGGCCCTGATCCGGATCGGCGGGCCCGCGGTCTCGGCCGCGGCGGTGGTGGCGGCATATCCGCTCGGAACGCCCGAGGTCATACTCGCCAGCCTGGCCGGGCGGCCCGTGACGGCGCGGGAGATGGAGGCATACTACCGCGAGCTGGCCACCGTGTCCGTCCGCCCCTATCCGGGCGTGGCCGGCGCGGCAGCGGCGCTGCGCGCACGCGGCGCGCCACTGGCGGTGTTCACCGGGGCGAGCACCCGTGCGGCGGTGATGTTGCTCGCGTCGGCCGGGCTGACCGCCGACCTGCTCATCGGCGGCGATCAGATCGGCCGGCCCAAACCGGCACCCGACGGCCTGGTGCTGGCCGCCAGCCGTCTCGGCATCGGGGCAGCCGGCCTCGCCTATGTCGG
>JASHOV010000532.1 GCA_030038495.1 Streptosporangiaceae bacterium
AGCGCAAATTGGCAGTGTAGTCGAAGGACACACCGCTGGTCAACTGTACGTCACTATGAGGTTCACGGTTGCACAGGAGCATCGCTCCTGCAGCGCGAAACGTCAAGCCCTGAACGGCTTGTGTCGCTACTCGCAGCTACGTGACGAACGTCACAGGGCCTCATGGGTTTAAACCTCAGCGGCGCCGGGTAGGGCCAGCTGACTTGCGGTCGGTGGCAGTCCGGCCGAGATTCTACCGGCCTGTTTGCGCGGCGAGCGGCGGCGAGCGGCGGCCATGCGGCCAGCGGCGATGAGCGGCGGCCAGCAGCGGCGGCCAGCGGCGGCGATGAGCGGCGATGAGCGCAGCCCGGGCCCTCGCTCGCCCAGGTCTTCCCGCTAACGCGATCTCAAGCTCGAAAGGTCCGCCGCCAGCCGCGATGCGGTCGGCAGCGGACCCTCCGTAGCGGGCGCCAGGCGTCAGACCTGACGGCGGCGGTGCCTACTTGACGGTGACCGTGGCGCCGGCGCCCTCAAGGGCGGCCTTGGCCCTGTCCGCGGCCTCCTTGTTGACCCGCTCAAGCAGCGGCTTGGGCGCACCGTCGACCAGGTCCTTGGCTTCCTTGAGGCCGAGGCTCGTGAGCGTGCGAACCTCCTTGATGACCTGGATCTTCTTGTCACCGGCGGCCTCGAGGATGACGTCGAACTCGTCCTTCTCCTCGACCTCCTCGGGAGCGGCGCCGCCGGCGGCGGGGCCGGCCGCGGCCACGGCCACGGGCGCGGCGGCCTTGACGTCGAAGGTCTCCTCGAACTGCTTGACGAACTCGGACAGCTCGATCAGCGTCATCTCCTTGAACGCATCGAGCAGGTCGTCAGCGCTGAGCTTTGCCATTGTTCCTCTTCCGTTTCATTCTGTATGTCGCCGATGGCCGCTTTAGCCACCTGCGGGTTTCTGGTCAGGTCACCCGTGGTGACTGGTTAGCTCTCCGTGCTGTCCGCAGTGCTGTCTGCGGGCGCCGCCTCGGCTGCGTCGGGCGCTGAGCCGCCGGGGCCGGGGCCGGCAACGCCGGGAACCTCGGCCCCGCCATCGCCGTCATCCGACCTCTTCTGCTCCAGCGCGGCCAGCAGGCGCGCCATCTGGGACGGCAGCGCGGCGAACGTCGCGGCCGCGCCGGCCATAGACGCCTTCATAGCGCCGGCCAGCTTGGCCAGCAGGACCTCGCGTGACTCCAGGTCCGCAAGCCTGGCGATCTCAGCGGGCTTGAGCGCCTTGCCGTCCAGCACGCCGCCCTTGATCACCAGCATCGGGTAGGTCTTGGCGAAATCGCGCAGGCCCTTGGCCGCCTCGACCACGTCGCCGTGCACGAACGCGATGGCCGACGGGCCGGTCAGCAGGTCAGTCAGCTCAGACGTCACGCCCGCCTCGGTCGCGGCGATCTTGGTGAGCGTGTTCTTGACCACAGAGAACGACGCATTGTCACCCAGCGACCTGCGGAGCTCGCCGATCTGGGCCACGGTCAGGCCGCGATACTCGGTGAGCACTGCGCCCGACGAGTTCTGGAACCGCTCGGTCAGCTCAGCGACCGCGGTCACCTTCTCCGCCCTCGCCATGGGCCTCCCTTCTCGTTCCGGGCGCACCCGCGGGGCGGGACCCGGACTAGTCCTAGCGTCAGGAAGGCCGGAAATGCGAACGCCCCGTACGCGGGCGCACGGGGCGTGTCCAGCGGCGGGAAATACTCGCGCTCGCTGGCTCAGCTCAGGTCACCTGCGCGGGCCGCTCGCTTTCACGAGCCTTCGGTCCCCGCGCGGGGTCGCGCGGTGACAGCCGACGGTCTTTGGCAGGCTCTAGGCTACGTGGCCGGCCGGCCAGCATCCAAATCGGGCGGGAACGGCGGCCGCTGTCCCGACTCCTTCGGGCCCGCTGCTGCTAGCCGGGGGACGAGCCCCGAGACCCCGCGGACGAGCAAGGCCCGGACCTCCGGCCACACTGGGCGGGCGGTCCGGGCCTCAGTCGGCGGTCCGGGACTAGGCGACCGGCTGCTCGTCCAGCTCCGCGGTCAGGCCCCTGGTGATGCCAGGGTCAACTTGGATGCCGGGGCCCATCGTGGTCGTGATGGCGATCTTCTTGACGTACCTGCCCTTGGCCGCCGACGGCTTCAGCCGGGTCACTTCCTCCAGCGCCGCCGCGTAGTTCTCCACCAGCGCGCGGTCGCTGAACGAGGCCTTGCCAATGATCAGGTGCAGGTTGCTGTGCTTGTCCACGCGGAACTCGATCTTGCCGCCCTTGATGTCAGTGACGGCCTTGCCCACGTCCATGGTGACGGTTCCTGTCTTCGGGTTCGGCATCAGGCTCCGCGGGCCGAGCACGCGGCCGAGGCGTCCGACCTTGCCCATCAGGTCCGGGGTCGCGACCACGGCGTCGAAGTCGAGGAACCCGCCCTGGACCCGCTCGATCAGCTCGTCGGAGCCCACGTAGTCGGCTCCCGCGGCGCGGGCCTCCTCGGCCCGGTCGCCGGTCGCGAACACCAGCACGCGCGCGGTCTTGCCGGTGCCGTGCGGCAGGTTGACCGTGCCGCGCACCATCTGGTCGGCCTTGCGCGGGTCGACGCCGAGCCGGAACGCTACCTCGACCGTCGAGTCGAACTTGGTGGTCGAGGTCTGCTTGGCCAGGGACACTGCCTCAATCGGGGTGTAGAGCCTGGCCGCGTCGACCTGCTCGTCGGCCTTCCTGTATGCCTTGCTGCGCTTCATGTCATTCTCCTCTGGCAAAAATCTCTGGTGGAGATCGTGGTCAGCGGGCCAGCGCCTGGCCCTGCCACTGCGGGGTTGTAACCGCTCAGCCGGTGACGGTAATCCCCATCGACCTGGCCGTCCCAGCGATGATCTTCTCCGCGGCCTCGATGCTGGTCGCGTTCAGGTCCGGCATCTTGACCTGCGCGATCTCCCGGACCTGCGCCTGGGTCATGCTGCCAACCTTGGTCTTGTGCGGCTCGCCGCTGCCCTTCTGCACGCCCGCGGCCTTCTTGATCAGCTCGGGCGCCGGCGGCGTCTTGGTGATGAACGTGAACGAGCGGTCCTCGTAGATCGTGATCTCCACGGGGATGACGTTCCCGCGCTGGCTCTCCGTCGCTGCGTTGTACTGCTTGACGAAGTCCATGATGTTGACGCCATGCGGGCCGAGCGCCGTGCCCACGGGCGGAGCCGGGGTGGCCGCGCCGGCGTTCAGCTGCACCTTGACAACTGCAGCGATCTTCTTCTTCCTCGGAGCCATCGCTGGTCCTTACCTCACTGTTGCTATGTGGTTGCTGGCGGTATCGGCTTGGCGGTAACTCAGATCTTGCTGACCTGATCGAAGGACAGCTCGACCGGCGTCTCCCGGCCGAAGATCGAGACGAGCACCTTGAGCTTCTGCGTGTCGGGGTTGATCTCGTTCACGGTGGCCGGCAGCGACGCGAACGGCCCGTCCATCACGGTAACGGACTGGCCGACCTCGAAGTCCACGGCCGCCGCCCGCATGGTCTCTGCCTTCTTCGCCGCCTTCTCCTCGGGAACGGGGGCAAGCAGGTTCGCGACCTCGTCCAGGTTCAGCGGCGACGGGCGGCTCGACAGCCCGACGAAGCCGGTCACCCCTGGCGTGTTGCGCACCGCTGCCCAAGACTCGTCGGTCAGGTCCATGCGCACCAGGATGTATCCGGGCAGCACCTTCTCCTGCACCTGCTGCCGCTTGCCGGACTTGACCTCGATCACCTCGTGCGTGGGGACCTCGATCTGGAAGATGTAATCCTCCATGTTCAGCGACTGGGTGCGGCTCTCCAGGTTGGTGCGGACGCGGTTCTCGTAGCCCGCGTAGGAGTGCACGACGTACCAGTCTCCCGGCAGGGCCCGCAGTTCGGCCTTGAACTGCAGGACCGGGTCGACCTCGGCGTCCTCGTCGATCGCGTGCTCATCGGTGCCTGGGCTGGCAGCGTCCGAGTCGGCTGCCTCTGAGTCGGCTGCCTCTGAGTCGGCTGCCTCTGAGTCGGCAGCGTCTGAGTCGGCAAGGTCTGCGTCGGCTGGGGCCAGCCCGGCCGCGGCAAGCTCATCGGCCGCGTCGGCGGCGCTGTCCGTGCCGCTTGGCGCGAATCCGGCCAGGTCGAAGCCGGCCGCCTCGTCGTCGCCCTGCGAGGCCGACGGGCCGCCTAGCGGCAGTTCGGATTCGGACACGTTTCTCTTTCTCCCTGCGCTATCGCTGCGCTGCTGGCTGAACCTCAGCGCCTGGCTGGAACTCCGTGCGGGCTAGCTCACCCCAGAGCTCACCGATCACCGGGCCAGCCGACCACGGGCAGGCCCTGTGATCATGGTGCCACGCTCCGTGCGCGGTCCTCTACCCAGCCGGTGTACCTCAGCCGAAGAGCTCGACCACCAGCTTGGTGAACAGGTAGTCCAGGCCCGTAACGATGCCCACCATGATCAGGATGAAGATCAGGGCGGACGTGGTGTAGGTGATGAGCTCCTTGCGGGTCGGCCAGACAACCTTGCGCAGCTCGTCTCGCACCTCGGTAACGAACTGGACGGGGTTGGTGCGGTCCTGCTTGTCCGGGCCCTTGGGCTTGGCGGCCCTTTCCGGAGCTGGGCCACGTGTCTGAGTCGCCATGTCCTCACCTGAGCACTGTCTTACGCGTCGGCTGGCGCCGCCAGTTGCCCGCAGGTCGCGGGCCGTACTCGCAGGGCAGGAGGGACTCGAACCCCCAACCGCCGGTTTTGGAGACCGGAACTCTAGCCAATTGAGCTACTGCCCTGTGCTTTACCAACACTGTTGCCGGCCTGTGCGGGCATGCACGGGCCACTGGTGAACCACCACCAGATGCAGAAGTGTACGTGGCCCCGGCCCCGGCGTCGAACCGCAAGCGGTGACCGGCCCTTCTCCGGGCCACGGGGAGCTGGCTTTGAGCCCACGAGAAGGCTGGCTTTCCTCGGCGGCGGAAGAGGCTCGCTGATTTACGCCGGGATCTACGCATATACGGCGAGGTCTCGGGGGGCACGGTCGGGGTAATGAGCGAGCCGGTCCCGCCGGGATGGGAACATGGGGGCATGGCGCACGCATCAACCGGCATCTCCGCCCGGATATCCGCGATCTCCGAGTCCGCCACCCTGGCCGTGGACGCCAAGGCCAAGGCGCTTAAGGCCGCCGGCCGGCCGGTGATCGGGTTCGGCGCCGGGGAGCCTGACTTCCCGACCCCTGGCTACATCGTCGAGGCGGCACAGCGGGCCTGCGCCGAGCCGCGCTTCCACAAGTACACGCCGGCCGCCGGCCTGCCCGAGCTGCGGGAGGCCGTTGCTGCCAAGACAGCCCGCGATTCGGGCCTGAACGTCGCTGCCAGCCAGGTACTGGTCACCAACGGCGGCAAACAAGCCGTTTTCGAGGCCTTCGCCGCGCTGCTCGATCCCGGCGACGAGGTGCTGATGCCCACGCCGTACTGGACCACCTATCCGGAGTCGATCGCGCTGGCCGGTGGCGTGCCCGTGCAGGTACCCACCGACGAGACGACCGGTTACCTGACCTCGGTCGAGCAGCTCGACGCGTACTGCACCGACCGCACGAAGCTGCTGCTGTTCGTGTCGCCCTCCAACCCGACCGGGGCGGTGTACCGGCCTGAGCTCGTGGCGGAGATCGGCCGCTGGGCCGCAAGTCGCGGCATCTGGGTCGTTACCGACGAGATCTACGAGCACCTGGTATACGGGGATGCGAGGTTCGCCTCGATGCCCGTGGTCGCGCCGGAGATCGCCGACCGGTGCGTGGTGCTGAACGGCGTGGCCAAGACCTACGCCATGACCGGCTGGCGGGTCGGCTGGATGATCGGCCCGGCTGAGGTGATCAAGGCGGCGACCAATCTCCAGTCGCACGCCACCTCCAACGTCTGCAACGTCGCCCAGGCCGCGGCGCTGGCGGCGGTCTCCGGCGACCTGTCCGCGGTCGCGGGGATGCGCGCGGCGTTCGACCGGCGGCGCCAGATCATGACCGCCATGCTGAACGAGGTTCCCGGCGTGATCTGCCCGCTTCCCGAGGGTGCGTTCTACTGCTACCCGTCGGTAAAGGGCCTGCTGGGCCGGGAGATAGCCGGTCGCCGGCCGGCCTCCTCCGGCGAGCTCGCCGAGATCCTGCTCGAAGAGGCCGACGTGGCGGTAGTGCCCGGTGAGGCGTTCGGGACCAACGGCTACTTCCGGCTCTCCTGCGCGCTGGGTGATGCCGATCTGGAAGAGGGAGTCGGCCGGCTCGCCAAGCTCTTCAGCAGTGCTCGCTAGGCACGGGGCTCGCTAGGCACGGGGCTCGCTAGGCACGGGGCCCGCTAGGCACGGGGCCCGCTAGCCCTCCCGGGCCCGGTCTCCTGGCTGGCAAACTGACGGAATGCACCCGCCCGTGACGACTCAGCCTGCCGCCGCACAGGCGGTCGCGGCCCAGGCGGTCGCGGCCCAGGCGGCTGGGTCGCGCCCGGTCGCCGCGCTGCCGAAGGCTCACCTGCACCTCCACTTCACCGGCTCGATGCGGCACACGACCCTGACCGAGCTCGCCGCCGAGCACGGCCTGCACCTGCCGGAAGCGCTGACCGCGGAGTGGCCACCGCAGCTGAGCGCATCCGACGAGCGGGGCTGGTTCCGCTTCCAGCGGCTGTACGACATCGCCCGGTCGGTGGTCCGCACCGAGTCAGATGTCCGGCGGCTGCTCCTGGAGGCCGCCCAGGACGAGCACGCCGAGGGATCGGGCTGGCTGGAGCTGCAGATAGACCCGTCCGGCTACGCGGGCAGGTTCGGCGGCCTGACCCCGACGCTGGAGCTTGTGCTGGCCGCCGCGGCCGCGGCGCAGGACGCCACGGGCGTCGGCATCGGGATCGTCGTGGCCGCAAACCGCACGAAACACCCGCTCGAGGCTCGCACACTCGCCCGCCTGGCCGCGGCCTACGCCGGTCATGGGGTGACCGGTTTCGGGCTCAGCAGCGACGAGCGCCGCGGGAACGTCACCGAATTCGCGCCGGCCTTCCGTATCGCCGCCAAGGCCGGCCTGCGGGCGGTGCCGCACGGCGGCGAGCTGGCCGGCCCGGCGAGTGTGCGCGCGTGTCTGGATGAGTTGCATGCCGACCGCATCGGCCACGGTGTGGCCGCCGCCGGCGATCCGGCCCTGCTCGCCCGGATCGCCGCTCGGGGCGTCACGCTTGAGGTATGCCCCGCGTCGAACGTCGCGCTCGGCGTGGTGGCCGCCGCGGCGGACGTGCCGCTGCGCCCGCTGCTCAGGGCCGGGATCGAGGTCGCGCTCGGAGCCGATGATCCGCTGCTGTTCGGCTTCCGGCTCGCGGCGCAATACGAGCTGGCCCGGCAGGCACACGGGTTCGACGACGCGCAGCTAGCCGATCTCGCGCGCATGTCGGTACGCGGGTCCGACGCCCCGCAGGACGTGCGGCAGCGCCTGCTGACCGGGATCGACGGCTGGCTCGGCCGACCGGGCCCCTAACGCCGCCGGGCGTGCGCCACGTTGATGATGCCGATGATGATCCAGATCATGACAACGAGCGCGATCTGGCCGCCTGTGGCCGGGTAGCCCGGCCCGTTACCCGTGTTCAGCACGACCGCCGACGCCCCGATGCCCAGGCCCATCGACCCGAGCGCGAGGACAGTAGTCGGCCAGTTCAGCTGCCCCGCTGGCTCGGCCGCCCGGCGAGCGGGTCCCGAACGCCGGCCGCCTCGTTCCCCCATCCGGGCATCGACCCGCTTGTCAATCTCGTCCCCGATGCGCTCGACCAGGCTCTCGGCAACCGCACCGTCGAAGTGCGGGCCGAGCTCGTGATGCGCCGCGGCCGCGGCGGTGATGTCTTCCTTGGCCAGCTGGTCCATGCCAGAGACGATACATCGCGTTTTGGCCGACGGTCCACGTCTGGCGGGCTGTACCTGCGGGACCGCGATCAG
>JASHOV010000533.1 GCA_030038495.1 Streptosporangiaceae bacterium
CCTTGCGGTACCTGCCCGATAGCCAGCCTCCGGCCAGCGGGCTGTAGGTCAATACGCCCATTCCGTAGCGCAGGCAGGTCGCCAGCACGTCGTACTCGATGGCGCGGGTCAGGAGAGAGTAAGGCGGCTGCTCGGTACGGAATCGCCCGCGATCAACGGCGACACCCGTTGCCTCGAACCGATTCTCACGGCCTGCGCCCTTCATGGGGATGCTTCGGCTCCGCTGCCCAGCGGCGGCCGCAGGGCCTTAGTTGGCGGGCACGGTGTAGGCCAGAACTTGCGGATTACCGCCGCCGCCCGCCTTGCTGGTTGCCGGGCCGCCCGCGGGGACGATAACCGTGTTGCCGGCGATGGCGATCGGCGCGTTCGTTGTGGTGGGCAGCTGGCGGCGGAAGACGATCGCGCCGGTGCTGCGGTTGAGGGCGATCAGGACACCGTGGTAAAGCGTGGTGAAGACAAGATCATTCGAGACCGTGGTGGCACCGCACGGCAAGTCCGGCACCTTCGTGGCCCATTCGACCTTGCCGGTGGCAAGGCTGAGCGCCTCCACCTCTCCGGCGAGCGGGCCGACGGACTTGATCGCGACGGGCAGGCTCAAACTTGTCTCGATGAACGGCAGGTTGATGGTGGCCACGTAGATGCTGGTGCCGGCGACGGCCATGTCGGTCAGGATGCCGCCGACCGATCCGGGAGCAATCGTGAAGGGCACCTTGAGGGTGATCTTGTGTTCCATCAGCAGGAGCCCATCGTTGTCCTGGCCGTTGTGCTCGCCGACGGGCGTCTTCCAGATCAGCTTGCCGGTCTGGGCGTTCATCTCATAGACGTAGCCCATCTTGCCGCCGCCGAGGACGACGGAGACCCCGCTGACGCTGGCCGAGATCGGCGACGCCTGCATGTCGTGGTCCATGAAGTCGTTGGGCACGCCCTGGTAGTACCAGCGCAGCTTGCCGGTAGCGGCGTCGAGGTTCACGTCGCTGTCGGTGTAGAGCTGCGCGGAGGGATGGGCGATCGCCGCGGCGACCGACTGATAGGGATTGCCGATGCCGAACGTCACCGACCCGTCGCTGCTGACCAGCGGCGTCTCCCAGGCGCCGCCCGAGCCGAGCCCCACGGACTGTACGCCGGTGTCAAGGCCGAGAACGGAATTGAATCTCCACAGCAGCTTGCCGGTTGCCGCGCTCAGCGCGAGCAGCACCCCGCCGCCGGGCCCCGAGCCGTACGCGCTCGCCAGGTACTCCCGCCCGTTTGCTACTTGCGGCTGGATCTCGAACGTCCCCTGGCCCTTGCTCAGCAGGTGACTGTTGACCCAGATGGTCTTGCCGGTGCGGGCATTGAGCGCGAAGGCAGTTGTCGGCGAGATTCCGTACACCATCCCGTCGGCGACCGCGACGCCGTCCGGTCCCGGGCCGCTCTTCATCGGCGCATTGAGCTGGTACTCCCACTTCAGCCTGCCCGTCGCGAGCGCCAGCGCGTACACATTCGAATCGAGATCCTGGATGTAAACGACGCCGTTCACGACGACCGGATTTGCGGCCAGGGCACCGGTCGAGCCCACCCCTGCGGCCGCCGTTCCCGTGATGTGGAATGTCCAGGCCTGCTTGAGCCCGGACACGTTCGCCGACGTGATCGTCGAGCCCGCAGCGTCCCGCGTGTTCGAGAGGTCGCCGTTCGAATACGGCCAGGACCCGGACGCCAGCGGCTTGGGAGCGGCCGTATTGATAACGGTGGCCGGCGTGCTGCTGCAGGCCGCCGTCACCAGGCTGGCGGTGACAAGCGCGGCTGCCGCGCTGAGGTGGCGTCCAGTCAAGCTTGTTTTCATCTGACTTCCTTTTGATCGTCGGCCCGGCGGGCGTGTGACGAGGCTCAGGCTCAGGCTGCGGCGGATGCGGAGCGGGCGGCAATCAGGTACCAGGAGCCCCCGGCAAGATTCAGCGCCGCGATAGCCAGGAAGAGGGCTGCCCATCCGTAGACGCCGTAGGAGAGGCAGATGGCGCCGGCGGCGGCCGCGACGGTGCCGCCGGCAACGTGGCCGGCCCCGAAGAAGCGGAGGTGGCGGAACGCCCACGGCGCGATCAGGCGGTAGATGCCGGTTCGCGGGGGAGTTAGCCACCACCCGCGCAGACCTTTCCGAAGGTTGGCGAAGGGCGTGTAGTCGAACATATTTGCGTTCATCGGAACGCCTCCTGTAACCGTGGCGTCGGCCATCCGACCACCTATCAACGTGATATCACATTGATATCCTGAGTGTCAATGACGGCAGAGAGCGCAGCTCAGCTAGCTCTGAACCCACGCGAGGATCTGGGCGTTGACCTCGGCGGGTTTCTCCAGGTGCAGGAAGTGTCCCGTATCGGGAACGATCACTGTCCGGGACCCTGCAGCGAGGAAGTTCGCGGCGTCCCTGACCAGATCCGCGCGGATGCAGCCGTCCCTGGCGCCGTGCAGGTACAGCGTGGGCTGCGGCGGCGCGGCCCGGTCGGCTTCGGTGCCGAGCTGCGTCGCCCGGTAATAGGCGATGGCGGCGGCCCGGTGCTCGGGCTCGCGCAGGGACTCTTTCACTCGCGCCAGCTGGCGGGCCGGGTCGAATCCCGGTGACCAGTCACGCCACAGCAGCTCCAGGAACGCCATGTCGTCGCGGGCGGCGAGGTCCTCGGCCAGCCCGGACTGGTCCTGCAGCAGGAACAGGTAGAAGAACCGCTTGATCTGCTCGTAGTCGGCGAGCAGCAGCTCGTCCATGCCCGCGGGCGGAACGCCCAGCGTCACCACCCGACGCCACCGTTCCGGCGCACTGGCGGCAGCCGCGTACGCGGTCTCCGCTCCCCAGTCGTGCCCGATGAGCACGGCGTCGCCGTCGCCGCCCACCACGTCGTGCAGCGCATTGGCATCGGCGGCCAGGTCGCTGACCGAATACGTCGCGTCGCCGGGTATCTCGGTCGGCGCGTAGCCACGGGTGAACGGCGCGACGGCGCGGAACCCGGCCCTGGCCAGCTCGGGCAGTAGCAGCTGCCAGGTGTGCGCGGTGTCAGGGAACCCGTGCAGGCACAGGGCCAGCGGCCCCGTTCCCGCCTCGAGCACGCCGAAGCGCAGCCCGTTGGCCCGCACGGTCGCTTCGCGTACGGCAGTCGAGGCGGTCACGGCAATCAAACTAGTGGGCAGACGGCCGGGTCACGGCGCGGCACCCGCCGCGGGGGCGTCCGCGAGCTCGGCCAGGACCTCCGCATGGCAGGGCAGCGGAACGCACCAGCAGCCGAGCCGGTGCCCGCGCAGCGCCGGTACCAGCGCGAGCAGGTCGGGCCGGGCCAGGATGTAGTCGCGGTACCTGGCCATGACCTCCTCGCGGGTACCGTCCGGGCCGGGCCGGAACGGGTTATGCAGTGGCGACTCCGCAAGGTGCCAGCCGCCGCGGTGCATCGCGCGGCCCACGTACACGACGTCGGCGTACTCGGGATCGTCGCGGTGCCCCTTCAGGTTGACAACCGTCGTTGCTGGCACGGTTTCATTCTGCGCTAGCCTCGCGACGAGCCCCTACGACGCTCCGGGGAGGAACGCATGAACGGCGCACAGGCAGTCGTCCGCACGCTGGTCGACTCGGGCGTGACCGCCTGCTTCGCAAACCCGGGCACGTCGGAGATGCACTTCGTCGCGGCGCTGGACACGGTGCCGCAGATGCGCGGCGTGCTCTGCCTGTTCGAGGGCGCGGCGACCGGCGCGGCCGACGGTTACGGGCGCATGACGGGCAGGCCCGCGGCGGTGCTGCTGCACCTCGGGCCGGGACTGGCCAACGGGCTGGCCAACTTGCACAACGCGCGCCGGGCCCGTACGCCGCTGCTGGCGATCGTCGGTGACCACGCCACCTATCACAAGCGGTTCGACGCGCCGCTGGAGTCCGACATCGACGCGCTGGCCGGTTCGGTGTCCGGGTGGGTCCGGCGGACGAGCCGGAGCGCCGACGCGCCCGCCGATGCGGCGGCGGCCGCATCGGCGGCCATGAGCGCCCCCGGCCAGATCGCGACCCTGATCCTGCCCGCCGACGTGACCTGGACCGACGGCGCGGAGTCGGCGTCCCCGGTCCGCCCGCGCCCGGCCGCGGTGGTGCCGGACGAGGTCATCGCTGACGCGGCGAGCGCGCTGCGCAGCGGCGAGCCGGCCGTGCTCATGCTCGGCGGGAGCGGGCTGCATCGAGCGGCCCTTGAAGCCGCCAGCCGCGTCGCCCGGGCCACAGGCGCCCGCCTGATCGCGGAGACGTTCCCGGCCCGGCTGGAACGCGGCGCGGGTATCCCGGCGATCGACCGGCTCGCGTATCTCGCCGAGTTCGCGGCCGCGCAGCTGGACGGCGCCCGGCACCTGATCCTCGCCGGGGCCAGGGAGCCGGTCTCGTTCTTCGCCTACCCCGGCAAGCCCAGCTACCTCGTGCCCGAGGGCTGCCAGATGCACGTGCTGGCCGAGGCCGGCGACGACATCGCCGGGGCACTGGCGGCGCTGGCCGAGGTCGTCGCACCCGACACGCGGCCGAGCCCGCAGCAGCCGGTGCGGCCCGCCCTGCCCGAAGGCGACCTGACCGGCGAGAGCGCGGCCGCCGTTATCGGCGCGCTGCTGCCGGAAGGCGCGATCGTGTGCGACGAGGCGAACACCTCGGGCCTGTGGCTGCCCGGCGCTACCGCGGGGGCGCCGCCGCACGACTGGCTCACACTGACCGGCGGCGCGATCGGACAGGGCCTGCCGCTGGCTACCGGCGCGGCGCTGGCCTGCCCGGACCGGCCAGTGCTGGCGCTGGAGGCGGACGGCAGCGCGATGTACACCGCCTCGGCCCTGTGGACGCACGCGCGCGAGCAGCTGGACATCACGACCGTCATCTTCAGCAACCGCTCGTACGCGATCCTGAACATGGAACTTGAGCGCACGGGCGCGACCACGGCCGGCCGTACGGCCAGGAGCCTGCTCGACCTGTCCCGGCCCGCCATCGACTTCACCGCGCTGGCCGTGGGCATGGGCGTCCCCGCGACCAGGGCCGTCACTGCGGGCGAGCTCGCGGCCCAGCTGCGGAACGCGCTCGCCGAGCCCGGACCGCACCTGATCGAGGCGGCCCTGCCCGCACCCGGCTGACACTGCGAGTGGGCGAGTGTGGCTCGGAAGGCCTCTCTGGCGTGTTTTGAAGGGCAGCAAAGCTCCTACGTTGCCCATAGAAGGGCAGCAAAGGTCCAACGATGCCCTTCGCTGCTGCGGCTCCGGGGCGCGCTTCCAGCTGATCCGATCCGTCCGGTCCACCTGGTCCGTCTAGCCGGGGCCCGGCGCGTATCGTGCGCACGGGCCGTGACGCAGTGTTATCTTCTTGTGACTCATCGTGCAGGGGACACGAAGGAATGGAACATCCGGCAGCTCACGGAAAAGGCCGGCAACCAGTCACGCGGCGGGGGAGTGCTTGTGACGGAACGCCAGATCAGCGGTGCGGCTGGCGCTCGCAGCCTGCTGGCCGGGCAGGCGCGGCGCGATGCGGACGTGGCGGCCTACCGCGGCGCGGTGTCCGGCGTCCTCGCTGAACTAGCGGAAACGCGCCGTTACCTGACGGTCGAGTCCGCCGGGCGGCTGCTGACCCGGCGACTGCGCGACCCCGCGTTCGCGTCGGTCCTGGCCGCCGTGCCGCACGGCCCGGAGGCTGCCGTGCGCACTGTGCTGGGCCAGGTCAGCAGCTACCGGCAGAGCGCCACGTACTCGGCCGCGACCCTGCTGACGATGGTCCGGATCGCGCTGCTGGCGCAGATCGACGCGCTGTGGTGGGGTCATCTGCCCGAGTACCAGACCGACGCCGAGGTGTTCGCCGCGAGCGAGATCCTGCACCTGGAGCCGCTCCGGCGCGATGACCTGCTGCTGTTCCGCTACCGCCTGCAGCCCACGACGATGCTGGGCCGGGCGGCGCGGTCCGCGGAGCGCCGCGCGGCGCCCGAGCGCGCGCC
>JASHOV010000534.1 GCA_030038495.1 Streptosporangiaceae bacterium
TCGCCCGCGGCCAGCGTCACCGAGCCGTCCAGCCGGAGGTCGTCGTAGTCGCCAGGCCCGAGGTTCTGGTGCTGCCCGGCGGGCACGCTCACGCTGGGCTTGCCGGGACTTGGCGCGGGCGCCAGCGGCAGCGGCGGCATCTGCTCATAGGGGAACGGCGCCGCGGTGGCCCCGCCGCTCAGCTGGCCCTCAAGCCGGTCGGCCAGCGCCGCCGGGCATTGTGCCGCTGGGTCGATCCGGACCGACGGAGCAATGACGCGCTGCTGCGGCGCTAACTCCGCGCCCGTTTCCAGTGCCAGCTGCCAGCCGACGACGTCGGCCGCACGTGACCGGACGCCGACATCGCCGATGACGTGGCAGTTCGCGCCGATGACGACGCCGACCTCGGCGTACAGGGCAAAGGACGATCTCGGCAGTATCGCTTCAGGCATGACCACACATCTCCCCCCGGCCGCGGACCGCGGCCACAAGGTGATGATGCTCCGTCGCGAGGTACTTGCCTAGCTAGGCCATGGCGCGCCGTGAGCGGGCCGCGGGAACTTCCCGGCTCGCGCTTGTATTCGCGGCCTCGGCTAGTGGTTATGCCGTGGCACCTGGGCGCCGCTGGCGCCGACCAGGAAGTCCAGGTCCGCGCCCTGGTCGGCCTGCTGCACGTGCTCGACGTAGAGGCGGGCGTAGCCCCGGTGGTGGGAAGGCGCGGGCGGCGTCCAGGCCGCGCGACGCCGGGCCAGCTCGTCCTCGCTGACCTCCAGCGACAGCGTACGAGCGGGCACGTCGAGCTCGATCCAGTCCCCGGACCGGACCAGGGCGAGCGGCCCGCCGGCCGCCGCCTCCGGGGCAACGTGCAGCACGACCGTGCCGAAGGCAGTGCCGCTCATCCTGGCATCCGAGATCCGCACCATGTCCGTGACCCCGCGCTCCAGCAGCCGCGTCGGCAGCACGAAATTGCCGACCTCCGGCATGCCCGGATAGCCCTTCGGCCCCGCACCGCGCACCACCAGCACGGTGGACTCGGTCACCGGGAGGTCCGGATTCGCCGCCGCCTCGTGGTACTCCTCGATCGAGTCGAACGCCAGCGCCCGGCCGCGGTGGCGGAGCAAGTGCGCCGAGGCCGCGGACTGCTTGATGACCGCACCACCGGGGCAGAGATTCCCGCGCAGGACCGCGGTGCCGCTACCCGGCGGCTGCAGCGGCTCCGCCACCGAGCGGATGACGTCCCGGTTCAGGCACTCGGCGGCGGCGATGGTCTCGGCCAGAGTCTGACCGCTCACCCCGACGTGGTCGGTGTGCAGCAGGTCGCCCAGCTCGTGCATGACCGCGGGAACGCCGCCCGCATAGCAGAAGTCCTCCATCAGGTACCGGCCCGAGGGCATCAGGTTGACCAGCGTGGGAACCGGCCGGCCCAGCCGGTCGAAGTCGTCAAGGGACAGCGGCACGCCGAGCCGCCCGGCGATCGCCAGCAGGTGGATGACCGCGTTCGTGGATCCGCCGATCGCGGCGTTGACGACTATCGCGTTCTCGAATGCCCGCCTGGTCATGATCGTTGACGGCCGCAGGTCAGTCCGGGCCAGGGCCACGATCCGCTGTCCCGCGAGCTGCGCCGTGCGCAGTCGGCGCGAATCGGCGGCGGGCCAGGCGGCCGAACCGGGAAGCTGCATGCCCAGCGTCTCGGCCATGCACGCCATCGTCGAGGCCGTTCCCATCGTCATGCAGTGGCCGCAGGACCTGGCCATCCCGCTTTCGGCCGCCAGTACCTCGTCCTGGGTCATCCGCCCGGCTGAGAGCTCCTGCTCGAAGCGCCACACGTGGGTGCCGGACCCGACGTCGGCGCCGCGGTACTTGCCATTCAGCATCGGGCCGCCGGTCACCATGATGGCGGGGAGGTCCGCGCTGGCGGCTGCCATCAGCATCGCGGGGGTGGTCTTGTCACAGCCGGACAGCAGCACGACCGCGTCCAGCGGATTGGCCCGCAGGGTCTCCTCTACCTCCATGGCCATCAGGTTGCGGAACAGCATGGCGGTCGGGCGCATCAGCGTCTCGCCCAGCGACATGGTCGGGAACTCCAGCGGGAATCCCCCGGCCTGCCAGACGCCGCGCTTCACCGCCTCGGCCACGCCCCGCAGATGGAGATTGCACGGGGTCAGCTCCGACCAGCTGTTCGCGATGCCGATGACCGGCCGGCCGTCGAATACCTCAGGCGTGAAGCCCTCGGACCGCAGCCAGGACCGATAGAGCATGCCGGGCCGTCCTTGCGCGCCGAACCAGGAGGTGCTTCGAAGCTCACCGGCAACACCAGGCTCGGCTGCCACGTCTCCTCCTGACCGCGGGGCACCAGCGCTGTCACCGGTGCGCCGTGCATACCAATCCGCATCGATATGTTTGCGATAACCGTAGATGGCCGACCACGAAGCGACAATGACCGGCCACCGCCTGAGCCCCGCCGGCGGCGCTCCCGCCCAGTTGCGGGCGCACCTCAGACGAGTCGCGAGCGCGCCTCAGCCGCCGCGCGCGCGGCTGAGGCCAGCAAGAATCCTCTGCTAGCAGGCCTAGCCGTCTCGCTGTGCCGACCGCCGAGTGGCCCGCCGCGCGAGCTTCGCACAGATGCCGAATCGAAACCTTTTAGCAAGTCACGGTCATTGACGACCATGAGCGGTTGATCTAGCTTTTGGCGTTACAAGGCTTTACTGTGTGCATATTGTGAACGCTCACATAACGCTGAGCCAGCCTTCGGCGCAAAAAAGGGGCGAGGGAGAAGCCTGCAGGTCGCAGGCCTAGGTCCGGCAGCGCCGAGCCGTCCCTGCCGACGTGTGAGTGGTTGATGCAGACGTAAGTGGAACGTGCCCGACAGGCAGGAAGCAGGTCGCGATGGCGCGCTGGCAGGAGACGGCGGGCACGGCCCGCCCCGATCTGCCTGCCGACTGCCAGCCCGGCAGCGGCATCGCCGCTGGCCCAGCACCAAGGAGGCGGCCGATCGGCCGCGACGCCCACCCGCCATCGCGACGCGACTGGCGGCACCCCGCCTCACGGAATTCACTGGAGGTCCCCCATGAGGAAAGTCGACCCCAAGGTCGATGAGGCAATCGAGACACTGAACATGAAAGACAGCCCGACGCGGCGGACGCTGCTGTCGGGAGCAGGGCTGGTCAGCGCCACCGCCGCGGCCTCGGCGCTGCTGACCGCATGCGGCTCAAGCCCCAGTTCGGCATCGTCAGGCGCGAAGGCACTGGCCGGAGATTTCCCGAAGACCCCGGGCTGGCAGTTCTGGTTCGTCAACCACGTCACCACGAACAGCTTCTTCGTGCCGACCCAGTACGGGTTCGCCGACGCGGCCGCCCTGCTGCACCTGCCCGTACCTAAGTGGGGAGGATCGACGGACTCGGTCGCCGCGTAGATGACGTCGGAGATCAACGCCGCCGTCGCGGCCGGAGCGGCCGGGATCGCCACCACGCTGATCAACTCCACCTCATTCACCGCGCCGGTGGCGAGCGCTATGAACGCGGGCATCCCGGTGATCAGCTACAACGCCGACGGCCTGGTGAGCAAGACCGGCGTGCCCGACATCGGCTGCAACCGCCTGTGCTACGTCGGCCAGGCGCTGTTTACCTCCGGCCAGCAACTCGGGGTGCGGATCCAGTCGCTGATCCCCAAGCCCAGCCCCGTGGTCATCTTCATCGAGACTCCCGGCACCGGAAACATCCAGCCGCGTTACGACGGTGCCAACTCGGTGCTCAGCCCGCTGGGCTACACGGTGGCCGAGATCGCGACCACCACGGTCCCGGCCACGATCCTCGCGAACGAGAAGGCCTACCTGCTCGCGCACAAGAGCGTCGCGGGTGCGTTCGCCGTGGACTCGACCTCGACCTCGTTCCTGGCCCAGGCGCTCGCCGAGACCGGCATGTCGTCGCTCCCCAACGGCGGCTTCGACACGGTCCCGCAGACGCTGACCAACATCAAGGCGGGCACCACCGACTTCACCATTTACCAGGACCCCTACCTGCAGGGGTTCCTGCCCACGCTGTACCTGTACCTGTACAACATCTCCGGCGGGACGCTCCCCCCGCCCGACAGCGACACCGGCCTGTCCTTCATCACGAAGACCAACCTGCCTGAGTACAACCTGCCCAGCAGGTACCAGGGCTCGACCACCGCGGAGAAGTACCTGCCGCGGCCATCCGGCGCGATCTCTAACCCGATAGCGACCACCAGCAGCTGAGGCAGACGCCCGGGCAACTTCTGGGCTTGAATAGGACAAGTCGGCGGCGGGCGACCGTGCCTGGGCGACAGGCCGGTCGCCCGTCTCCGGTTCAGATGCTGGAACATCCAGTGGCCGTGAATCGGGCGGGTGCGTGAGTCCAGGAGGTGACGTGAGCGGCACACTCGAGTCAGGAGGCGGGCTACTTGGCCGTCTAGGCGTCGGCGGAGGCGGCGGCGGCAACGGCACCGGCAGTTCCTTCGGGCGCGGCCTGGGCGCGTTCGGCAGGCAGCGCGAGGCCACGGTGCTGGTCGTGACCGTGGCGCTGCTGTTGTACTTCGGGCTCACCCACGCCTCCTCGTTCGTCAGCGAGACGAACGCCGTCGACCTGCTGTCCGAGATCATGGCCCCGATCGCGATCATCGCGATCGGCGAGGTGCTGCTGCTGATCTGCGGCGAGATCGACCTGTCGGTCGGGTTCATCTACACATTCGCGCCGATCGTCATGTTCTACTTGATCACCGACTACCACGTGCCCGCGGCGCTGGCGGTCATACTCGGGCTGCTGTCCGGTGTGGCGGCGGGCTGGGTGAACGGGTTCATCACGATCACGCTGCGCGTCCCCTCGTTCATCACCACGATCGGCACCGGGTTCGTTCTGTACGGCCTGTGCCTGACCTTCACGCACGCCGAGCCGCAGACCATACCGCCGAGTTCCGTGAGCATCGGCAGATGGCTCGCCTATCCCGGCAACCCGTGGCAGTGGGCGCCCCTCGCCTGGACGGTGGTACTGGTCCTGATCTTCCATGTGCTGCTGGTCCGCACCCGCTGGGGCCTGTACACGATCGCGGCCGGCGGCAACCTGCTCGGCGCACGGGAGGCCGGCATCAACGTGGGCCGGATCAAGTACGGCAACTTCATGATCACTGGATTCATGGGCGCGCTGATCGGCCTCCAGACCGCGTTCTATACCAGTACCGTCGACCCGAGTGCCGGCGGCTACGGGCCGATGTTCTACGCCGTGATCGCCGCCGTTATCGGGGGGACGGCAATGCTGGGCGGCTCCGGCACGATCCTGGGGGCGTTCCTCGGCGCGGTCGTGCTGGCCACCCTGACCGACGGCTTCGACATCATCGGGGTCAGCGCGAACCCGCTGCCGATCATCTTCGGCGGCGCAATCCTCGTCGCCATGATCGCGAACGTGCAGCTCGCACGGCTACGCCAAGCAGGGAGGACGTTGTGACCGGCTGGGGTCAGGCCCCGCAGGCGCCCGCCGACCTCGGCCCGGGCCCGGGCGAGGTACTGCGCGCCGAGCACATCAGCAAGCGCTACGGCGCGGTGACCGCGCTGAGCGACGTCACCCTGCGGCTGAACCGCGGCGAGGTCCTGGGCCTGATCGGTGACAA
>JASHOV010000535.1 GCA_030038495.1 Streptosporangiaceae bacterium
CGGCTGCCGCCGCCTCCGGGGCCGGACCGCGTCCGGCCAGGCTCTCCACCCGGCTGCGGACGTCGAAGGGCACGATCGTCGCCGCGGCGTGCGGGATCCGGCTGATGACCGCCGCCATCTTGTCCGCGGTACGGTCGTGCAGCAGCCGGCCGACGATCGGCGCGTAGCTGCGCCGCGGCAGGATCGCGGTCACCCCCACGCCCGGCAGCACCGCCTCGGCGCTGACCAGGGCGGCGGCGGCCGTGGCCAGGCGCCGGTCCGGGCAGTCGACAAAGTCCAGCGTGATGCCGGTATTGGCGCGGACCCAGTCCTGGCGCAGCTTGTCGGCCTGGACGTTGTCGATGACGAAGTGGACCGCTCGCAGCGAGGTCGGCCGCAGGCTCCGCGCGTACCGCAGGCCCGCGATCGTGGCCAGGTCGAGGTCGTCGACGAAGACGTACACACTGCGGCGGGAGTAGGTCGGCGGCTCCGGCGGTCGGCGGCGGCTGCCGATGGCCTCCAGCACCGTTGCCTCCATCCGGTACGTGCGGTTCAGCCGGATCAGGGCCGGAACTCCGACCACGAACAGGACGATGACCAGCCAGGCGCCCTCGTTGAACTTCACGATCGCGAAGATCACCACCACGACCAGCGAGGCGACGCCGGCCGAGAAGTTGATGACCAGGCGGTGCCGCCAGCCCGGCTCCCGCGTCCGGTGGTGGTACTTGGCCATGCCGAGGCCCGCCATCGTGAACGCGGTGAACACGCCCAGGGCGTAGAACGGCACCAGGCTGTTGACGTTCGAGCCGACCACGGCCAGCAGGGTGATCGAGAGCGTGGCAAGGACGATGATGCCGCTGGAGAACACCAGCCGGTGCCCGCGCTTGGTCAGCCAGCGGGGCAGGAACGCGTCCTCGGCCACGAAGTTGGCCAGGAACGGGAACCCGTTGAAGCTGGTGTTGCCGCCGGTATAGAGGATCAGCGCGGTCGCGGCCTGGACCAGCCCGTACATGATGCTGCCGAACACCGAGGTGCCGAAGACGATCTTGGCTTCCTGCGAGATCACGGTCGGCACGCCAGAAAGGTAGGGCTGGGCGTGGGTGACGTGCGCGAGCCAGGAGATCCCGGCCACCAGGGTGCCGAGGATCGTGCCCTCGATCACCAGCACCCGGCGGGCGTTGCGGCCCTCCGGCGGTCTGAACGCGCTGACCGCGTTCGAGACGGCCTCGATGCCGGTCAGGGACGAGCCGCCGTTCGCGAACGCCCGCAGCATCACGAAGATCAGGCCGAAGGTGATCAGGCTGTTGTGGTTCGGGGGGTACGTCTGCTGGTAGGTGCACTGCGTGCAGGTGATCTGCACGTGCCCGAGGGACGAGAACAGCTCGCGGGCGATGCCGACGGTGATCGTGAGCAGCATCACCCCGGAGAAAAGGTAGGTCGGCACGGCGAAGGCCTTGCCGGCCTCCTTGATGCCGCGCAGGTTCCCGTACAGCATGATCAGGACGACGCCGATGGAGATCAGCGTCATCGTGGTCGGGTTGTCCAGGCTGGTGAACACCGACGCCACGGCCGCGGTACCCGCGGCGATCTGTACGGCGACCGTGACCACGTAGTCGATCAGCAGGGCGACGGCGGCGATCTGGGCGACTCGCGGCCCGAAGTTGTCGCGCGCTACCACGTAGGAGCCGCCGGCCCTGGTGTAGATCATGACGACCTCGCGGTAGGACAGCACCACGAGGATCATCACGAACAGCACGACGCCGGTGATCGGCAGCAGGACCGTGAAGGCAGTGACCGCCAGGCCGCCCCTGAGCAGCTCGATCAGGATTTCCTCGGTGCCGTACGCCGAGGACGAGATGCCGTCCGGGGACAGCACGCCCAGGGCCAGCGTCTTGGTCAGCCGCTGCTCCCCGAGCTGCTCGTTGATGAGCGGCTTGCCCAGCAGCCTGCGCTTGAGCGTGTAGCCGAGGCCCTCGGCCAGATCACCGCTCGGCTGCAGCCATCCGGCCCGTCGCAGCATGGCCACCCGCAGCGCCCTCCCCTCGCCTACTCCCCGTGGCCTTCATACCATCGCGCGTGCCTGGCACGGGAGACCGTTAGTTTCTCGTATGCATCAGCACGTCGCGTCGACAAGAGTAGCTAAGGGCCCGACTTGTCCGGACTCTGAGTCGCCGCCGCGGACAACTCGTGGCAGGCTGAGCGCCACGGGGAACTACAGGCACGGGGCGCGTCGGGTCCCGGAAAGGCAGTCCCAGATGAGCACCACGCCGGAGGGGCCGCTGCACCTGTCTGAGCTGCTCAAGCGGGCGATTACGGACTCCGGCGGAGGGTCAATCGGGCGGCTTTCCGATGTCATCGTCCGGCTCCGGGGAGCCGACTACCCGGTCGTCACCGGACTGGTCGCCCAGGTTGGCGGCAGGTCCCTCTTCGTACCGGTCGAGCAGGTGACCGGCCTGCCTGAGCTGCGCCTGACCAGCGCCCGGCTCTCGCTGCGCCAGTTCGAGCGCCGGCATGGCGAGGTCCTGCTCCGGGCCGACGTGCTCGGGCACCGGCTGATCGACGTGGAAAGCGCCCACCTGATCCGGGCCGCGGATCTGGAGCTTGCCTGCCGGGACGCCGAGTGGATAGTGACCGGCGTGGACAGCCACCGCCGGTCCAGACGGCTGCTCCGGGGCCTGACAGGAACGGCCGGCGATGAAACTGCCAGGTTCCGGGAGTGGGCCAAGTTCGAGCCGCTGATCGGGCATACCGGAAGCGCGGTACTGCGCCGGCCGTTCGGCCGCATCCGCAGGCTCAAGCCGGCCCAGATCGCAGACCTGCTCGAGGACGCGTCCAGTGCGGAAGAAAGCGAGATCCTCGGGCAGGTGCACGCCGACCCGGAACTCGAGGCCGATGTCTTCGAGGAGCTGGACGAAGACCGGGCGACCCGGCTGCTCGGGGCCCGGACCAACGAGGAGATCGCTCAGGTCCTGGCCCGGATGCGGGCCGACGACGCCGCCGACGCTATTGCCGAGTTGCCGCAGCGCCGGCGCCAGCCGGTCATTGACCTGATGCCGCCGGCGCAGCGGGCCAAGGTCCTGACGCTGATGGGCTTCAATCCCGCCAGCGCCGGCGGCCTCATGGGCATGGAGTACATCGCGGTGCCCGCGACCGCGACCGTGGCCGATGCGATCGCCGCGGTCGCGTCCGCGGCCAGCCTTCAGCCGGAGGCGCTGACCAGCGTGCATGCGGTGGATGACCGCGGCAGGCTGGCGGGCGTGGTCAGGCTGGTCGCACTCGTCCAGGCCGATCCGCACGCGCCGGTAAGCGTGATCTGCGATGCCGACCCGGTGCGGGTCGGCGCTGCCACCGACGTCGTGGACGTCGCGGTGCTCATGAGCGACTACAACCTGATCACGATCCCTGTTGTCGATGACCGCCGGGCGATGATCGGCCTGATCACCGTCGACGATGTCCTCGAGGTCACGCTGCCCGAGGACTGGCGCCGCCGCGAGGCCGCCGATCCGCCCGACTCGCGGCACGGTGACCAGGACTGACACCGGCCCTGAAAACCTGACGGCCGATCTTGGTTACTTGACAGCGCGGCGTCCCTGCAGGCACTCTCGTATCGCATATCGGACACATGCGTGCACACGTGCACCGTCAGGAAGGGGGAGAGAGATGGACCACGATAGTCCGGGCCGAAGATGGCCCCCATCCCCCTGCCTGTCCTGGGCACGCGTGTAGACCCCGCCGCGGCCTGCGAGCCGCGCTGCGCCGTGCCCCCCAATCCGCTGCCTGGCGGCGTGAAAGGGGCGGTCTGTCTTGAGCTCAGCCGCGAGCGGCCTCGAAAGTGCCGCGCTGGATTCCGCGCACGTCGGTGATATCCGGGGTGCGCTCGGCACCATATCCGCCGAGGACACCGGCGCGCGCAGCACCACGTCGGCCAAGCTGAAGACGCTGCTCGCGATCGTCGGCCCTGGCCTGATCGTGATGGTCGGCGACAACGACGCGGGCGCGTTCTCGACCTACGGGCAGGCCGGCCAGGATTACGGCACGCACCTGCTCTGGACGTTCGTGCTCCTCATCCCGGTGCTGTACGTGAACCAGGAGATGGTGCTGCGCCTGGGCGCGGTGACCGGCGTCGGACACGCCCGGCTGATCCTGGAGCGGTTCGGCCGGTTCTGGGGTGCGTTCAGCGTCATCGACCTGTTCCTGCTGAACGCGCTGACGATCATCACCGAGTTCATCGGGATCACGCTGGCGGCCGGCTACCTCGGGGTGCCGAAGATCGTCGCAGTGGTGCTCGCCGCACTCGTCATCATCGGCTCGGCGATGACTGGCAGCTTCCGGCGGTTCGAGCGGATCGCGATGGTCTTCTGCGCCGGGTCGCTGCTGATCATTCCGGTGTACCTCCTGTCCCATCCCGCCATCGGTCATATGGCCAGCGGCTTCGTTGTCCCCGACATGCCCGGCGGCAGCGGCCAGCTGGCCACCGTGATGCTCCTGATCATCGGCATCGTGGGCACGACCGTCGCGCCCTGGCAGCTCTTCTTCCAGCAGTCATATGTGATCGACAAGCGGATCACCCCGAGGTTCATCCCGTACGAGAAGGCCGACCTCGTCATCGGCATCGTGGTCGTGATCGTCGGCGGGTCGGCGATCATGGGAGCCACGAGCGCGGCGTTCGCCGGGACCAGGTCGGCAGGCCACTTCTCCGACGCGGCGGGCCTCGCGGCTGGGCTGGCGGCCTACGCGGGCAAGGCCGCCGGGCTCTTCTTCGCGGTGGCCCTGCTCGACGCGGCCATGATCGGGGCGTTCGCGGTCTCGCTGTCCACGGCCTATGCGCTCGGTGACGTACTCGGGCTCAAGCACTCGCTGCACCGCGGTATCAAGAACGCCAAGGGCTTCTACGTGATGTACGCGGCGCTGATCGCCGGATCGGCCACGATCGTGCTGATCCCCGGCTCTCCGCTCGGCCTGTTTACCGAGGGCGTGCAGGTGCTGGCGGGCGTGCTCCTGCCGAGTGCCACCGTGTTCCTGCTGATGCTGTGCAACGACAAGGCCGTGCTCGGACCCTGGGTAAACGGCAAGGCCACCAATGCCTTCACCGGGGCGGTTATCACCGTGCTGATCACGCTGTCGGTGATCCTGGTCTCAGCGGTCGTGTTCCCGCGTATCACCGCGGGCCAGATCGTCATGATCATGATCGGCTGCGCCGGCCTGGCCGTCATCGGTGCCCTGGGCCTGGCCGCACTCAGCCGGAAGGCCGCCGGTGGGTCCGCCCCGAACCCTCGTTCCCGCACCCTGGTCGGCCCGGTGGCGGCTGGCGGCGCGCGGCGGCTGGAACGGGAGGCCGTCACGACCAAGGACGCGGCGACCAAGGAGAACTGGCGCATGCCGCGCCTGGCGATGCTGGCGCCCGTGCAGATGTCACTGGGCCGCCGGATCGGGATGCTCGGCATGTGGGTGTACCTGGTGATTGCCATGGCCGCGGTTGTCTACCGCATCGCCGTACTCGCGCTCGGCCACTGAGCCCTTCCGTCGGACCGCGCCCGGCACGAGCCAGGCCGTTCCCCGCACGCGCAGCGTCAGCGTCGCGAACCTGGCCGTCATCCACACGCAGTACGCGAGCCAGAGCGCCACCAGCCCTGAGTGAGCGACGATTCCGGCGGCCGCGCCGAAGGCGGCCAGCGTGACCAGGCCCGCGATCGCCAGGTAGTCCTGGTCCCCGGCCCCGATCAGGACGCCGTCCAGCACGAAAACCACCCCGGCAACGGGCTGCTGCGCGATCACCACCAGGAGCACCGCGAGCAGCAGGCCGCGGACATCGGGCGCGACGCCGAACATCGACGGCAGGACCGGCCGGACCGCGAGCAGGACCGCGGAGAACAGCGCGCCGTAGCAGAAGCCCCAGCCGATCATCCGCCGCGTCGCGGCCCGTGCGCTGCCGACGTCCCCCGCGCCCAGGTACCGGCCGGTGATGGCCTGGCCCGCGATCGCGATCGCGTCGAGGGCGAACACGAACAGGTTCCAGACCCGGAGCGCGACCTGATGGGCGGCGATAGCGGCGTTGCCCTGCCGCGCCGCGATGGCGGTCATCAGCACCAGCACGGCCTGGAGCGCGAGGGTCCGCAGGACGAGCGAGGCCCCGGCGAATGCCGCCGCGCGCAGCCCGGCCAGGTCGGGCCTGCCGCTCACCCCGGCCCGGCGCGCACCCCTGCCGACGACCGCGAGATAGGCGGCGCAGGTGCCGGCCTGCGCTATCACCGTGCCCCAGGCCGACCCGGCAATGCCCCAGTGCAGCCCGAGCACGAAGGTGGCGTTCAGCGCGACGTTGACCGCGTTGGCGACAACCGCCACGACCAGCGGTGTCCTGGTGTCCTGCAGGCCGCGGAGGACTCCGGTGCCGGCCAGGACGATCAGGATCGCGGGCGCGCTGAGCAGGCTGATCCGCAGGTAGGTGATGGCCTGCGCGCTCACCGCGGCCGTGCCGCCGAACGCGCGGATGATCTGCGGCGTGAGCGGCCACCCGGCGGCCAGCACGAGCAGGCCGATGATCGCCGCGAGCCACAGGCCGTCGACACCCTGCCGGATGGCGGCGTCGCGGCGGTTGGCACCGAGCTGCCTGGCCACCGCGGCCGTGGTGCCGTACGCCAGGAAGATCGAGATGCCGACCAGGGTGGTAAGCGCCTGGCTGGCGATGCCGAGGCCGCCAAGCGGCACGGTGCCGAGGCGCCCGACGATGGCCGAGTCGGCCAGCAGGAACAGCGGCTCCGCTACCAGCGCGCCGAACGCGGGAACCGCGAGCCGCAGGATCTCGCGGTCCTCCGGCCCGCGCCGGCCCCGCCGCGGCGCGTCCTCAGCCAATCACGCCCCGCGCCCGCAGCTCGGCCACGTCGCCGTCGGAGAGCCCGAGCCCGGCGAGCACGGCGTCGGTGTCGGCGCCGGGACGTGGGGGCGGGGCGGGCACTGCCGCAGCGGT
>JASHOV010000055.1 GCA_030038495.1 Streptosporangiaceae bacterium
AAGGGGGCGGCGATCGCGACGGCGGCGGGGGTGGCGGCCGGGGATTACGTGATCATGTGTGATGCGGATCTGGAGTATGCGCCGGGGGAGATTCCGGGGCTGCTGGCGCCGGTGCTGGCGGGGGACGCGCAGGTGGTGTACGGGACGCGGTCCTTCGGGTCGCATAACTCGTACTCGTTTGTGTATGTGCTGGGGAATAAGGGGGTGACGTTGTGCGCGAATGTGCTGTTCAACTGTTACCTGTCGGATCTGGAGACGTGTTTCAAGCTGATGCCGGCCGGGCTGTACCGGGAGCTGGGGATCAGCGAGCGGGGGTTCGGGATGGAGGCGGAGGTGACGGCCAAGCTGCTGCGGCGGGGGATCCGGCCGTATGAGGTGCCGATCTCGTATAAGGCCCGGTCCCGTGCGGCGGGCAAGAAGCTGACCTGGCGCGATGGCGTGCAGGCCCTGTGGATCCTCACCAAGATCCGGTTTGGCCGACGTTACCGGCTACCGCAGAACTGAGGCTATGGCTGATAGCGCGCCCCGCCCCGGCTGGCTGCACGCGTCAGCCCAGGCTCATACCCGCGGATCCGCGGGCGTGAGCGGTCCCGAGCACACTGGAGAGCACCGGCGCAGTACAGGCCGGCTCAGTACCAGCCAACCGTGGGCCCGGCGGCTGCTGGTGAGTGTCCGGCGGCGGCTGACCACAGAGCATCTGATGGTGGTACTGCTGTGCCTGCTCGTACTCGAGTTTCACGACGTCGGATACCTGCTCAGGCAGCCCTACTGGCACGACGAGGCCTGGGTCGCGGTCACAACCCGGTTCCCGGTGACCCAGCTGCCCGCCGTGACCTCCAGCACGCCGATCGGCTGGTCCCTCCTGCTCCGGCTGTTCACGTTCGGCCGCAGCGAGAGCGGCCGGATCCTGCCGCTGACCTTCGCCGCACTCGCCGTCATCCCCGCCTACTGGCTGGCCCGTCGTCTGGACTGGAGGGACACAGGCGCGGCGATCGTAGCCGGGGCACTCGCCGCGGCCGCCGTGCTCCTGGTCCCGGCCATGCTCGTCCGCGACGACCTGAAGCAGTACACCGCCGACGCGTTTATGACGCTGGCCATCCTGGCCGCGACCGCCCGGCTTGAGCGCCAGTGGTCACGCCGCGGTCTGGTTCTGCTGTCCGTGGCCGCCTGGGGCGGGATGCTGCTCAGCGACGCTGCGGCGTTTACCGGGGCCGCTGCCCTAGGCGCGATCTGCCTGGTCCAGCTGGTACGCAGGGACTGGGGCCGGCTCGCGGAGGCGGCCGCCACCGCAGCGGTCACGTTCCTCATCGGCCTCGGTGTCTTCTGGCTGTTCGATGCCCGTGCCCTGGTCCCCGGTCTCACCTGGTACTGGCGGAACTTCTACATCCCGACGCGGCACGGGCTGGCCGCGAGCGCCAATTTCGTCCTGCATCAGTTCGACCTGATGCACAGCTACTTCGGGCTGGGCCCGGCCTGGCTGGCGATCCCGCTCGTTCTGGCGGGTCTTGTGACTATTGTCCGCCTGGGCAGGCCTGCCACTGCCGTCGCGGCCGCCGCCCTGTGGCCGGAGATGCTAGCCCTGGCCGCCCTGCGCAAGTACCCGTTACTTGACCTGCGCACCTCCACGTTCCTGGTCACGGCCACCGCGGTGATAGCCGCGATCGGAGTTGCCGGGATCTGCGCGGCGGTACGGGCCTGGCTCCGTGGTGGTCAGCTGGCGACCGCCGTGGCGATCACCCTGGCGGCGGTCGCGCTGATGGCATTCGGCCTCGCCGCGGGTCCGTATGTGCGCAGCCACCTCATCCAGTTCGAGCCGATCCGCCAGCAGACCCAGTACGTGGCCGCTCATGCCGCCCCGGCCGACCCGATTGTGGTCAGCGCGAGCAGCAACTGGGGGTTCGCCTACTACTGGACCAAGGGCACGCCCGCGACCAGGCCCGACTCGGGCAATCTGCAGCTCTACCAGGCGGTTTTCCCCGGCCAGCCGCGCATCATCGTGCCGCGTCAGCGCGACTTCGCCCAGATCAAGGCCGCGATGACCCAGGCGCTGGGGATGGTCAAGGCGGGTACATGCAGCCGGATATGGCTGATCCGCACCGGCGAGAACGCGGCCGAGGTCGCGGCGTGGACCGACGTGCTCCACGGCCTCCGGCTGACTCCGCGGGCCGGGCCCAACGGGGTTGCCTACATCCAGGAAGGCCCGGCGGCCTGCGGGTGAGTGGCCGTGCTGGCGTGCTGGCCGTGCTGGCCGTGCTGGCCGTGCTGGCCGGCTGACGACCACGCCGGTCTCAGGCGGCGTAGATCCGGGTGCCCAGGTCGGTGCCCGCGCAGATCCCGCGCATGGCACCGACGGCGGCCACGTCGAAGACGTGCATCGTCAGTGACTGCTCGTTGGCGAGGACGAACGCGCTGGTGTCCATGACCCGCACGCCGGCTGCCAGCGCCTGCGCATACGTCAGCTCCGAGTACCGCACGGCCTCCGGGTTTGTCTTCGGGTCGCTGTCGTATACGCCGTCGACGCCGCGCTTGGCCACAAGCAGGGCATCGGCGTCCAGCTCAAGCGCGCGCTGCACCGCCGGGTAGTCCGTGGTCACATACGGCTGGCCGATGCCGCCAGCCAGCAGCACGATCGAGCCATGCTCAAGGTGGCGCACGGCCCGCAGCCGTATGAACGGCTCGGCCACGCTCTGCATCGGCATCGCGGTCATGACCCGCACGTCCCTGTCGGTCCTGGCGGTCAGTGCACCGCGCATCATCAGCGCGTTCATGACCGTCCCGAGCATGCCGATGTTGTCGGCCTCGGCGCGGCTGATGCCCCAGCCCTCGGCCATCCGGCCCCGGAAGTAATTGCCGCCGCCCACCACGACGGCAACCTGGACGCCCAGCTCGCGGACGGCGAGGAGTTCGTTGCTGACCATGGCCAGCGCATCCGGATCAACGCCGGTCGTGGAACCGCCGGCCAGAGCCTCACCGCTCAGCTTCACCACTACCCGGCGATAGCGCGGGACGGTCATGGCTCGCCCTCCTTGGCCTGGTGCGTCATCGCCGCGCCACGCTATCGCATGCCTCAGATGGCGAT
>JASHOV010000536.1 GCA_030038495.1 Streptosporangiaceae bacterium
GAAGAACGCGGCCGGCGCCGGGCACGGCGCGTGGAAGGTGTGCCCGGGTACGACCTCGAACAGATCGCCACGGGCGAACTTCTGCCGGGCTAGCTCCACCACCCGGGCGTAGCTGCCCGGCTCCGGATCGGGGGGAACGGGGGCATTCCCGCCCCGAGCGCCGGCCGGTTCGAGCCGGCCTCGGGTGATACCGGCCGTACTTCCCGCGCTCGTCTCAAACTCATAACTCAGGCGGGTAGCGATCTCGCGCTTGCGGTCGAGCACGTGCAGCTGGTCGGGCAGGTGCAGGACCAGGTCCCGCCGGGCGGGATCGCGCGCCAGCCGAGGACGGACCGGCTCGAACTGGAAGGCCAGGTCGTAGCCAAACGCGCCGTACAGGCCGAGATTCGGGTCGTCGGCGGCCGCGAACACGGCCGTGATCGCGCGGATCGCGGTGAAGACCGTCGGGCGCTTGCTGCGCTGCTCCTCGGTGCAGACCTCGTCCGACTCCGCGATCGTGACCTCGACGTAGCCGTCTTCATGCCTGCCGGTGCCGACCGCCGTGCTTCCTGCCGTGGCCAGCGCGGCGGCCAGCACGGGCAGCAGTACCAGCCCGCGGGAGTTGAGTGCCCTGGCCGAGACGGTCCGGCCGCGGGCGACAATCTCGACCGGCGGGTCGACGTAGGCCATGTGCCAGCGGCTGTACCGGCCGGGGTACTCCATGCCCGAGCTGAGCACCCCGCCGCGCCGGTCCTGCACCCGGGCGGTGAGCTCGTCCAGCAGGTCCGGGTCGAACGGCTCGGCGGTGCGGTGCACCCGCACGCCGCCGGCGGTCAGATAGCTGGTCT
Source organism: Streptosporangiaceae bacterium (assembly GCA_030038495.1). Lineage (GTDB taxonomy): Bacteria > Actinomycetota > Actinomycetes > Streptosporangiales > Streptosporangiaceae > JAJYUU01. The sequence continues at coordinate 828 of JASHOV010000536.1, forward strand.
TGTCCATCATGGGGCCTCGCGGGGTCTCTTGGCCGGCCCGGAACTCTCCATCAGGCCACGAGAAAGGCGGCCGCCGGAGCACCGGGCGGTCGCCTGTGGATTGGTCTGCTGAGCGCGAACCTGGCACCGCCTAGGGGCGGCGCCACCAGCTGGCTGGTCGTAGCCGAGGTGAGCGCATGCGGGGTAGCTTAGCTGCGGCCCCGGCGCGGCGCCAGCGGCCCCGCTCAGACCGCGTACACGACCGTGATCGAGACCGTGAGCTGCTGCGTGCCCGGCGAGATCGGCACGCTGGACTTACCGACGGCCGCGTTGGCGTAATCGAAAGGGACCGTCGCCTGCTGCTGCACCGGGGACACGCTGATCACCGGGCCGAGCGGCTCGCCGAGCGCCGACGCGAACTGCCTGGCCTGCGCCCGCGCATCGGCCACTGCCCTGGCCCTGGCCGCTGCCATCAGCACGCCGGTGTTGGTCAGGTTGAGCGACACTCCGTCGATGCTCACCGCGTTGCCGCCGGCCCGCACGGCCGCGTCGATCTGAGCGCCCGCCGTAGCCAGGTCGTCCAGGGTCGCGGTGAGCGATTCGCTGACGCCGTAGCTGCTGGGCAGCGGGTCATTGCCCTGATAGTTCGGCGAGATGTTCAGGTCGGAGGTCTGGATGTCGCTGGCCGCCACGCCCCGGTCGGTCAGCGCGACGGTCACCGCGCGGACGGCCCGGTTGGCCTGGCTGAGCGCGGACGACACCGAGTAGCCGTTCACCTGGACGCTCAGGGACAGGCTCAGCTGGTTCGGCACGCCGGTCACGGTGCCGTTGCCGGTGACGGTGATCCGGCCGGACTGCTGCGTCGAGGCAGCCACGGTGGCCGTATTCGCCGCCGACCGGCCCGGTCCCGTGCCGTTCCGGCCCGCGCCGAGGCTGAACGCGCCGACCAGCAGCGCGGCCGCGGCAACGCCGACGCCGGCCGCGCGGTATGCGGGAGTAATGCTGATGGTCATGACGGGACACCTCCGCCTGCGACAGGACTTGCCTGCACATCGGACGCAGTCCCCGCGGCGGCGGTTCCGTCAGAAGTCAACCCAGTTGCCCCGGCCCGTCTCGACGGCGCTGCGATAGGCGCAGGCCGCCGCGGCGAGATCCTCGATCGCCAGGCCCAGCGACACGAAGATCGTGACCTCGTCGGCGCTCTCCCGGCCCGGCCGCACCCCGGTCAGTACCTCGCCCAGCTCGGCCCGGACGCTGGCGGGCCCGACCGCCCCGTCGGCGGCGGCGAGCACGTAGTCGCCGGACTCGGAGAACAGCGACTCGCGGCTGTCGGCGAAGAGCACCCCCGCCGCCATCGCGGCGCTGTCCAGCTCGCGGATCGTCGGCAGGCAGGCGCCAACCGCGTTGACGTGGCTGCCCGGCTCCAGCCACTCCCCCGCCAGCACCGGCTCGGCCGAGCTCGTCGCGGTGACGACGATCCCGGCTCCGGCCACTGCCTCCCGCGCGGTTGCGCAGACCCGCACCGGCCCGCGGACCAGCCTGCGCAGCATCGTCGCCAGCCGCTCCGCCCTGGCCGGATCGCGGCCCGTCAGCCGGATCTCCTCAAAGCCGCGGCCCGACTCGATGAGCGCGAGCGCGTGGGCGCGCGCCTGCACGCCGCAGCCGATGATCGCCAGGACGCAGGCGTCCTTGCGCGCCAGCAGCTCGGTCGCCACTACCGAGACGGCGGCGGTTCGTATCTCGGTAACCGCGGATGCGTTCAGCAGGGCGAGCGGCTCGCCCGTCAGGCCGCTGGACAGCAGGACGACTCCCTGATGGGTGTCCAGGCCAGCGGCCGGATTGGCCGGGGTGATGCAGATGGCCTTCAGCCCGTACGCTCCGCCGGAATCGTCGGCCAGGTAGGACGGCATCAGCGCCGCCAGGCCGGCGGCACCGGCGGGCCGCAGCACGGTCCGCAGCGGCTGCTCGGCCGACCCGGTCTGCAGCGCGGCCAGCGCCGACCGCATCGCGTCCGCGCACTCGGACGGATCGAGCAGCGCATGCACGTCCTCGGCCGAAAGCACCAGCAGTCGCATACGCCCGCTACCTGGCGGCCTTGAGGCTCTCGATAGCGTCAAGTATCGTTCGCAGTCCGCCCTCGGTGTGGCAGTCGAGCAGGTCGAGCGTCTTCTGGATAGAGGCGCGGGCATCCTCCACGTCCTCGAACGTCTTGGTCGCCCGGGCGTCGGCGGCCTCGTTCTGCAGGTTCTGGCCGACCATCAGCGCGGGCAGCAGCACCAGCTGGATGAAGTTCTGCGAGAGCCACGAGACGCAGATGATGAAGCCCTCGGCGCCGAGGAAACCGGCCCCGCTGATGATCTTCGCCGACAGCAGCACGGCCGGCAGGGAGGATAGGGAGATCACGCAGAACAGCCAGAAGCAGCTCATCGTGCCGATGTTGTTCGTGATCACCATCGCGAGCTTCTTGTTGAAGCGCTGGTAGGCGGTCTCGGCCGGCAGGTGATCGATGGTCCGCTTGTGCACCGCCTGACCAAGCCTGGTGAAGCCGTGCGTGGGCAGATGCGTGGTATGCGTCGGCGTATTGACTGGACTGTCGATCGTCGTCATCTGGTCTCCTACTCCGTTGGCCCCTGGCTGGCCGGCTGGTGGATGATTCTGGCACGATTCCGGAAGTGAGGGCCGCCCGCAATGGCGATCATGATCAACGTTAACGGTACCGAGCACGAATTCGGCGGTGCTGAACGCGCGAACCTGCTCGACCTGCTGCGGGATGAGCTGGGCCTGACCGGCTCAAAGCGGGGTTGCGGCGAGGGTGCCTGCGGCGCCTGCACGGTGCTGATCGGCAGCCGGGCGGTCCAGGCCTGCCAGCTGACGGCCGCCGACGCCGCGGGCCAGCGGATCACCACGGTCGAGGGTCTGGCCGAGGACGGCGTGTTTCACCCGGTGCAGCAGGCCTGGCTGGAGGGCGGGGCGTTTCAGTGCGGCTTCTGCACGCCGGGCTGGCTTATGGGCACCGCGGCGCTGCTGGCCAGGACCCCGCATCCCGACGACGAACGGGCCGCCACCGAGCTGGCGGGCCATGTGTGCCGCTGCTGTGCCTACCCGCGGATCCGTGCCGCCGCGCGGCGCGCGGCCGAGCTGATGTTGCGTCCCGAGCTGCTGGAACCGGTGCCGCCGTTCCCCCCGGATCTGGCCGGGCAGGCCGGACCGCCCGAGCCCAAGTCCCAGCAAGCACAGGTCCCCTGGGATCTGGCCGGGCGGCAGCCCGGCTCGTTCGCGGCTGCGATGCCCGAGGGTCTCATGACCGTGGTCGCCGGCGACGGCGATGCCACTGCCTGGGGCGCGCCGGACGAAGCCTGGGTGCATGTGGGCGCCGACGGCGCCATTACCGCGTTCACCGGCAAGGTCGACGCCGGCCAGGGCACCAGGACCGCGCTCTCGCTGCTGGTCGCGGAGGAACTCGCCGTCCCGCCCGGCCAGGTCCGGGTGACCATGGCCGACACCGCGGTGTCGCCGTTCGACCTGGGCACGTTCGGGAGCCGGTCCATGCCGCACGCGGCGCCCCCGCTGCGCACCGCGGCCGCGGCCGCGTTCC
>JASHOV010000537.1 GCA_030038495.1 Streptosporangiaceae bacterium
CCTCGTCCGCGTAGTCCCGGAACCGGTGCCGTACATAGTCCTGGAACGATTGCTCGTCGGCTTTTCTCCGGTCGATGACCGGGCTCTTGATGGCCTCGGCCCGCTGCACATGTGTATTGCCACGATCATGGTGGGCTCTGCGTTGTGGAGCCTGTTCGGGGCCGGAACGCCCAGGCTCGGCATCGCTTTACTCAAAGTTGTGGCCTCGTCCGCCCTCACGGCCGTGGCGCTCACGGGCCTGATCGCATATGTGCAGCGCACCCGCGTGGGCCGGGCTGACGGCAGGTTCGTGTTCTCATGGCCTGCGTCGGCTGGAATGCTGCTCTTTCTCGCCGTAACCGAGCTGAACGTATTGACTGATCAGAATGCCGACTGGCATCGGATCCACCGCACGGTCGGACTCGTCTCACTTCTGCTCATTGCCGCCAGCTTCACATGCCTGCTGACGGCCGTCTCCCGCTACCGCCGCCATGGCGCACGCCTTCTGGATAACAGTCCAGACTCGTTGACAGCCGCTCGGCGCACCGGCCGAAAGTGGCTGGCAATGATGATCACGGTCCTATTCGAGTATTTCGGCATCCTCGACCAGGCCGACATGCGGCGACAGGTCTTCATCGCGCGACTCGTGAATACTGCCTCTGCGCATGACCAGGCGATCCCAGTTCTCTGACGCCCCGTGATCGTAGAGGTAGAGGACACCGTAGGACCCTGGCGCGGCCTTGGCGATCCCAAGAAAGAGGTCCACGATGGCTGAACTGGGGTGATTGTGGCAACCAGCTAGCCAGACGTGCCATTCGCCGTTTGCATTCGTGAGCTTGGCGGTCTCGTTGGATACTTTATCCGATTCCTCCAGGAGCGCCCGGATCCTTGACAGGACCGCCTCGTCCAGGCCGTCGTTGTAGTCAACCTCCGGAGTCTTGCGTAGGGTGGCCCAGCCGTGCCATTCATACATACGGGGCAGGATGTCATGGCACGGCCGGCCTTCACTAGCGGTCAGCCACCCGCGAACACAGCCAATCCCGGCCGGGCGGGGCAATTAGCGTGGGATCGTGGCACATACACAGGCGAGGTATGACCAGTTCGCCGAGTGGTACGGGCAGTGGATCGGCGACAAGCCGCCGCTGCTCGCGGGGCAGGCCGGCCTGCTGCCTGCCGTGACCGGTGAGCGGGTGCTTGACGTGGCCTGCGGGCAAGGCCGGATGAGCCGCTATCTGGCCAGCCTGGGGGCCGACGTGACCGGCATCGACATCTCGGCCGCGATGCTCGGCAAGGCACGCGCCGCCGGCCCGGACCACATCACCTACATCCACGCCGACATCACTCGCCACCTCGCCTGGTGGGACGGGCGGCCATTCGATGGCTGCACCTGCGAGCTGGCGCTCATGGACATCGACGACCTGGCGGGAACCCTGGCTGCGGTGACGGCGGTGCTGCGCCCGGGTGGCTGGTTCGCTGCCTCGATCATGCACCCGTGCTTTCCCGGCACTGAGCTTGGCCGCAGCAGCTGGCCGCCGGGACAGGGTTACGAGTCCGAGGGCTGGTGGACGTCACCAGACCACAGTCCCAACGGCGTCAGGATCCGGGTAGGCGCGACACACCGCAAGCTGTCCACCTTCCTGAACGCCCTGCACGATGCCGGGCTCGACGCTGAGCGCTTCGTCGAGCCGCCAGCTCCGGTTCCGACATTCCTGCTGTGGCGGTGCCGCCGCACTGACCGCCAGCCTTGCCAGCCCCGATAATCTACAAGCGACGTCAGCGCGGCAGCCCCGCCTGACGTGGGATTCCCTGCCAATGATGGTGGGGACGACGAGAGGCGTGCTCCGGCTGCCATTGGGCAGCGTCATCGGGCGAGGACGCCATGACTGTGTACGTGACCGAGGGCGAGCGTGATCAGGCCGTGGCGCTCGGAGCGCGGGCGATCACGCTGCGGGGGGACAAGAGGGAACGACGTCGGGCGGCCGGGCTGCGAGACAGTTAGCGGATGCAAGGCCAGCGCGACACTCCACGCCGTACCGGTAATCGCCCGCCAGTCAGCCGTCGGGGCCGGCAGATTGCGCAATCCTCGGCCTTGAGTCACACGACTAAGACATTCATGATCGTGCCGGAGCCGTCGGGTCCGGGGGCGGGCGGGCTGCTCGTACCGGAATGGAGGGTCCGGCCGATCTCAGCGCACCGCCGGCTCGGCCTGGCGACCACTCCGGCGAGGCCGTGCCTGCCGTTGGCTAGGCCGATCTTCACGGGGATCTCGTCCGCCTGCATCGTCACACCAGGATTTCCATCAGCAAAGCGAAGACTGCCTGCGCCCTGGGACTGAATTTCCGCCACGCCATTTCGGCCCGGTCGGCCTCATCCGCGGACGCATGGGTTACCCCCAGTCGAGCAGCTCCGGATCTTGCTAAGACAGCCAGACGATGGGTTTGGCGCAGGGAGCAGGCAAGGGGTACATACGGGTAGTGGGGCCAGCGGCCGGCGGACGGCTAGCCATGCGCAGACCCACTTAGATTTCGACGGCGCTGGCCGTGCCGGTCCCTGGCCTTCCCGGAGCCCTTCCCGCCCCCGCGGCGGGACCGCGCGGGCAGTGCCGCCAGGGCCTGCTGCGCGGCGGCGGGAAAGTGGCGGGGCGTCCACTCGTAGGAGAGCTCGGCGCCTACCGGGAGGGCAGCCCACTTCTTCGCGGCCGCGCGCACGGCGACCGCCGCCGCGACCAGGGCGGCCGGGGGCGGGAGTTCGACGACACGCGCCGGGTCCTGGCCGGGCTCCGACAGCGGCACCACCGCGAGATGCGACCGGATGATATCCCTGACCTGCGCGTCCGTCGGTGAGTCCAGGGCAGCGATGGACTCCGCGATGTTGGCGAAGAGCTCGGCCCTGCCGATGCGGTGATGGCGGGCCTTCTTCAGCGCGTCGGACTTGCGGGCCGCGTCGTGCGGCAGGCGGCGGCCGCCGGCGAAGCGCATGCTGGTGTACATCCCGCCGTGGGCGATGGTGCCCCAGATCCCGTCGGTGACGCCCAGCTCAAGCTCCACGACCAGGTGGCGCAGGTCGTGCGGCAGCCGCGCCCCGCCCCGGCTGAACTCCGCCATCCGGAAGACCGCCCCGTCGTCCCGCTCGATCTCGGAGTACGAGTCCACCCCGCTAGGGAACCGCCGGAACGTGATGCGCATATCGTGACTATGACTGCCCCACCCGCCTGGATCCACTCGTTTTTGGCCCGCTGGGATCTGGGTGATCAGTGACTCGATCCGGCCTGTGAGCGCCTCGATCAGGGCGGCCCGTCTGGCCTTCATCCGGCCCCGGGCCAGGTCCGCCAGCGTGCGGGGGGTCGCGCTGCCCGGCGATCATCGCCTCCAGCAGTCGGGGGTCGTCCTCATTTCGCACACCATCTCCGCCGGCGACAGTTAGCGAAGCGCGTTCAGCTCGTCGAGGGCGCGATGGCCGCGCTTGACCACCGCTGGAACGACATCGTGGCGCCCTAGTCGAATGGGCCACTCAAGCTGCAGGAGGATCTGCGTCGCTGCGAGCACCGCCGCCCACTCCCAGCCGACCAGCTCGAGGACTCTTGTCCACAGCCGCCTTCGGACACCGTCCAGCTGATCCTGGAAGGTGTGCCACTGGAGGGTGGTGAGATCAGTCGCCCGCGTGCCGCTACCTGCGTTCCCGATATCCACGACCGCCACCACCGCTCCGTCACGGACCAGGACATTGCTGGGGATGAGATCGGCGTGGACCATGTCGGGTGCCTCTCGTGGTGGTGGGACGTCGGCACACACAAGCCGCAGGCGCTCGACCAAGGCCGACACCACGGAGGAATACCGCGGGAGCCTGGCCACGGACTGGCGGAGTAGCGACTGCTCCGGCGTCTCGTTGAGATCCAGCCCGGCGACAGCCGATTCCTGACCGGTGGCGACCCGCCAGGCGTACAACCAGTGGTCGTAGGGCTCGGAGGCCTGGCCAGCCTGGAGTTCGATGATCTCCATCAGCTGCTCAACGAGGGACGGGGTCAGCTCTGGCGCGGGAGCCGCGTCAACGAAGTCCATCAGACGCCATACATGAGTGGCCGTGGCGCCCACTCCGAGCCAGGCCGGGGTGGGATAGCCGCGCCTACGCATGTGCTCGACCACTCTCTGGGCTCGCAACGTCTCGTCCAGGTGGCTGGGGTGTGCCCGGGGCTCTGCTTTGAGCACTGCGTCTGCCCTTCCGGCCAACTGGACGCGCATGGCACCCGCATTGACGCCTCCGGGTAGGCGACTGAGAAGAGTGACCTCTGCCCCGACCACGCTGGCCACGTCGGCCAGGACCTCGGCCGGCAGCTCTTCGGCATGGGTGCCCTGGTTCATCGGCCCCCTCCTTGCAACTGAGATATACGAGCGCGGATTCCGTTGCGGACCAGCGCGCCACTATGCTGCTATCAGGGCATAGCAGAGGTCGGATATCGCAGCGCGCTACTCGAAGCGTACGTTGGAGCAGGTCATGCCGCTGTTCGGACGAAATCGGCAGTCCGTAGCGGAAGCCTCGCTGTCTGCCAACGTCGAGGAAGAGGACGACGGCTGGCGCGTTACCTGGTTCGGCAACGCTGGACCCGAGCCGGCACCGTTCCAGGCTGCCGGTCTCACCGAGGTCACCGACATGGCTACGGCAGCAGCGCTGGCTCTTTATGCAACACGCGCGAAGTCACCCGGTGCAGTGCTGGCGTTCGCGATCTATCCGCTGGAGCCCAGTATCAAAGGAGTGCTGTACGACGTAAGCGGCGGTCCGGGCAGCTTCATCGCGCGTGCCATGCAGGGCAGCCGTGAGCCCCTGGAAGCTGCCACCCTGGAGCAGCTCGTGAGCGCTGCGCGCGAGCAGTCAGGCAGTGACATCGGAATGCTGCGATGGGTGCGGCCCTTCGCAGAGCTGCCGGCGGACATGCTCGAGCATTAGCCTGCAGATCGTGAGCGGGCGACTGATGCCGTCCGGGACTACGTCCCAGCCGACCTCGTCACGGTGCCTTTCGAATGCCCAGGCGCAGAGCCGACGCGATCAGGATAAGGGTCAGCGAGACGAAGAACAGCGTGCAAATGGCACCCGCAATTTCGAACAGCAACCCGCCCGAGCCGCTGACTCCGTCGATCAGAATGAATACCGAAACGGCGCTCATTATCAGCCCCACGCCGACCAGCTGCCATCGCTGTCTCGAAGTGGCCACGTCCGCCGATACCTCTCGACTAGTGGCGATAAACTACCATGTACGGTTCTGGCTCGTCAGCTGGGCGCAGCCTCAACCACCCGAGCCTCCTATTCGACCCCGCATGTGCGGAGGAATCAACCTCTGTGGTCTACCGAACCACATGATCGACCGCTCGGCGGTGAATAGGTCAGGTCACTGCAAGGTCGAAGAAAGCCTGTCACGCGTGCGTCCCCCCGGATACTCACGGGCGGTCATCCGGGTCACGGCGTCGCAGATGTCCTCGAAAGGTCTTGTTCCCATGCCGTGAACTTCTATCGCGTGACCACTGCCCAGGACGAAGCCCGGCCTGCGGCCACGTTCAGGCCGACTTGTGCTAGCTGCTCTTGCAGCGGATCCATCAGGCGGCTTTGCGCAGGCCGGGAAGCGTTCCTCCCAGAGTTGCCGGACCCGACGTGCTGGCCGGATGTCCCGCCAGTGGAGCCGCAGGAGGCCGGCGTTGAGATACAGGCGGAAGTGTTCCCTCACGGCCCTCCTCAAGGATGATCTTGTATGCGGCACCCTGGTCATAGTCGTCATCGAGGTTGAACAGTCGCCGGCCGCTCCATACAAGCTCATGCGGGAGTTCCAGGTCGCCATGGATGGGGCCCGCACAGCCGAGTTGCCGGTCGCGGCCCGTGGCGAGCCGCCGCGTTGGCGGCGGGCCTGGCGGAAGGTGCTCGGGGTCTCCCGCCACGCGACCGGCATACGAGGCGCGGCTGGTGAAGGGCCGCGCGCTGGCGACCTGTACCGTTCCCAGCCCCGGCCTGCCTCGCCTTGATGCGCGCTAGCGGATGGCTCTGGTCCAGGCCTGGGCGCCGATCTGGACGGCGTCCCAGGGGCTGCCCAGCGGCGGGGTGTAGGACAGGTCGAGGTCGCTGATGGCGTCGATGGTCATGCCGTGGTAGATGGCAGTGGCGGCGATGTCGATGCGCTTGGCTATTTCGGCGTGGCGGTGGCCGAATAGCTGGACTCCGAGGAGCTTGCCGGTGGTCTCGTCGCCGGTGTAGCGGATGGCGATGCGGTGGCTGCCGGGGTAGTAGGCCTTGTGGTCGTCGGCTTCGGAGCCGATGGTGACGGGCTGGTAGCCGGCGGCGGTGGCTTCGTGGTCGCGCAGGCCAGTGCGGGCGGCGGCGTGGTCGAAGACCTTGACGACCTGGGTGCCGAGGCTGCCGGCGTATTCGCGGTGCCCGCCGAGTGCGTTCTCGCCGGCGACGCGGCCCTGCTTGTGGGCGGTGGTGCCGAGCGGGAGGTAGGTCTCGCCGAGGAGCCGGTGGTGGGTGACGACGCAGTCGCCGGCGGCGTACACGTCGGGGATGGTGGTGTGCATCTGCCGGTCGACGGCGATGGCTCCCTTGATGCCGAGCTGGGCGCCGCTGCCGACGGCTAGCCCGGTGTCGGGGCGGACGCCGACGACGACCAGGACGATGTCGGCGGGCCGGGTGACCTGGTCGCCTTCGGCGGTGGTGGCTTGCACGGTGAGCCGGTGCTGGCTGCCGGGATCGGCGCGGCTGATGGCTGTGACGGTAGTGTCGGTGAGGATGGCGGCGCCGTGGCTGGTGAGCTGCTCGCGGACGAGGCGGCCGAGTGCCGGGTCGACGGTGGGCAGGACCTCGGGCAGCTGCTCGATCTGGGTGACAGCGAGGCCGAGGGTGATCAGGGCGTCGGCCATTTCCAGGCCGATGTACCCGGCGCCGACGATGACCGCCGTGGCGGGCGAGGTGCCGGTGAGGGTGCGCATGACCGCGAAGGTGTCGCCCATGGAGTGCAGCAGGTGCACGCCGTCCTCCGCGCCGAGGGCGCCCGGCCCGGTCAGGCCGCTGACGGGCGGGACGACGGGGACGGCGCCGGTGCCGACCATGAGCTTGTCGTAGCTGATCAGTTCCTCGTGGCCGTCGGGTGTGGTGACCAGGAGCTTGCGGCTGTCGGCGTCGATCCGCCGGGCGGTGGTGTCCAGCCGCAGGCTCATGCCGGTGGCGAGCAGGTCGTCGGTGGTGCGGTGGGCGAGGTTGCGCCAGTGGGTGACCTCGCCGGACACGTAGTACGGGATCCCGCAGATGGAGAAGTTCGGGTAGGCGTCCGCGACGACGACGGTGATGTCGGCGTGCGGGTCGAGCTCGCGTGCCCGCAGCGCGGCGCTGATCCCGGCGTCGCTGCCGCCGATCGCTACGAAGTGCATGTCCGGGCGCTCCTATCGGGTTCTGTCGCTGACGGGCGGGTGGCTGCCGTTGGTCTCGCCGCCGGCTGGCTCGGCGTGCGGCACGACCGCGGTGGCGGCCTGGCCGGGCGTGATCTGCGGGTACAGCGCCCTGATCAGGACCAGGCCGAGGGCGCCGCCGACGATCTGCGCGCCGATGTACCAGGGGGCGGAGGACGGGGCGATGCCGGCGAAGCTGTTCGTGAGCATGCGGCCGATGGTGATGGCGGGGTTGGCGAAGCTGGCGGAGGAGGTGAAGAAGTACGCGGCGCCGATGTAGGCGCCGACCGCCGCCGGGGCGGTGGCGGACCGTCCGGTGCGGGCGAGGGAGAAGATCACCAGAAGCAGCCCGGCGGTGGCGATGACCTCCGACAGCAGGTGCGCGAATGTTGCCCGGTGGTCGGTGGAGATGGACACGGCCGCGCCCGAGAACATCACGTTGGCGGTGATGGCGCCGGTGACGCACCCGGCGACCTGGGCGGGCAGGTAGGCGGCGGCGTCACGCCAGCTGATGCCGCCCAGGGCCGCGTCGGCGAGCGAGACGACGGGGTTAAAGTGGCCGCCGGACACCGGGCCGAACATCAGGATGATCGCGAACAGGCCGGCAGCGGTCGCGGCGGCGTTCTCCAGCAGCTCCAGGCCCGTGTCACCGGGAGACATCCGCTGCGCGGCGATCCCGGAGCCGATGACGAGGGCGGCCAGCAGCAGGCTGCCCAGGAACTCGGCCAGCAGCCGCCGGCCCAGCGGTGCCCCGGTCACCGGCTGCCCGCCAGTTCCGCCGCCCGCGGGGCGGGCAGCGCGGACAGCAGGGCCGTGGCGGCGGGGCTGACCCGGTAGTAGATCCAGGTGCCACGCCGCCGGGAGCTGATCAGGCCAGCCTCGCGCAGCACCTTCAGGTGGTGGCTGATCGTCGGGCCGGTGACGTCGAACGCGCCGGTCAGCTCGCAGACGCACGCCTCGCCTCCCTCATGGCAGGCGATCAGCGACAGCAGCCGCAGCCGCACCGGCTCGGCGATCGCCTTCAGCAGCACCGACATCTGCTCGGCCTCGCCCGCTGTCAGCGGCTCGGAGGCCATCGGCGTGCTGCACGCCGCCTCCGCGCTGCCCGCCGGCACCAGTCCTTGTTTTGGCATGCGTCTAATTAGACCGATGTCTAGGCAACCTGGCAAATCGCCAGTCCGGCGTGTACCGGGGCGCTATCAGGTGCGCTGGGGGATGCCGCCCCGCAGCAGGTCGTCGACGCTGGTGAAGTCGTGCGCGGTCAGCCACAGGCGCAGCAGGTGGCGGCGCAGCGCGGGGTCGTCGTGGTCCTCATAGGCCTCGCGGGAGTGCAGGATCTTCGCGTTGGAGATGAGCTGGATGTCGCCGGGCTCGAACTCCATCTCCAGGTAGAACTGCTCCGGCTGACCGGCCTGACCCCGACCACGCTATGGACCGCCTGCCCGCTAAGGGACGGGTCAAGTCCAAGGGACGGGCTTCACGCCCAAGCGAACACCGGCGTCAACGGGCAACCCTTACGCCCAATTTTCCGCACCCGCAAGGCGGGTCGCCAGAGTCATGTGGAGCTAAGGGGACTCGAACCCCTGACCCCCTGCTTGCAAAGCAGGTGCTCTTCCAGCTGAGCTATAGCCCCGGCAAAGCCGCAGGTCACGCGGCCAGTAGGCGATCCTAGCATTCACGGGCAACT
>JASHOV010000538.1 GCA_030038495.1 Streptosporangiaceae bacterium
GCTGCCGCTGCCGGCCAAGTGGAACACGCTCAATGTGATGTACGGCATCGAGTACGACACGACGAACTCGAGCCCGGCGCAGCTGGCCGAGCTGCAGACCTGCCTGGGCAAGTTCAAGTCCGTGCTCGGCGTGGACCCCGAGGACGCCGGGGACGAGGGCGACTGATGCGCCGGCTGGCCAGACTGCGGGTCGCGCCCGTGCTGGGAACAACCGCGCTGGGAACAACCGTGCTGGGAACAACCGCGCTGGGAACAACCGTGCTGGCGGCAACTGTCCTGGCGGCGAGCCTGGCCGGCTGCGCCCAGGTGGACGCCACGCTGAGCAAGCAGTCGGCCGGCGTAACGTTCCGCAAGGGCACCCCGGCCGCGCTGATAGCGCAGATCGCGAACCAGTGCCACCAGATGGCCGGGATCGAGGTGCGCCAGGTCCATGGCGCCGATGCTCGGGTGACGGGTATCTCGCTGCAGGCCGGGAAGGCCGGCGTCTTCAGCCGCCGCCAGCTGTCGGCCATCTACTCCTGCCTCGGCCGGTTTCCCGCGGTGACCGAGGTCTCGGTCAGCGAGGTAAATCCGTAGGACGCCAGGACCCCTATCCAGACCTCCGGCCGGGGCCCGAGACCGCGCCTGCTCATAACGATCCGGTACAGGCTCGCGCCCACGTTGCACTTATTTCCGCCGGTTATTGTAGACTTCTCACAGATAAAAACCTAGTTAATAAGTCGGGAAGGTCGACCATGAAGCGCGCACTTGCCGGACTAGCTGCAGTCGGCGTGGCCATGCTCGCAGCTGGCTGCGGATCATCGGGGTCTGGATCAGGAGCGACGGCGGACCAGCACGTCACGCTTCGGCTCGGCTACCTGGAGAACATCACCCACGCCACCGCCCTGGTCGGCATCAAGGAAGGCTTCTTCACCAAGAACCTCGGGCATAACGTCACCCTCGATCTGGTGCCGTTCTCGACCGGTACCGAGGAGGCGACGGCGCTTGAGGCCGGCCAGCTCGATGCGGCCTATGTCGGGCCGAACCCGGCCATCAGCACCTGGCAGAAGTCGCAGGGCACCGCGATCAGGATCGTCGCCGGCGCCGCCTCGGGCGGGGCGGCTCTGGTGGTAAAGAAGGGGATCACCAGCCCGGCCCAGCTCAAGGGGCAGAAGCTGGCCACCCCGTCGCTCGGCAACACCCAGGACGTCGCGCTCCGCTACTGGCTGAAGCAGCAGGGTCTGACCACGACGACGACCGGCGGCGGCGACGTGGACATCACGCCGACCAGCCCGAACTCGGCCGCGGTGCTGGAGTTCGAGTCCGGCCAGATCGCCGGCGGCTGGGAGCCCGCGCCCTACGACGCCGAGATGGTGGCCGACGGCGGGCATGAGCTGGTGGACGAGGCCAGCCTGTGGCCGGGTGGCCAGTTCGTCACCACGAACCTCGTGGTCACCCAGCAGTTCCTGGCCTCGCACCCGAGCGTCGTCACCGACCTGCTGAAGGGCTCGATCGAGGCGAACTCCTTCATCAACAACGCCGGCACCAAGGCCGCGGCCGAGACGGCCGCGAACGCGCAACTGGCCGCCCTGACCGGCAAGAGCCTCAAGTCGGCGATTCTCGCGGCCGCGTTCCAGCAGGTGACCTTCACCAACGACCCGATCGCGTCGTCGCTGCTCGCGGACGCGCAGCACGCCGAATCGGTCGGCCTGCTGAGCTCGGTCAAGGACCTCAGCGGCATTTACGACCTGGGGCCGCTGAACAAGCTGCTCACGGCCGACGGCCAGCCGCAGGTCAGCTCGTGAGTATCGGCCACGCGCAGGCGACGCCCCCGGCAGTCGAGCCGGGGGCGTCAGCCCTGTCCGGGCCGGGCTCAGCGGTCTCATCCGCGGTCGAGCTGACCGATGTCAGCAAGGCTTACCGGACCGGGCGGAACGAGCTGCTCGCCCTGGATAGCGTCTCGCTATCGGTCGCTGCCGGTGAGTTCGTGTGCATCATCGGCGCGTCCGGCTGCGGCAAGAGCACGCTGCTCAACCTGGCGGCCGGCCTGGACAAGCCGACCGCGGGCCGGGTCGACACGCGCGGCCACCGGCTGGCCCTGATGTTCCAGGAGCCCGCGCTGTTCCCGTGGCTGACGGCGGGCCGCAACGTGGAGCTCGCGCTGCGGGCCAGGGGAGTGCCACGCGACCAACGGCGGGCCAGGACCAGCGAGCTGCTGGACGCGGTCCGGCTCGCCGGGTTCGGCGACAAGCGGCCGCACGAGCTGTCCGGCGGCATGCGGCAGCGCGTGGCGCTGGCGCGCGCGCTGGCCCAGGACGCCGACATCTTGCTGATGGACGAGCCGTTCGGCGCGCTCGACGCCATGACCCGCGACCTGCTGCACGATGAGCTGGAGCGAATCTGCGCCGAGCGCACGCTGACCGTGCTGTTCGTGACCCACAACGTCCGCGAGGCGGCCCGGCTCGGCGACCGGGTGATCCTGCTCAGCAGCCGGCCGGGCCGCGTTATCGGCGAGTACCCGGTGCCCCGCGAGGGGCCACGGCGAATCGACTCGGCCGAGGTGGCGCAGATCGCGGCAATGCTGACCGACCGGCTGCGAGAGGAGATGGGCCGCCATGGCTACTAACCAGGCATTGCACGGGCTCGACCGCCTCGAAGTCGTCCCGCTGGGCGTCAGGGAAGGCAGGCTCAGCCACCTCGGGCGCCGGCTCTGGGCCGCCACCTGGCCCAAGCTCCTGGCGATAGCGCTGGCGCTTGGCGCCTGGCAGCTGTTCTACCTGAGCAATTTCCGCGGCGACACCGCCCGTCACTTCGTCGAAGGGCCGGTCACCGGCCTTAGCAACCTGTGGGATCAGCTCGCCCACGGGCAACTGCTGGCGGCCATCGGCACGACGATGGAGCGGGCGGCCGTGGGCTACGCGCTCTCGGTGCTCGTCGGCGTGATCGTAGGGGCGGCCGTGGCGCGCGTCCCGCCGCTGCGCGCCGCAATCGGCTCGGTCATTACCGGGCTCCAGACGATGCCTTCGATTGCCTGGTTCCCGTTCGCGATCCTCCTGTTCGGCCTGAGTGACTCGGCGATCCTGTTCGTGATCGTGCTGGGCTCTGCGCCGTCGATCGCCAACGGCCTGATCACGGGCGTGGATTACACGCCGCCGCTGCTGCTGCGGGCCGGCCGGATGATGGGGCTGCGCCGCTTCGCTCTGTACCAGTACCTGATCCTGCCCGCGTCCCTGCCGGCGTTCATCGCCGGCATGAAGCAGGCCTGGGCATTCGCCTGGCGGAGTCTGATGGCGGGCGAGATCGTGGTCCAGGTCGCCGGGTCGCTCTCGCTCGGCGTCTTGCTCGAAGGTGATCAGGACGCGCTTGACCTCACCAGCGCGATCTCGGTGATGATCGTGATCCTGATCCTCGGCGTCATCGTGGACGCCCTGTTCACCAAGGCGGATTTGGCGATCAGGAACAGGCGCGGCCTGCTCGACCCCGCCGCTATCTGACCCCCTGGCCGCCTGACGCGCTCAGTGCGCCGCGCGCGAGTACAGGCCGAAGACGTTGCCTGCCGGGTCGCGCAGAGCGGCCGTCTGCATGTGGTCGTTTACGGCATTCGGGCCGTACTCGCGCGTGCCGCCGAGTTCCATCGCCCTGGCCAGCGCGGCATCGACGTCGGGAACCCGCGCGTAGACGGTGGCCGACGGGCCCTGCCTGGCAGCGCCGATCCCGCCGCGGATGCCGCGGTCAGAGCCGGTATCGACCATCCGGTAACCGGGCCCCGAGTCACCCTGACCCGGGGCAACCGTCTCCCAGCCGAAGATCTCGGCGTAGAAGCGCTGGCTGCGGTCGGGGTCGGCGCCCTGCACCTCGAACCAGTCCACCGGGGCCCCGGCACCGGCCGACGGACCCGGCGCGGCCGACTCGCCGGCGCCGGTACCGGGCAGGCCGGCGGCGGGCGGGCCGCCACCTGACTGACCGCCGTCGGCTCGGCCGGGATCGGCAGGACCGAGCACGAGGCCGATGATCAGCCCGTCGAGGTCCTCGAACTTGGCGTAGGTAGCCATGCCGGGCAGCTCGGTAATCGGCGTCTCGGTCTTGCCGCCGAGCAGGTTGACCTTGTCCAGCACGGCCTGCAGATCCTCGGCCTGGACGTAGAACGTGACCTCGGACGCGCCGTCGGAGCGCTTCTCCACCCCGCCGTTGATGCCGGTGCCGCCGTAGGTGTCGACCAGCGTGTACCCGACCTCGGGCAGGGGACGCATGCCCCAGCCGAGCAGCCCAGCGTAGAACTCGGCCAGCTGCTGGTCATCGGGACCGCCGATCTCGAAATGCACTACAGCATGTGCCATTGCCTGACCTCCCGCGCTGCCGTCCGTGGCCAGTCTGGCACAGACCGTCGCGACGGGCGGGACCTGCGGGGTGCGTTATCCGCTAGCCCCGCTGGGCAGGCGCTGGGCGGCTAGCCGCTGACTATCCGCTGCGGCCGGTGCGGACGTTCATCGAGCTTCCCCGCAGGAACCCGATCAGGGTCAGCCCGGCCTCGGCGGCCAGCCCGGCGGCCAGGGACGACGGCGCGGACACGGCGGCGAGCACCGGCGCGCCGGCCGACCCGCAGGGCCCAGCCCAGTACCTTGTCGACCGCGTTGTGCCTGCCGACGTCCTCGCGTGCGGCGATCAGGCCTCCCTCGTCGGTGAACAGGCCGGTACCGATGTGGAAGAAGCCGAGGGCGGGTCGCCCAAGAACACGATGATGCCGAGCACGGAGATGATCAGGAAGGCGACAGCCATGCCCGCGTTCACCCGGGCGTCGCCGCCGCGCAGCCGGTTCCAGCCGATCGCGAACCAGTGCACGCTGTATGGGGTGAACGCAAGGGCCGCCATGTAGAGCGGTGCGACGGTCGAGAGTGCCGGCGGCCTGGTGCTGGAGTGCAAACCGGGGCAGGCGGCCGAGCCCTACCGGAGCGGCGACGGCGCGACCGCGGCCAGGTTCCTCACGCTGGGCGGCGGGGTCGCAGCGCTGGCCGCGCGGCGCAGTCGGGTTGTGGCCGCGAGCCAGGTCAGGGACGGACGTACAGGCTGAGCCTGACGGTGCTGATCTGCCAGGTACCGGCCAGCCGCAGCTGGCCAAGCAGCCGGTGCTCCTGTCGGCCCAGGCGGCTGCTGCGGAAGCCGCCGTCGCCGAGCTGCACGATCCACACCCGGCCGACCGAGGCGAAGCGGCGGGTCAGTACCGGCCCGGACAGGGTGGTGCCGCGCAACGTCGCCGACGCCAGCGGCGACTTGCGCTGCGCGATGTCGCGGAGACGGGCGAACGCGGCCGGGTATGCCTGGCTGACCACCTTGGAGTCCCACGGGACGTACAGGACGGCGTCGCCGGGCCGCTCGCGCGGGGTGATGAACGCGGCGACCGCCGCGAGGTCGTCCGGCCGGGCCGAGGTCAGCCTGATCTGCTGCTGCGGCCCGATCAGGAGCACCGCGATTACCGCCGCGAGCGCGGCCGGAGCGGCGACGGCCAGCCACCTGGCCTTCCCGACGCGGGGCGCAAGCAGCCCGCCGAGGCCGGTGAGGCCGCCTGCGGCCAGCAGCGCGATAGCCGGCATGCAGAACAGGACATAGCGCTCGTCGTAGACCGGCGCGTGCACACGCGAGACGACGATGAGGATCGCGGGGGGAAGCAGCAGCCAGGGCAGCGCGACCTTGGTTACGGTCCAGCCCGGCTGCCGCCAGCGGCCGGCCTCAAGCAGCAGGCATACGGCGGCCAGGCCGAACACGATCGGGATCAGGCCCTTGATGCCGCCGAAGTCGGCGAGCAGGCCGTATACCGCCGGCAGGCCGGGCCGGGCCAGCCAGGCGATCTGGTTGGTCTGCTTGTCTGCCAGCGCGGCTAGCGGCGCCAGGCAGGCGATCGCGGCCACGCTGGCGGCGGCGA
>JASHOV010000539.1 GCA_030038495.1 Streptosporangiaceae bacterium
TACCTGATGGGGGAGCACGCCAAGGGGGAGACGCTTTCGGTCGCCTTCGCTGGCGAGGGCCAGCACCAGGATGCGGGCGCGAAGATGGTGCACTGCGCGCCGAACACCTCGTCTTCCATCGTGTCCAAGTCGGTGGCCAGGGGCGGCGGCCGGACGTCCTATCGCGGCCTGGTCCAGGTGCAGGAGGGAGCCGAGCACTCCAAGTCCACTGTCAAGTGCGACGCGCTCCTCATCGACACGATGAGCCGGTCCGACACCTACCCGTACGTGGATGTCCGCGAGGACGACGTGGAGATGGGGCACGAGGCGACGGTCTCCAAGGTCTCTGAGGACCAGCTGTTCTATCTGATGAGCCGCGGCATGACCGAGGACGAGGCGATGGCGACGATCGTGCGCGGCTTTGTCGAGCCGATCGCGCGCGAGCTGCCGATGGAGTATGCGCTCGAGCTGAACCGGCTGATTGAGCTGCAGATGGAAGGGGCGGTCGGCTGATGTCTGGCCTGCAGGGGGCCGTGGAAACGGCTCCCGTCTCCAGGCTGCACGAGAAGCAGTCGTATGACCCGGCTGACTTCCCCGTGCCTACCGGTCGCGAGGAGGAATGGCGTTTTACGCCGCTACGACGACTCCGGTCGCTTCACTCCGATCTCGGCCCTGCAGACGGCAAGGTGAGCGTCGTAGCCGATGCCGCGCCTGGAGTCACCATTGGAAACCTGGAACATGGTGACTCCAGGCTCGGCATCGCCTACGTGCCCGCAGACCGGGTCTCGGCCAGGGCCTTTGCTTCATTCGCGGAGGCGACCGTCGTCACCGTCCCGGCTGGTTCAGAGAGCAGCGAGCCGAGTTGGATCTCGGTGCGGGGCGAGGGTGCAGAAGGTGCGGCTTTCGGTCACACGCTTATCGATGTCGGCGCTAATGCCCGCGCGGTTGTCGTGCTGGATCACTCCGGGAGCGCGACGTACGCGGACAATGTTGAGCTGGTCGTTGCTGATGGCGGCTCGCTGACGGTGGTGTCACTGCAGGGGTGGGCGGATGACACGGTGCACCTGTCGCATCATCACGCGCAGCTCGGGCGCGACGCCAAGCTCACGCACACCGCGGTGACGCTCGGCGGCAGTGTCATCCGGCTGGCGCCGTCGGTGCGGTACACGGGCCCCGGTGGAGACGCGGAGCTGCGCGGACTGTACTTCGCCGACGCAGGCCAGCACCTGGAGCACCGGCTGTTCGTCGACCATGCCGAGCGGAACTGCCGTAGCCGGGTCAGCTACAAGGGCGCGCTGCAGGGCGAGGACGCACACGCGGTGTGGATCGGCGACGTGATCATCCGGCCCGAGGCGACCGGGACCGACACCTACGAGTACAACCGGAATCTCGTGCTCACCGACGGCACGAGAGTGGACTCGGTGCCGAACCTGGAGATCCTGACCGGTGAAGTGGCGGGCGCCGGACACGCCAGCGCGAGCGGTCGCCTGGAGGATATTCACCTGTTCTATCTGATGGCCCGCGGCATCCCGTTCGAGGACGCCAGGAGGCTGGTGATCCGGGGCTTCTTCGGTGAGCTGATCGGCCGCATCGAGGTACCGGAGCTCCGCGACCGGATCACTGCTGCAGTCGAGGCGGAGCTGACATGAGCGCGGGCGAGTTCTATCGCGCCTGCGCGCTGGCCGAGGTGCCCGAGGAGGGCGCGATCGGAGTAGAGATAGCGGGCGTTCCGGTTGCGATCATCCGCGCCGAGGGCGAGATATTCGCGCTGCGGGATGTCTGCTCGCACGAGGAGGTCCCGCTGTCGGAGGGCGAGGTGTACGACCACACGGTTGAGTGCTGGCTGCACGGTTCCTGCTTCGACTTGCGCAGCGGCAAGCCGACCGGTCCGCCGGCCACCAAGCCGGTGCCTACCTACCAAGTCAAGGTCGACGGAGAGGACGTCCTCGTCGCACTGCCCGACTAGGACTCACGCCCATGGACCACATGCATTACTGACCACAGATCGGGAGAAACTACATGTCCACCCTAGAGATCCGTGACCTGCACGTCAGCGTGACGGACGCTGCGGGGGAGAGCCGCGAGGTGCTGCGCGGCGTCGACCTGACCATCTCGTCGGGTCAGACGCACGCGATCATGGGGCCGAACGGATCGGGAAAGACGACGCTCGCGTACGCGATCGCCGGGCATCCGAAGTACACGGTCACCCAGGGCTCGATCACGCTCGATGGCCAGGACGTGCTGTCGATGACCGTCGATGCCAGGGCGCGGGCGGGCCTGTTCCTGGCCATGCAGTACCCGGTCGAGGTGCCCGGTGTCTCGGTGTCCAATTTCCTGCGCACGGCGATTACCGCCGTTCGCGGCGAGGCGCCGAAGATCCGTACGTTCGGCAAGGAGCTCCGCGAGGCGATGGAGCAGCTCCAGATGGACCCGGAGTTCGCGCAGCGAAACCTGAACGAGGGCTTCTCCGGCGGCGAGAAGAAGCGGCACGAGATCCTGCAGCTCGAGATGCTCAACCCGAAGTTCGCGATCCTCGA
>JASHOV010000540.1 GCA_030038495.1 Streptosporangiaceae bacterium
CGCCCGCGACGCGCGCACCGCCCGCGACGCGCGCACCGCCCGCGACGCGCGCACCGGGCGCGACCAGCGCACCGGGCGGGCAGTCGGCCGCGAGCTGGCCGAGCGGGCCGAGGCGCGGCTCACCGACGCCGTGCGGGCCGATCTCGAGCGCGCGCGGGGGGACATCGTGCCCGGCGTTCCCGACGAAGTGATGCTGACGGCGATGGCCGGCTGGACTCAGCTGTTCGGTATGGTCAGCTTCGAGCTCTTCGGCCAGTTCAACAACGTTGTCGAGGCGCGGGCCGAGTTCTTCGACCAGCAGATGGAACTGACGGCCGACGTGATTGGCCTGTAGCCGGGAACAGCGGGCGCCAGCGGGCGGTTGGCAGCTCGTATGAGCATGCAGTGGCAGGAGCGACTCGGACGGTTCGGGGTCTGGCGCGGCGCGTGGCAGACGACCCCCGACCTAGCGGTGAAGCTGGAGCAGCTGGGCTATGGCGCGCTCTGGCTGGGCGGTTCCCCCGATGGCGAGCTCGGCATCGTCGACGAGCTGCTGGACGCGACGAACGGGCTGACCGTCGGCACCAGCATCGTCAACATCTGGAAGGACGACGCGGTCACGGTGGCCGAGTCGTTCCGCCGGATCGAGGAGCGGCAGCCCGGCCGGTTCATCCTGGGCATCGGCGCCGGTCACCCGGAAGCCACCCAGGAATACACCAGCCCCTACGCAGCCCTCCAGACGTACGTGGACCGGCTGCTCGAGCACGGTGTTCCCGCCCAGAGCCTGGTCCTGGCCGCGCTCGGGCCGAAGGTGCTGCGGCTGGCGGGGACGCGAGCCGCCGGCGCGATCCCCTACCTCGTCCCGGCCGAGCACACCCGCCTGGCCCGCGAGCTGCTGGGGCCCGGCCCGCTGCTCGCCCCCGAGCACAAGGTCGTCGCCGACACCGATCCGGAGCGGGCGCGGGCACTGGGCGGCCGCCGGGTCCGCAATCCCTATCTCGGCCTGGTCAACTACACCAGCAACCTGCGACGGCTCGGGTTCACCGATAGCGATCTGGAGGGGAACGGCAGCACCCGTCTGATCGACGCGCTCGTCGCGCACGGCACCGGGGAGCAGATCGCCGCGCAGCTGTCCGCGCACCTGGAGGCGGGCGCAGACCATGTGTGCGTCCAGCTGCTCACCGACACCGACGCCGATCCGATGCCGGGTTACCAGGCCGTCGCCGCGGCGCTCGGGCTCGAGGCCGTGTCCGGCTACTAGCCGCCCGCTCAGCCGTGGCCGGGTACCGCCATCTCCCCGAGCCGGGACCAGTCGTCCTGCGGGATTGTCACGTTCACGATCCGCGGCGTCTCGGCCAGGTGCGAGGGCAGCGTCTGCTGCGCCTGCCTGAAGTGGTCGGACTGCACGTGCGCGGCACCCGCATCGCCGTCCCGGAACGCCTCGACCAGCACGTACTCGGTCGGATCGTCAATGCTCCTCGACCACTCGAACCACATGCAGCCGGGCTCGCCGCGAGTCGCGTGCGTGAACGGGCCGGCAATATCCGGCCAGCGGTCCGCATGCTCGGGCAGTACCCGGAACTTGGCCGCGATGAAGATCATGTGGTCTCCCTGGAGTGCGCCGATAATTAATGCCCGCCTGAACGTTCGGCAGCTGACCGTCAGCAGCCCAGCAGTTCCCTGAACTCGGCGGCCAGCTGCCCGGCCGCGTCCCGCATCCGGCTCGCGTCCGGACCGGCGGTGAGAAGCGACCTGGACGCGGCGGGCATCACCCGGTCCGGGCAGGCGCCGAAGACACGGGCGACGTCGGCTGCGGTCGCGCCCTGGGCGCCGATTCCGGGCGCGAGGAAGACGCACTGCGCCGCGGCTAGGTCCAGGTCAGGCCCGATATGCGCGGGACCGATCACCGCGCCGACCGGCCCGAGCTCGCCGGGCGAAAGGCCCGCATTGAGCATTCCGATCTCGCGCAGCAGGCCCTGCTCGACTGGCTCCTGCATCGGCCGGCCCTCCGGGTTGGACGACCGCGTTACGACAAGCACGCAGCCGCCGGACTCCTGCGCTCGCGACACGAACGCGCCCATCGCGCCAAGTCCCAGATAGGGATGCACGGTAATCGCGTCCGCGGCGAGCGGCGCATCCTTGCCGAGATAGGCGTCCGCGTACGCATCGTTGGTCGATCCGACGTCGCCGCGCTTGGCATCCAGGATGACCAGCAGGCCGGCGCTGCGCGCGCCCTCGATCAGGCGCTGCAGCGTGCGGATGCCGCGCCAGCCGTGCCGCTCGTAGAACGCCGACTGCGGCTTGACCAGGCCGACAACGCCAGGGGCCGCTTGGAGCATGATGTCGGCAAAGCGGTCAAGCCCATCCGGGCTGTCACCAAGGCCCCAGGTCTCGAGCAGCTCGGCGGCCGGGTCCAGGCCCCACACCAGCGGCCCGCGAACGGTACGCGCGGACGCGAACCGGGCGGCAAAGGATTCGGTCATGATCCGATTCTCGCATGTGGCTCTGCCCGTGCCGGGAACGGCGAGCTACTGCTCCTCGGCCTGACGGGCGCGGTCGGCCGACAGCCGACGTTCCCGCTCGTTGCTGGTCAGCGCCGCGGCGCGGGCGAACTCCGACTGCGCTTCCTCGGTGCGCCCGAGCTTCATCAGCAGGTCGCCGCGGACGCTGGGCAGCAGGTGATAGGACTTGAGCGCGGCCTCCCCCGCGAGCTGGTCGACCAGGTCCAGGCCCGCCTGAGGCCCGTAGGCCATGGACACCGCGACCGCCCGGTTCAGCTCGACCACCGGCGACGGCATTACCTCGGCCAGGGTCTCGTACAGGCCGACGATGCGGAGCCAGTCGGTGTCCTCGTTACGGAACGCACGAGCGTGGCAGGCGGCGATCGCGGCCTGCAGCGCGTAGGGACCGCGTTTCCCGCCCAGGTCGTCGGCCTGCTGCAGGGCGGCCAGTCCCCGGTTGATCAGCAGCCGGTCCCAGCGAGCCCGGTCCTGGTCCAGCAGCAGCACCGGGTCTCCCGACGGGCCGGTGCGCGCCTCGATCCTGGACGCCTGGATTTCGAGCAGGGCGCAGAGGCCGTGCACCTCGGGCTCGTCCGGCGCGAGCTGGGCCAGCACGCGGCCCAGCCGGACCGCTTCCGCGCACAGCGCCGG
>JASHOV010000541.1 GCA_030038495.1 Streptosporangiaceae bacterium
CGCGCGATCCTCGGCAACGGCCGAGCCGCGCGAGCCGGTGACGTGGCAGCCCCAGGACGAGGCGATCGATCTGCTCGGCGTGGCCGGGCTGCCGGTGCTCAAGCGCGCGCTGCCGGCCGTGGCCGGGCTGCTCGCGCTCATCCTGGTGGTCTTCGGCCTGCGCCGCAGGCGCTCTCGCCGGGGCTAGCACTGCGCCGCAGGCGCTCTCGCCGGGGCTAGCACTGCGCCGCCGCACCCGTTGGCGCTAGCCCGCATTGAGGACGAAGATGTCACGGCCCGCCCGGCGCCAGCGGAACCTCGGTGACCCGCCTACCGGCATTTAACCGGAAATAAGGCGGAAGACCGCAAAGAGCCGGCCTGCTGTCCGCAGGTCGGCTCTTCTGTCCGCAGGCCGGCTCTTCGCGTGGGCTGCGGGTGCGGCTAGTCGAGCGCGGACATTACGTGCTTGACCCGGGTGTAGTCATCGAACCCGTACATGGACAGGTCCTTGCCGTAGCCGGAGTGCTTAAAGCCGCCGTGCGGCATCTCCGCGACCAGCGGGATGTGGGTGTTGATCCAGACGCAGCCGAAGTCGAGCGCGCGGGACATCCGCATGGCCCGGCCGTGGTCGGTGGTCCAGACCGAGGACGCGAGGCCGTATTCGGTGCCGTTCGCCCAGCGCAGGGCCTCGTCCTCGTCGCTGAACTTCTGCACGGTGATGACCGGACCGAACACCTCGTTCTGAATGATCTCGTCGTCCTGCTGCAGCCCGTCGACCACGCTGGCCTCGAAGAAGTAGCCGCGGTCGCCGGTGCGCTTGCCGCCGGCCACGATCCGGGCGTGATCGGGCAGCCGCGAGATGAATCCGGACACCCGGTCGAGCTGGCTGGCGTTGTTGAGCGGGCCGTAGGTCGCGTCCTCGTTGTCCGGCCCGGCCGTGACCTGGGCGGCGGCCTGCTCGGCGAGGGCCGCGACGAAGTCGTCGTGGACTCCGGGGCCGGCCAGCACCCGGGTCGCGGCGGTGCAGTCCTGGCCGGCGTTGAAGTAGCCGGCGATCGCGATGGCCTCGGCCGCCTTGGCCGGATCGGCGTCGTCGAACACGATGACCGGGGCCTTGCCGCCGAGTTCGAGGTGCACGCGCTTGAGGTTGTCGGCCGCGGCCCGAGCCACCTCGATGCCGGCCCGGACCGAGCCGGTGATCGACACCATCTGCGGGGTCTTGTGCGCGACCAGCGCCCGGCCGGTGTCGCGGTCCCCGCACACCACGTTGAGCACCCCGGCCGGTACGAACTCGCTGATCAGCTCGGCCATCAGCAGCGTCGAGTACGGCGTGGTGTCGGACGGCTTCAGCACCATGGTGTTCCCGGCCGCCAGGGCCGGCGCCCACTTCCAGACCGCCATCATCATCGGGTAGTTCCACGGCGTCACGGCGGCACAGACGCCGACCGGCTCGCGCCGGATGAACGAGGTGAACCCGGACATGTACTCCCCGGCCGACCGGCCTTCCAGCATCCGGGCGGCGCCGGCGAAGAACCGGATCTGGTCGACCATCGGCGGGATTTCCTCGGACGCGGTCAACCCGATCGGCTTGCCGGTGTTCTGGGATTCGGCCTTCACGAACTCGTCGGCACGCGACTCAATCGCGTCGGCGATCTTCAGCAGGGCCAGGCTGCGCTCGGCCGGCGTCGAGTCCCGCCAGCCGGGAAACGCGTCCGCGGCCGACTTGAACGCCGCGTCCACCTCGGCCTCGCCGGAAACAGGCGCGGTGGCGAAGACCTCGCCTGTGCTCGGGTCGATGATGTCGGCCCGCTTGTCAAAGGCCGTGTCGGTCCACTGGCCGCCGACGAAGTTCTGCAGGTCGTTTGCCTTAGCCACGGAAGGCTCCGTTCCGGTGTAGAAGGGTTTTTGCTGGTTCAGGAGCCGGCCGGGGTTCGCTCCTCGCTTCCCCACGGCGACCCGTAGTCGGTAAGCAGATCCAGGAAGGGCTGCGCCGGCAGTGCCTCGGGGCCGAGCACCCCGGCACCGGTCCAGGCGCCGGAATCCATCAGCTCCAGCGCGACCACGGGGTTGATCGCGGTCTGCCAGACCACCGCCTGCGAGCCATACTCCGCCATCGTCTGGGCGTTGTCGACCACGTGGTAGAGGTAGACCTCGCGCGGGCGGCCGTCCTTGCCGGTGCCGGTGACCCACGTCCCGGCGCAGGTCAGGCCGGACATCTTGTCGCCCAGCGTGGCCGGGTCGGGCAGGC
Source organism: Streptosporangiaceae bacterium (assembly GCA_030038495.1). Classification (GTDB taxonomy): domain Bacteria; phylum Actinomycetota; class Actinomycetes; order Streptosporangiales; family Streptosporangiaceae; genus JAJYUU01. The sequence goes on from JASHOV010000541.1 coordinate 2,228, forward strand.
AGGCGGCCACCACGTCGCGCGGCGACACCTGGGTGCCGCCGGCGCTGACCGGCTCGGTGCGGTCCAGGCCCAGCTTGTGCAGCGTCTCCAGGACGCCGATGAACTCGTCGCCGAGGCCGTACTTGAACGTGACCCGCCTGGCGTCCACCCACCTGGGCATGAGCAGGACCTCCTCGTGCTCCACGTTGACGCACTCGACGGGCCCGATCCCGGCGGGGAAGCTGAAGGTCTCCGGCTCGCTGAATGGCGGGGTGGTGAACCAGCCCCGGTCCTTCTCCCAGATCACCGGCGGGTTCAGGCACTCCTCGATCGTGGTCCAGATGGAGAAGCTGGGCGCGAAGTCGTAGCCGGACACGGTCAGGTTGGCACCGTCCCTGACCCCCAGCTCGTCGATGTGGCTGAACAGGGAGTCGGCGGCATACCGGGCGAAAACGTCGGAGAGCCCTGGCTCGACGCCGATGCCCACCAGGGCCAGCTTGCCCGACTGCTCCCATTCCGCGGCCATGGCAAACTGTTCGTCCCCGAGCTTGACCCCCGTCTTCGCGTAGGGCTCCTGCGGGTCCGGGTGCGACAGTGACATCGCCATGTCCAGGTAGTGCGTTCCCGCGGCCAGGGCGGCCCGGAACTGGGGCATGACGAAGCGGGGATCGGCGGCGTTCATCAGCACGTCGCAGCCGTGCTCGGTGAGCAGGCCCTCGATGGCCTGCTGGTCCCTGGCGTCCAGTTGCACGGCCTGGTAGGAGTCCTTGGCGGTGGCCGCGTGCTGCGCCCTGGTCAGGTCGTAATCGGCGATGACAAGGTCGGCAAACGGTCGGCGAGCGGCGATACGGGCAAAGGCGGTGCCTACACCGCCGGCCCCGACTAGGAGGATTCGCATGTCGCGATCCTAGACCCAGGGCGATCGTTGCTCCCACGGGACCAGTTGCAATTTAGTGATGATACAACTGAAATCGTTGCGATCTCGTGTAATCCATGCTAGAACCGTTGCACGTTTGCCGGGCGTACGTGACTGCCGGCAACCGCGCACGTTACCGTGAGGGTGAAAAGCCCGGACTTGATCGGGCTGTGATTGAGAGGGGGGTGCCGCCAATGGCGACCACTACGTCCGAGTTGCAGCCCGTCGAGGAGTATCGAGATAAAGGCCTGAAGGGCAATGCCCTGGGCCTCGTCTCCAGCGTCGTGATGGGCGTCGCCTCGACCGCGCCTGCCTATAGCCTCGCGGCGACGCTGTTCTACGTCGTCGTGTTCGTGGGGGTCAAGGCACCGGCGGTTGCGTGGCTGGCGTTCATCCCGATGCTGTTGTGCTCGATCGGCTACAGCGAGATGAACAAGGCCGACCCCGACTGCGGCACCACGTTCACCTGGGCGACCCGCGCGTTCGGGCCGAAGACCGGCTGGGCCGGTGGCTGGGCGATCGTGGCCGCCGACATCCTGGTCATGGCCAGCCTCGCCCAGGTCGCCGGCCAGTACATCTTCTTCCTGTTCCAGGGTTCGAGCAGCGCCATCGGGTCGAACGCGACCGCCTGGCAGGTGCTGCTGGTCGGCATCGGCTGGATCGTGGCTATGAGCGTTATCTGCTACATCGGCATCGAGGTGTCGGCATGGTTCCAGCGGATCCTGCTGACCATCGAGATCATCATGCTGTTCGTCCTCGCGATCACGGCGCTGGTCAAGGCCACCGGCAGTCACCCGCCGGCCACCGCGATCACGCCGCACGCCGACTGGCTGCTGCCGACGAACCTGCCGTTCTCCGCGTTCGTCAGCGGCATCATCCTCATGCTGTTCATCTACTGGGGCTGGGACACCGCAGTCTCGATCAACGAGGAGACCGCGGACAAGGCCCGCACGCCCGGCCAGGCCGCGATCATCTCGACCATCGTCCTGCTGCTCTGCTACGTGGTCGTGATCTTCGGCGTCCAGGCCTTCGCGGGCTTTGGCACCCATGGCATCGGCCTGCTCAACACGGCCCACCAGTTCGACGTGCTGTCCATCCTCGGCAGCGCGATCTTCGGTGCGACCGGCTTCGGTGCGGTGCTGGCGCGGCTGCTGATTCTCATGATCCTCACCTCGGCGTCCGCGTCCACGCAGACGACGATCCTGCCGACCGCACGGACCACTCTCTCGATGGCCGCCTACAAGGCGATCCCGGAGCGGTTCGCGCGGATCCACCCGCGCTTCCTCACGCCCACCTGGTCGACGGTGTGGATGGGCCTGATCTCGATCGTGATCTATATACCGCTGAACTACATCTCGCACGGGAACCCGATCGCAGACGCGGTGACCGCGATCGGCCTGTACATCGCGTTCTACTACGGGCTGACCGCGTTCTCCTGCGTGTGGTACTACCGCAAGACGCTGACCAGCAGCACCAGGAACCTGTTCATGCAGGGCATCCTGCCGTTCCTCGGTGGTGCCATCATGTACGCGGCCGGCGTCATCAGCCTGCAGAGCGACTGGGTATGGACCACTGGTTACACCTGGTGGACGGTGCCCGGGCTGCACTGGAGGGTCGGCGGCATCTTCATCATCGCCTTCCTCTCCGCGCTGGCCGGCGTGCTGGGCTTCATCTACATGCGGATCAAGCACCCGCCTTTCTTCCTCAAGGAGACGCTGACCCGCGGCACCCCGACCCTGGTGCCCGACGTCTGATCGCTCCCGCGCGTAGCGAAGGGCCCGCCCCGGGTAGCCGATCCGGGGCGGGTTTTTCGCGTCCGGAACTGTCGGCACCGGCTGGCAAAGTGGCGGCCATGAGCTTAAGGAGAGAACCATGGCTGTCATGCCTACCGTGGAGATGGGCCCGCAGGTGGACAGGCCACTGACCGTCGCGGATCTGGAAGAGCTGCAAGACGAGGGTTACCGTTACGAGCTCGATGACGGGGTCCTTGTCGTGTACTCCGCACCGGTAATTCGTCACCAGGTGGTTGTCCATCGTCTTCAGCTGCTGCTCGACGGCACCTGTCCCTCAGAGTTCATGGTGATTCCGGGCACCGGCATCGAGATATCCGAAATCCAATACCGTGTCCCCGACCTGGTCATCGTGCGGACGGCGCTGGTCAGCATGGCCGACAGATCCATAACGACGCCGCCGGACCTGGTGATCGAGGTAGCCTCGCCGAGCACTGCCGCTTACGACCGAAATCGAAAAAAAGCCGTATATGCGGAGTTCGGCATCCCGGCCTACTGGATCGTCGACCCCGACCCGGACCGGCCGGCGATTACGGAGTTCAGGCTGGCGGGCACCGCGTATGCCGAGCGCGGCACCGCGACCGGGCGCGAGCGGTTCGCGACGGATGCCCCGTTCCCGGTCCAGATCGTTCCGGCGGATCTCGTGGCCGGGCCCTGGCGGCGATAAACCGGGGCCGCACGGGCTTGGCGGCACGCGGATGTCGGTCCTACCGCCTACTCTTGGCACGTGACCGCGATCGCTGTTGAGGCCCTCCTTGACGGGCTGAACCCTCAGCAGCGCGCGGCGGTCGTGCACGAGGGCAGCCCGCTGCTCATCGTGGCCGGTGCGGGGTCGGGCAAAACGCGGGTACTCACCCACCGGATCGCCTACCTGCTGGCCGAGCGCGAGGTGCTGCCCAGTCAGATCCTCGCGATCACGTTCACGAACAAGGCGGCGGGCGAGATGGCCGGCCGGGTCGCGAATCTGACCGGCGCGCGGTCCCGGTCGATGTGGGTGATGACGTTCCACTCCGCTTGCGTGCGGATTCTGCGCCGCGAGGCCAGGCGGTTCGGTTACCCGTCCAGCTTCTCCATCTACGACCAGGCCGACTCGCAGCGGCTGATGGCCATGGTCTGCCGCGAGCTCGATCTCGATCCGAAGTACAGCCCGCCAAAGGGCCTGGCCAACCAGGTCTCGACGCTCAAGAACGAGCTGCTCGACTACGAGACCGTGGCGGCCAGGGCCAAGGGATTCCGGCAGGAGGCGCTCGCCGAGGCCTACGGGGAGTACCAGCGCAGGCTCGTCGCGGCCGGCGCGATGGACTTTGACGACCTGATCATGGTGACGGTCAACCTGCTGCAGGCGTTCCCTGACCTGGCGGCCGAGTACCGGGAGCGGTTCCGGCACGTGATGGTCGACGAGTACCAGGACACCAACCACGCCCAGTACGTGCTGGTACGCGAGCTCGCCGGGGCTGGGGAGCATGGTCATGCCGGGAACGGTGCACAGGCGACTGACGCACTGGAGCCCGCCGAGCTTGTGGTCGTCGGCGACGCCGACCAGTCGATCTATGCCTTCCGCGGCGCCACGATCAGGAATATCGAGGAGTTCGAGCGGGACTTCCCCGGCGCTCGGGTGATCATGCTGGAGCAGAACTACCGCTCCACGCAGACCATTCTGGCCGCCGCCAACGCCGTGGTCTCCCAGAATCCCGGCCGGATCCCGAAGAACCTCTGGTCGGACGCGGGCGACGGGCCGCCGATCATCGGCTACGTGGCCGACAGCGAGCATGATGAGGCGGCGTTCGTGGCCGAGGAGGTGGACCGGCTCGCCGACGCGGGCGAGGCCGCTCCCGGTGACGTGGCGGTCTTCTACCGGACGAACGCCCAGTCCCGTGTTTTCGAGGAGATCTTCATCCGGTCCGGGCTGCCCTACAAGGTCGTGGGCGGCGTCCGGTTCTACGACCGGCGCGAGGTCCGCGACCTGCTTGCCTACCTGCGGCTCATCGCTAATCCCGGCGACGAGGTCTCGCTGCGCCGGGTGCTGAACACGCCGCGCCGAGGGATCGGGGACCGAGCCGAGGAGTGCGTCGCCGCCCTGGCCAGCCGGGACAAGATCAGCTTCGCGGCCGCACTGACGAGACCCGACGACGTGCCGGGACTGGCGGCCAGGTCGGCGAGGGCAATTGAGGGATTCAACGACCTGATCGGCTCGCTGCGCGCGATGGCCGAGGCGGGCAGCCCGGTCGGCGACCTCGCGGCCGCCGTGCTCGACCAGACCGGCTACGTGGCCGAGCTTGAGGAGTCCTCCGACCTGCAGGACGCGGGCCGGATCGAGAACGTCAACGAGCTGGTGTCGGTGGCGCGGGAGTTTGACGTGCGGTTCCCCGACGGCACACTGGCCGAGTTCCTGGAGCAGGTGTCACTGGTTGCCGACGCGGACGAGATTCCGGAGGGTGACGACCACGGCGGCATGGTGACGCTGATGACGCTGCATACGGCCAAGGGACTGGAGTTCCCCGTCGTGTTCCTCACCGGGCTGGAGGAGAACGTCTTCCCGCACGAGCGGTCCATGGGTAACGACCGCGAGCTGGCCGAGGAACGGCGGCTGGCCTACGTCGGGATCACGAGGGCCGAGCAGCGGCTGTACCTGACCCGGTCGGCCAGCCGCGCCTGGTTCGGCCGGCCGTCGCGGCACCGGCCGTCCAGGTTCCTGACCGAGGTGCCCGCGCACCTGATCGACTGGCGCCGGGATGAGAGCGCCGCTGCCCCGCCCGCCTCCGAGCGGCTGGCGCGCAAGCCGGGCGTGCGGGTGCTGGGCAACCGGCCGGTCCCGCTGCTGGAGCCCGGTGACCGGGTCAACCATGATTCCTACGGCCTCGGCATGGTCCTGTCGGTGGAGGGCCGTGGCGATGATCCCGAGGCGAAGATCGATTTCGGCGGCGACTACGGCATCAAGCACCTGGTGCTGCGGTACGCGCCGATCGAGAAGCTGTAGCCCGGCCCGGCGCGCCGTTCGCGCCGGCGGCTGCGTTCGCGCCGGCGGCTGCGTTCGCTTCAGCCGCTGCGTTCGTGCCGGCCGCCGACCGCTGCCGGTATGCCCTCGACTTTGCCCGCGACCCGCAGATCTGCATGGTGCACCAGCAGGCGTTCTGCGTGGGGGAGCGGTCGTAGAACGCCCACTGGCAGTCGTCCGCGCTGCAGGCCTTGAGCCTTCGCCAGGTGCCGAGCGATGTCGCCTCGGCCGTCACCAGTAGGAGCCGGGCTAGCGCCCGCCGTACGCCGTCGCCGTCCGAGGCGACGCGCACGCTCCCGTCGGC
>JASHOV010000542.1 GCA_030038495.1 Streptosporangiaceae bacterium
GCGGTCGGGGCTGACCGCGTCGGGGAGCCGGAGGCTGATGAGGCTTCGGAGGTGCGGTGGGTTAACGTCGATGACCTGCCGGGGCTTATTGCTGCGGGGGAGATTCTGGGTGCGATGACGATCATCGGTGCGCAGCGTGTTCTGCTGGGCCGGGCAGCCGGTGAGCTACCTCGGCCCTGAATTCGCGGACTGCGGGCACGGCGGCCTGGGGGCGAAGCAGGCGCGCTACGTCGCGCACGTATCGGACGCTGCGAGCGGAGCTGAGCCGGCTGGTGAGGTCGAGGGCGTCCTGGCCGACGATGCAGGCTTGCTCGGGCTCGTTGAGCATGGCGTGTGCGCTGGCCAGGAGCGACAGGTTGAACGCGCGTCCGCGCACGTACCGGCCGTCCATGTCGAGAGACCGGCGTGCGTACCGAGCGGCATTGGGTGCGTCGCCGAGATCGCGGAAGCACTGGGCCATGCGGGCTGCCAGGTATGCCTCGTCGAAGTAGGACAGCCAGGCCGGGTCGCTGTCGCGTGCCGCGCGGTCGAACGCCTGTTCCGCCCCGGCCATGGCGGTGGCGCACGCCATCGCGTCCTTGCGGGCGGCGTGACCGTGGGCCTCCATCACCAGGCATTCCGTGAGCAGGGTTGCCGAGCCGTGGCGGATGGCGGCTGCCTGGGCGGTCCGGGCCAGGTCGATCGCCGCGTCGGGCCTGGCCAGATACAGCGCCTGATGTGCCTGGGCCGCGAGGACCTCGGCGGCCAGGCCGGCGTCGTCAGCGTGCCGGGCGTAGGCCAGTGCCTGGGTGAGGTACCGCTGGGCAAGGCCATGCTGGTCGCTGTCGTAGGCAGCCCACCCGGCTAGCTGCGAAAGCTCACCGCAAGCCGCTGCCAGTTGGCGGCCGGTGTCATCGCTGTACTGGCCCGTGGTCAGCAGATGGGTGACATGGTCGTCCAGGTAGGACACCAGCGCGGTACGGAGCCTGCCGCCGCCGAGCCGGTTATCCATCTCGCGGTAGGACTGGGTCAGGTCCCGGATGGCGTCGATGTCAGCCTGGCCGATGCGGCGCTGGCCGGACGATGCGGGCGCATCGGCGCGCGGGCTGGTGAGCCAGCGTAAGGCGGCGGCGGGCAGCGCGGCAGAGCTGTATGCCGCGTTGACCAGGAAGCGCCTGCGCTGCACGTCGGCTCTCCACAGTGAGGTTGAGGTCGCGACCGTCTCGGCCCAGGCTGCGGGCAGGCGGAGGCCAAGGTCGCCCGGCAGGTTGCTGGGTGTCATGCCCAGCTCGGCCTCGGAGACCGGACGGCCCAGCGCCTCGCTCATGATCTCGGTGGCGAGCTCGGGTACCGGCGGGCGCGGCTGCTCGCCCGCCAGCCAGCGCAGGACCGAGGTGTGATCGCACCGGATGTGAGTGAAGCCCCGGGTAGCGGCAAGCCCAGCGATTCTCCGGGCCAGTCCCTTGTTCGACATCCCGGACTCGTCCAGCAGCCTGCGAAGGCAGATGTTCTCCTTTTTCGGCCGTGGCGGCACCCGACTGCCCCTTCTCCCAGTACGGACACGATCAGTGTGACACCGCCGCGGGATCAGGTGGACGCCGTAGCCCGTTCGCACCCCCGGCGCGCACACACGTGCTCGTTCCCAACGCTCCCCGGCCGTTGCCCGTAGCAGTGTGGTGGTCTGTATGACAGCAGACACCCCGATGGCCGGGGCGGCGGCCCAGTTCAGCGAAGCCGTGGCAGACCTGGCCCGGCTTGCGGCCTGCACCGCACGGCCCGGTGCCGAGGGAATCCGGGCGTGGGCGGAACTAGCCCGGGACCTAGCCGACCGGTACTACGTGCATCTGGACGGCCTGGGCGGCAGACGAGCACTGCGGTACGTGGCCGTAGCGCGGACCCTGGCCGTGCGGCCGTACGCCGTGATCACCAGCGACCCACAGGAACTGCGGGACACGCTCGCGCCCAGCGACGGGACCTATGCGCGCACCGAGACCTGGATCGGGTGACCCGGTGAGAGTACGCGAGGTGATGGCTGAAATGCGGTCTGACTGGGGCGACGTCTACAAGTTCGCCGTCGTGAATGGCCGCTACGCGGCAACGGCAAAGTTCGGCTCACGTGAGTGCCTGTACGCCAACGATCCGGAAGAACTGCGCGCGATGATATGGCGGCACTACCGCCCGGAGCGGCTGCAAGACCGGTGCAGCACCTGACACTGACGGCGTGACCTCGCAGTCCCGCAGAACCCGCCACCTTCCAGGAGTGTCTGTGGTCTGGTTACGCGGTGGTCGGCGTTGTCCCTGCTGGGATAGACGCCGCAGGAAGGCTTCACGAGGGGGCGCCGGAGCAGGCAGTCAGCTCATCGATCGCGTGTTCGACCAGGACGACGAGAACGTCACGGCACGACTTCCCCTCGCGGGCGTCACATCTGACAATCGGAATATTCGCCTCGATGTCGAGTGCTCGCCGCACCTCGCCCAGGTCCGGATAGCCCCGCCCGTCGAAGCAGTTCAGCGCGACGACGAATGGCGTGTCGCGGCGCTCGAAGTAGTCGATCGCCGGGAAGCAGTCGGCCAGGCGCCTGGTGTCAGCCAGCACGACGGCCCCGAGCGTTCCTGACGACAGGTCGTCCCACATAAACCAGAACCGTTGCTGACCAGGCATGCCGAACAGGTAGACCCAGAGACCCGAATGTATGGCGATGCGCCCGAAGTCCATCGCGACCGTGGTCGTCTGCTTGCCTTCTACGCCGGTGATCTCGTCGATGAACGTCCCGGCGTCGCTCAGGTTTTCCTCGGTGCGCAGCGGCTGTATCTCGGTCAGAGAGCCGACGAGCGTGGTCTTGCCAACCCCGAAACCGCCCGCGACCAGGATCTTGACCGCGATGGGGGAGCCGTCCGGCTGGTCACCGGCTAGCCGCGGAACGGCGGCCGGACCGCCCCGGTCAGAGTCGTCGTAGGCCATCGGCGACCTCCCTGAGGAGTCTGACGTTCCTGACCCGCTCGGGACGGGGCTGGTCAACGGCGACAAGCCCGCGCTCGCGCAGGTCGCCGAGGAGAATGCGGATGACGCCGAGCGGCAGGTCCAGCGCGGCGGACAGGTCGGCTGCCGACACCGGCTGCCGGCAGCGCGCGAGCAGGGCCAGGTGCTCCGGTTCCAGGTCGGCCGGATCGGGCTGGCCGACGCTGCGGGCATGGACCATGGCAATGACGTCAAGTGCATCCCCGGTCGGCCTCGTCCGGCCCCTGACAAGCGCGTAGGGACGGACAACCGGGCCGGGACCGTGCCGAGGATGTCCATGCGGGTGCGCCACGGCAGTCCTCACACCGCTTCGACGGCTCCGGGCGCCGACCGGCTGCCGGCCGCCAGGTGCCGTCCGACCTGCTTGACGAGCAGGGCCATCTCGTAGGCGATGAGACTGACGTCTGCCTGCCTGCCGGCAAGCACGGCCAGGCAGCTTCCCTCGCCAGCGGCGGTGACGAACAGGAACCCCTCATCCATCTCGATGAGGATCTGGCGGACCTGGCCGATGCCAAAATGCCGTGCGCCGCCGTTCGCCAGGCTCGCCAGACCCGCGGCCAGAGCGGACAGGTGCTCAGCGCCTTCCCGGCTGAGGGCGGCGGACGCGGCGAGGACCAGGCCGTCACTGGAGAGGACCGCTGCCTTCTCGACATACGCAGCCCGCACCACCAGGTCGTCAACGAGCCAGTCGAGGTGACTGTCAGTGCTCGTAGTCCGCCCGAGCGACTGACCAGCGATGGGAGCGCTCATCGGGTCTCGCCAGCCTCGGGCCGGTCGGCGCCGTTCGCCTGCTCGTGATCGCCCTCGGAGAGGCCGCGCGTCCTGCCTTGCCAGAAGGCGGACATCATCCGCCGCGCCGCATCCGGCGACCGGGAGTCCGTTGCCAGGTCGGCGGGCACGGCCAGGGGCGGATCCTCGCGTAGCGGCGGCGCCAGGCGCTGCTGGCGGACGCGCACCGGCAGGCCATTCTCGGTCCACGTGGCCGACGGGCCATCGGGATTGGCCTCAGCTGGAGCCACGATCGCAGCGGTGGCCGCGTTCACCGCCGGGCTGGCCATCGCCGAGCTGGCCATCGCCGGGCTGGCCGTCGCCGGGCTGGCTTCGGCCGGGCCGCTTTCTGTCGGAGACGCCGTGGTGACGGCATGGCGGCCTGCCGGCGCGAGCAGATCGGTCGGTACCCGGCCCGCACCGGAACCGTTCTCCGGGCCACTCCCGCTAGGTGAACCGGCCGGCGCAGCCGGTCCACGGACCAGCGGTTCACGGACCAGCGGTTCACGGACCAGCACCGGAGCTCGCCCGTTTCCCGAGACTTCCTCCGGCTTCGGGTCGGCGTCGGCGGCGAGGACTGCGTCGCGAGCGGGGCCGTCGAGCATGACCACCAGTTCGTTCGGGATCAGCACGATGGCCGTAGTGCCGCCGTAGGGGGAACCGCGCAGCGTAATCCGGATGCCGTGCCGCTGAGCAAGCTGAGCCGCGACGTGCAGGCCGAGCCGGTCGGAGCCGGACAGGTCGAACATCGGCGGCTCGGCCAGCTTGGCATTTGCATTGGCTAGTTCCTGCTCGGTCATGCCGAGGCCGCGGTCTTCGACGTCGATCGCGTAGCCGCGGGACGCCAGGCTCCCCGTCACCCGGACGTCGGCAGTGGGCGGGGAGAAGGTGGCGGCATTCTCCATGAGTTCCGCGAGCATGTGGATGACGTCGGCTACCGCGCGTCCGGTCAGTGCAGCCGACGACCGGGCAATGACTCTGATCCGCGTGTAGTCCTCGACCTCGGCCGCGGCCGCACGCAGCACGTCCACCAATGGCACCGGATCCAGGAACGTTCGCTCGGGCAGGTCGCCGGCGAGCACGATCAGGCTCTCCGCGTGGCGGCGCATGCGCGTGGTGAGGTGATCGATCCGGAACAAGCTCTCCAGATCCTCCGGCCCGGCGGCCCGGCGCTCGAGGGTGTCGATGAGCATCATCTGGCGCGCCAGCAGCGACTGGCTCCGCCGGGCCAGGTTCCTGAACACGTCGCCGATGCCGCGACGCATCTTTGCCTGGTCAATCGTCGCTTCGACGGCGGTCCGCTGCGCGGTCATGAACGCCGCCTCGACCTGGCCGATCTCGTCCGTGCTCGCTTTCACCTCGGGCACCTGCGATGCGACGTCGACATCCTCCCCGGCGCCGAGGTGCCGGACCAGCGCGGGCAGCCGGACATTCGCCAGCTCCAGTGCCATGTCGCGCAGGCCGCGCAGTTGCCTGGCCAGGCTAACCGCCATCCACATGGACAAGACCAGGGATGCGATGACGACGGCAAGGCCGATGCCTCCGGTCAGGTACAGCCCGCGCAGCGTCGCGCTTGCCTGCGACTTGGCTCCGGCGACGAGCCGCGCTAGCGCCTGCTCCACCGCCCGCTGGGTCTGCGCGCTGAGCGTCGCGACTTCCCTGTTCCAGTCCGCGGCACGGACCGGCGGTGACCCGTGCTGTGGCCCGCTGGCGACAAGTTTGTTCTCAAACGTGGTGACGGTGCGCGATACCTGCGGATTGACGTCGCGGTTCAGGCCGGCGCGATCCACTTGGTCGAGGTAGGAATAACTCTGCGCGTACAGCAGGCGGTGCGCCCCGACCAGGCTCACGAACGCCTGATAGGCGCTGGCCGGGAACATTCGGTCGGCGAAGTCCCCGTCCAGCAGCGCGCTCTCCTGCTGGAGGTACTCACTGGAGATCGCCAGTTCTATGATCGCGATGTTAGGCAGCACCTGCGTTGCGATGTTGTCCTGGATGATCGCCTGTTCCAGTACCTGATAACTGGCGGCGATCATGCCGCTGTAGGCAGCGAACGCCTGCTGGCCGGCAACCGAGCCGTCCGCGAAACCCGCGCGCAGTGGGGCAAGGCCCGCGAGGTCTTTGCGCAGCCCGGCGATCGCCTGCTTGCCACCCGAGGATGCGTCCTGCCGGACAGCCGCGGAGTTCGTGGCATTGGCGGTCAGCGCGACGGCACGGTCGGTGGCCGCCTCGCGCTGCCGTAACGCTGCCAGCGCGTCCGGCCCGGGCTGGGCAAAGTAGACGATGGCCTGGGTGCGTTCGGCCGCAAGTGCCTGCTGCAGGCTCGCTACCGGGGGGCCGAGGTCGGTCAGCATCGTCTTCGACCGGATGAGCGTGAGAGCGCTGCTCGCCGACCTGGTGACGTTGTAGGCGGCCAGGCCGGCGAGGAAGATCAGCGGGATTAAGACCAGCAGGGTGACGCGTAAGCGAACGGACGGGCGTTTCTGGATCATGGATCGCTATCCCTCGCAGATCATGAAGAGATAATGGTTCGGCCCCCGAATGCCGAAGCTAACACCAACGATCGCTGCTTGATGTTAAAACACTGTTTCTCGCGCGATTCCGGCCGCACTGTTGGCAAGTTAGAGACTGAGCGCTACATATGTCCGGGTAGGGCGAGGTCTGTGGTTATCGCCCTGCCAAAACCAGATTCAGGCTCCGAGCCGAATCGAGAACGCAATTGCGTAGCGGCATTGCGCTGCACGGCGTGACTTCGCGCCGGGAACTCCCGCGGCGGACCCTGGACCTCGGATTGACTCGGCTCCTGTGTCGGCCCGCCGGCAACCGCGCTGACCGGTGTCGGAGCCTCCGCCGCGTTGCATGCAGCCTGCAAGATGACAAACAGTCGCTGCATGACGTGGGTGTCGGACCCGCAGGGCACCGGCTGGAAATATGCCGCGATCAGCGGGCGAATTAGCCCCACGACGTCGATTCGTCGCCAATCCTGTCATTAGCGCGGACTATGTCGGCCACTTGAGGATAAACTGCCGGCGAATAATACAGACCGGCACGGGGTGAATCGCGCCATATTTGCCAGCTGCGCGCTTCGGCGAAGCCTGCCAGAGCGCCCGAGGCTGGCGCCCACCTGAACGCCACCAGCCCCGGACGTCACCAGCCCCGGACGTCACCAGCCCCAGATCGCGTTCATCAGCTGGTCAGGAGTTTCGACCTGCGGCAGGTGGCCGGTGTCCGTCAGGAGCTGGAAGCGGGCCAGCGGGATAGCGGCGGCATAGGCCCGGCCATAGTCGATGTCGACGATCCCGTCGCTATCGCCCCACAGCACCAGGGCGGCCAGCCTGAGGAGCGCGAGCCGTCCGGCCAGGGTGGGGTCGCTCATCGCCGGGCCGGCGTAAGTGGCCAGGGCGGCACGGTTGCCGGCGGCGACGGCCTGCGCGGCGGGTGGCAGCGCGGCCGGGTCGATGCGGAACGGCTCGGGGCTGTGAAAGCTGAGCGTGAATACCTGGTCCAGAGTCAGGGAGAAGAAGTCCGCGATCGGGTGGCCGGGGACCTCGATACCGACCGCGTCGACGAGGATGACGCGGCTGACCAGAGGCGAAGCGAGCAGGGCCATCTCAGCGGCGATCCATCCGCCGATCGAGTTCCCGATCACTGTCACGTTGTCGAGCTCGAGCTGGCCGAGCAGCGCCACGTAGAGCGCCGCCAGGCCTGGGACGCTGGTAAGCCGGTCGGGTCGCGAGGTGCCGCCGAAGCCGGGATGGGTGGGCACGATGACCCGGACGCCGTGGGTCTTCGCGAACAGTTCGCCGAATCCGGTCACGGTGTCCGGGCCACCGCCGCCATGGAGCAGCAGGAATGGCTGCCCGTCGCCGTAATCGCTGACCGTGACACCGACGGGGCCGAGGTCGGGAAGGGGCACGACCGGGGTGATCGTCGTCACGGGGTCTCCTCGGTGAAATCGGCGGCCGGGACGGTCGCGTAGCGGCTCATCACCGCTACGACGTTGTCCGGTGTCATGGGCTGGCCCGCGGCGATCATGTCGCGCAGGTCCCGGAAGTACTGCACGTAGAGGTCGGGGGTGAAGGTGTTCAGCAGGACCGCCGGCTCGCCGGCCGGGTTGGCGAATGTGTGCGGGGCGCCGGGCGGGATCATGACGAACGTCCCGGCCGGCGCGTCGTAGCTCGTGTCGGCCACGGTGAACCTGGCGGTGCCGGACACGACGTAGAAACCTTCGTCGTGCCGGGCGTGCCGATGCTGCGGCGGACCGTCGGCGTGCGCTGGGAGGGTGATCTCGCCGACCCCCAGCCGGTGGCCGGTGGTGCGGCCGTCCTCGAGGATCCGCATCTGCACCGGGCCCAGCTGGATCGTCTCCCCGCCAGCGGCCGGGATCACCGAGATTTCCGTCATGACTCCTCCGTTCGTGAGAGTTCGCTTTCACAAACTTAGATGGCTTGCTAAACTTATGCAAGTCAACTCTCATGATGAGACCAGACACGCAGGATTAGGGAGGTGCATGATGGGGGCTGGGAACGAGGCAACCGGCCGGGTCAACCAGAAGCTGCGTACCCGGAACGCGATCATCGAGGCCTGCCGCGAGGTGACCCGCGCCGGAGGGCCGGTGACGATGCCTGCAGTCGCGCGTGCGGCGTTGGTGTCGGAGCCGACCGCATATCGGTATTTCCCGGACCTGATCTCGCTGCTGAACGCGACCCTGGTGGGGATGTGGCCGAGCCCCGCCGAGGCGCTCGAGCCGATCGCCGCATCGGCGGACCCGGTCGACAGGATCGTGTTCGCCAGTGAGTACTTCCTGCGGCGCGTGCTCAGCTACCAGGGGGCGGTGCGGGCGATGATCTCGGCCACCATCACCCGGCCTGAGCTGGCCGCCCACCGCCCCGGCATCCGGTTCGGCCTGATCAACCAGGCACTCGACCCGATCGCGGACACTCTCCGGCTGCCACCGCAGCGACTGGCCCAGCTCAAGCACGATCTCGCCGCGATAATCAGTGCGGAAGCCCTGTTCTCGCTGACCGACCTGTGCCGCCTCACCCCAGATGACGCGGTGGGCAGCCTGGTCCGGACCGCGACCACGATCACCGCAGCCGCCACGCACGATGACGGCACAAGCAGCGCGGCGGGTTGAGCGAGACTCTCCGCCGAATACCGTGCCGCCCATGTCCCACGGCTGGCCGGCGGACCGGCCTCTGACGATTTCATCATGCACAACGCCGGAACCGCGCAGGCGGTGGAGGTCGGCTGGTGGCCGGGCGACGCGCGGTACGGGAAGGCGGCGTTCTTCGCCTTTGCTTATCCGCTCCCTGAGGGCTTCGCCGACCAGGCACTCGCGCCCTCGGCTGCCCGGTGGGACGCCGCGCTCGGTGAGTACATCCTGGACTGGGATGACGTGCGCGCTATACCGGATCCGGCGGCCGGGGCGCTGGAGTTCGCCCGCTCGGCATTCCGGCATGCGTGCGCGGTGTGCGGGTGGGATCCGGGGCTGGCCGCTAGTGCTGACTCACGCCTGCCGCCGGTCACCTGACTCAGTCACTGGCCGGCCGGCGCAGGTGAGTACTGCCGGGACTACTGCGTAAGTCAGTCATATATGAATATGGTGCAATGACTCCGCTGCTGGCGGGTCGCCGGTGGGTCGCGCTTGCGGCCGTCGGCGCGGCGATGGCACTGGGTGGTTGCTCTTCGGGAGCGCCGCCGCCTGCATCCGCGAGTCTGACCGCGAACTGCTCGACGCGTGTCCGCACTGGCCGGCCGCTGGAAACGCCGGTGACTGCGCCGGTATCCGGCCATCCGACCGCCTTCGTGGGCACGGCCGATGGCCGGTGGGCGTTCGCGTCCGTGACCACTTACCTCGGTGAGGACGAGACTGATGGCTTGGGCGCGGTCGACGTGCTGCGCCTGGGCGGCGCGGCGCCGCGGCTGGTGCGGACGGTTCACTTGCCGGGATCGCTGGGCGGCGCGTATGGAATGGCGCTGACGCACAACGGGCAGCTGCTGCTGGTAGCGGGCTATCAGACGGGCACGGCGGTGCTGAGTGTCCGGGCACTGGAAGACGGCGGCCATGCTCCTGTCCTGGGTGTGCTGACCGATGCTGGCGCTGGCCAGTTCCAGGTCGCGGTGTCAGGCGACGACCAGTACGCATTCGTTACCGACGAGACCACCGGAGGGCTGAGTGTATTTGACCTGACGGCCGCCTTGCAGCACGGATTCTCCGCCGCCGGGGTGGCAGTCGGCATCGTGCCGCTAGCCCCTGGTGCTGTCGGAGTCGCGATGTCGCCAGGCGGCCAGCAGCTGTATGTGACTACTTACGGCGCGACGGTCGGCCCGGACGGTCGGCTCTGGGTCATCGATACCGCCCGCGCGGAGAACGGGGCTGGCCGCGCGGCCGTGCTGGCGCATGCTGCCGCGGGGTGCTCGCCGGTCCGCGTGGCGATATCCCCCGATGGCAGCACGGCGTGGGTGACCGCGCAGCAGTCCAACGCGCTGCTGGCGTTCTCCACCGCCGAACTGCTGCGCGATCCGTCCCGGGCGCTGCTGGCAGTCGTCCCGGTCGGATCCGAGCCGGCCGGGCTGCTGCTTGCCGACGACGGGCGTGTCGCCCTGGTCGCCAACTCCAACCGCGGACTGGTTCAGGGCACCGGGAGTGATGCTCCGCAGACCGTCAGCGTCATCGATACCGACGCAGCGCTCGCGCACAGGCCCGCCCTGATCGGCGCCGTGCCGGCCGGGTTGTTCCCCCGCGACCTGACCTTCGACCCGGCCACCGGCGACGTGCTGCTGGCCAACTTCAATTCGGGCACCGTTGAAGAATTCCGGGTGCCAGGGCCATCAGGACCATGACAGGAGGTAACGCCAGCCCTGCGGCTGGTTGACTGTCCTCGTGCGCGAGGGGTTTGAATGGGTCGGACACCGGGTGGCAGGAGGTGGTGTCGTCGAGCGATCGTTCCAGCTCGGCCGGTCATCGGGCACGGTTCCTGGCGTGCTGTGGCTGCCGTTCCCTCCGGTCTCCCCGCCGCCTCTGGTGCTGCTCGGGCACGGGGGCAGCGGGCATAAGCGAAGCGAGCGGATCGTCAGTCTGGCCCGGTGGTTCGCGTCACATGCGGGCGTGGCGGCGATGGCGATCGACGGGCCGTATCACGGCGATCGAGTTTCGTCGCCGATGGCCGTCGCGGAGTATCAGGCCCGCATCGCGGCCGAGGGGATCGAGGTGGTACTCGACCGGATGGCAGCCGAATGGCGCGGCCGTGGACGCCCTCGCGGCCCTGGACATCGTGGACACCACCAGGCGACAGGGAATTGATCTGCTACCGGGGCGCGCACGCCGAGACCAAGCCCATGGCCATCGCTCGCTGGCGCGACTTCATCGTCGGACACCTGGTCCCCAGCGCTTGAGCCTAGACCCGAAACCGGTGGTCGGCCTCCGGCGCCGCCGTTCCCATCTCCTGGAAGCGGATGCGTGATACCAGAGCACACCCACGATCGGATGCGGAAAACACCCGCCCTCGGGGACGCGGATCCAGACTACGAAACCTGTCTTGTGCGCCCTCAAACTGGGAGATACCGTGTCCGGCAGCGAGGACCGCGACGACGGGAGAAGCTAGTGAAGGTCGATCCCGAAGGCGCAGGACTCAACGAGCGGCAGCTTGAACGGATCACCGAGCATTTCCAGACTCGGTACATCGATCCCGGCCGTATCGCGGGCTGCCAGGTTGCCGTCGCTCGCCACGGTCATGTTGGCTACTTCCGGTCCTTCGGATGCCGCGATCGGGAACGGTCCGCGGCCGTCGAGGAGGACACGATCTGGCGTATCTACTCGATGACCAAGCCGATTACCGGTGTGGCGCTGATGTCGCTCTATGAGCGAGCGATGTTCCAGCTCAGCGACCCGGTGACACGCTTCATTCCGGAGTGGCGTGACCTGAAGGTCCGCGAGCGAGCCGAAGACGGGTCGGAGCGGCTCGTCGAGCCGCGGTCCCAGATGACGGTCCGCGACCTGCTCACGCACATGTCCGGCCTGGGCTTCGCCGGCGGCCGGACACTGCAGGAGCTGTTCTCGGCCGATAACTCCAGGCCGGGCGAGGGATTCGCGCCCGGGGCCCGGCGAGGCCCGAACGCCACGCTCGAGACCATGGTCGAGCGGTATGCCGGTTACCCGCTGGAGTTCCATCCCGGCACGCACTGGTTCTATTCAGTCTCGACCGACGTGTGCGGGCGGCTCGTCGAGATCATTTCCGGGCAGCGCTTCGATGAGTACCTGAGAGAGACCCTGTTCGAGCCGCTGGCGATGCGCGACACCGGATTCATGGTTCCCGACGCGAATGTCGACCGGTTCGCCGCCTGCTACCGCCGTGATGCGAGCAAGAAACTGGTGCTGGTCGATGATCCGCAGCGCAGCGGATATCGCAAGGAACCGTCGTTCCTGTCTGGCGGCGGCGGGCTGGTGTCCACAACGGCGGACTACCTGCGTTTCTGCCAGATGCTGCTGAACGGCGGCGAGCTCGACGGCGCGCGCATCCTAGGTCGCAAGACAATCGAGCTGATGGCCTCCAACCATCTGCCAGGGGACGGTGACCTGCAGTCAGTGGCACTGGTCGGCGGGTACGGCGAGGTGGGGTTCGCCGGAATGGGATTCGGTCTCACCGTCGCGGTGGCCAAGGCTCCGACGGCAACGCAGGTCATCGGCTCACCGGGCGAGTACATGTGGGGCGGCGCGGCGTCGACGATCTTCTGGGTGGACCCGTCCGAAGACCTCACTGTGATCTTCATGACCCAGCTTCTCCCCTCCGGGACATTCAACTTCCGCGGTCAGCTCAAGACACTGGTGTATCCGGCGATCGTCGGCTGAGGTCACGGCGGAAGCGGGTAGTCGGCCTGCGGTTCGGCCGCGTGAGACCATGGCCGAATGGATCGGGCGAGTGCACCCTCTTCTCGCAGCCGCGGTCCCGACGCCGCCGACGCCGCGGTCTTCGCTGACACAGGGACGAGCCAGGCTTTCATCGACGTAACGAAGCACCGGGGGCTTGCCTCGCTGGCTGGCTTCCCGTTTGAGGTCCGCACCAGCGACTCGACGCGCGAGCAAGCCAGACGGCTAGCCGAGCGTTGCGCTAAGGCCTACTCGTACCTAGGCGACGTGCTTGCGTTCCGCCCCCGGTGCGCGCTCGTAGTGCTCAGCCGAGCCGACTGGTCCGAGCGCGCGTCGAACCCTGCATACGTCATGCCGTACTGCAGCGGTGGCAATCTCTTCCTTCACGGCGAGCCCTCAGACCTTACCGCCTGGCTTGAGGAAGTGGCTGGTTCCGCTCCTGTGGCAGCAACTCGCGAGCTCGATCAGATCTACGGGACTGGCGCTGATCGCCTGGCCCCCTTCGCCGACATGCTCGTCGTCCACGAGCTGGCGCACGCCTTCCACGACGGCGTTCCCTTCGTCTTCCCGCGGTCGTGGCTGATGGAACTGTTCGCCGACATGGCGCTCTACGCGTTCGTGACTGCCGAAGAACCCGATCGGCGCTTGCATTTCGAGACCCTTCCGCGGGTTGCGCTGGAACACGGCCTGCTCAAGCCAGTCGCACGTGACCTCCGCTACTTCGAGGCGTTCTATCCCTACATCGAGCCGCTGACCTACGTCTGGTACCAGTTCCGCTTCACGATGATGGCCAAGGGTCTCGTCGACGCAGCGGGCCCGAACGTTCTCCGCCGGCTCTGGGACGCGTTCGCCCTTACGGACGAGCAGCTCGCCGGCGTGCTCGGCGACCGGGTCCAACCAGCGGCGGGCCAGTGGCTGGCATCGTGGGACGAAGTGCCGCGATGACGATCTCGATTTCGGCGCAGGCCTACTTGCCGCGCGACTTGCCGACGCTCGGGACCCGGCGCCCTTGTTCCAGGTAGACGAAAGCCCGCCCCGAGGTTGCCGCCCTGACTCGCCGTCGTATCGGGCGGCGGAGCAGCCGCTGTGCCTCGGGCAGCGCCACCAGTCGGTGTTCGCAGATCTCCTCGGCTTGAACGACGATCGCGGCCAGGCAGCCGTCGTCAACGGAGCCGCAATCGAACAAGAACCGGATGCCGCCAGGTCTGCCCGGCCGCGGACGCCGGAAATCCACGCAGGCGAGACGGCCGCGGCGCAGTTCGATCCCGCACTCCTCGCTGACCTCGCGCCTGCACGCCTGCCAGGGCGTCTCCCCATCTGCCTCCATGACGCCACCGGGAATCGTCCAGCCAGACTTATACGTCGGCTTCAGAATGAGCAGCCGACCCGACCGGTCGAAGATGAGGGCGCCAGCAGACACCGGAATCGTCGGCACCGCGAGTCCCTCGAAGGTATCCCCGGCCGCAGGGTTGCCGTCACTAAGCACGCCAGCCACGTTACGCCTCAGCATCAATCACAACACCCCGGCCGCAGCCACGCCTGCTCCGCCCGAGCTGATCCACTCAGGCACACGAGATACCAGACGCCAGCTACCCTCGCGTGCATGCGGAAGCTGATCGTCAGCAATTTCCTGACCCTGGACGGTTACTACGAGTCGGCCAGCAAGAGTTTCGACCGATTCTTCGACTACTTCCATGAGGACTACGGCGGGAACGATGCGTTCGACGAGTACAACACCGAGTTGCTGCGCGGCGCCGACACGCTGATCCTCAGCGGGCGCAGAGCTGATCCGCGCCACGGAGAAGTACGTCGTCTCCAACACCGTCACCCCTGAGGATCTGGCACCGTGGCAGGACACCACCCGCATAATCCGCGGCGCTGACCTCTACGCGGAGATCGCCACGCTCAAGGCGCGGCCAGGGCGCCCCATCCTGATACAGCTCAGTCGGCAACTCTGGAACGACCTGCTCGTCCACGACCTGGTGGACGAGTTGCACCTGACCATCTTCCCGGTGATCGCGGGCGAGGGGATTCCGCTTTTCACGGGCCGCCCGCCGGTCTCGCTGAAGCTGCTGTCCACTCGGACGTGGGCAGGCTCGAAGCGACAGTACGCAACCAAAGCATAACTGCTTGCTTATAGGAACTCCGAAGCGCAATCGGATCCGGCAACGTGTGCGTCTCAGGTGCTGCTGGCGCGTCACTAACCAGACACACGTTCGATCCGGCTCGGGCGGAAGCAGGGCATAACGGACAAGTCCCGAAGCTCCGCAGCGGCTTGACGCCGGGCGCGGGGCTACCTGCGGGCGATTGTCACTGATCTAGTGTGTATGTCCGCTACAAACTAGAGATCTTTACGGCCGTGCGGCGTTTGAGCGCGCCCTCGGCATACAACACGCAGATGTACATGGCATACATCATGCCGCTGTTCGCGCTGACGGGTCTCTACTGGCCGTTCGGGCTGGTGCTCTCGGGCAACATCCTTGCGATCTATCAGCCGATCCTGCGCGAACCCCTGCCGGAGTAGGAAGATTTAGGCTGACGCGTCGCGCATCCGCGGGTTGCCTGCATCGATGCGCGCCTCGACCTTAGCCTGCAACGGGCGCTCGGCTGATCCTGGAGGAAAAGCGAAAGCCTGACAAATACTCCAAGATCTCTACCGGGTACCTGCTCAGCGCTGGCCTCGGCTGGCGGGAGAGCGCGGCATGTAGGTAACAGTCATCGGGTTATTCAGGGCGATAGTGACGTGCTCGGAGATCGGCGGGCTTGGCGCGCTGTAGCGCACGCCGGGCGCTGGGTCGTTCCCAGGTCCTCCGGGGTTGTACAGGGGCTTGTAGCGGCCGGTCGACGGGATCTCGACGGTGGTGATCCGGCGGGCCGCGGCTTCGCTGCCGTCAAGAACGATATCGATGTAGTTGTTCCGGACCTCGGTGTAGCAGGCGTCGTAGCTTGCCTCCTTCCTGCCGAGGTTCGCGAGCCCGACGACGCGCAGCGGCTGGCCGTCGATGTAGTAGGTCTTGCCGGCCTGGGTGAGTGCGACCTTCCGTCCCGAGGAGGTGACCGCGATGACGCGGAAGTACTGGTCATAGTCGGTCGGCAGCAGAGGGGTGACGCCGTTGGGAGTCATGCCGCCCGAGGTGTACATCCGGAGCCGAAACTTTGCCTGCCCGCCGTACAGGCTTATCCCATCGTTGGGCAGGTTCTGGCGGAAGATCACGGGCCCGGTGTTGCCCACGGCCGACATCTTGCTGAGCTTCGCGGCCACGAGGGTGGGGCCGCCGCGCTCGGCCGGGGGAACATCGGGATCGGTATAGGGCGAGCCCGGGGTCTTGACCGAGAACCCCACCGCGCTGACGATCCGCGGGCCAGGCCCGACCAGCTCGAGGGTTGACGAGCCGCGGACGACCTGGACCGAGGTCGGGTAGATCGCGCCCGGCTGGTTCGGCGGGATCCGGTTACCAAAGTGCCCGAACAGGACCGCCACCGACCGCTCGTTGTACTCGAAGTTCGGCCAGATCGACGTGACCTGCGGCGTAACGGACGTTCCGTTGCTGAGGCTGACCTTGAAGTCGTCGGCGTCCAGGGTGCTCGGCAGGATCGGCCAGCTAAACTCGACCGGCAGCCCGTCGGAGTAGTAGACGTCCTCGCCGTAATAGCTCCGCACACCCGAGGGCGTCGACGCCGAGGTATAGCTGGACAGCGGAGGCGTCTGCCCGTTAGCGCAGTGCACGTTGTTCCAAGTGCCGCCGGCCAGGAGCGTGAGGGTCTTGCTGAGCGCCACGTCGCTGGTGCTGAGGTTCGGGACGCCGACGATGCTGGTGAAGCCCAGCCCGGCGGCCATCATCTCGGGCTTCCGCGCCCAGATGTCAGCGTTGATGATGACGTCCTGGCGGAGGATCTGATAGCTCAGCGGGGTCTTCCCGCCGCTCTGCTCCGGCCTAGCCAGGCCGACGTTCGCTGACCCGGCTGA
>JASHOV010000543.1 GCA_030038495.1 Streptosporangiaceae bacterium
TCGTCGCGGCCGTCGCGGCCGTCGCGGCCACTGCGGCCACTGCGGCCACCGCGGCCACCGCGGCCACCGCGGCCCGCCGAGTCGCGCGATCCCGTGCGGGACCGGGTCTTGCCGGTCTCGCCGATGTCCTCCAGGTCCTCGGCTTCCAGTCCGGCCCGGTCCCGCTGCGCCCGCGGCAGCACTCCGGTCGCGGTGGCCGGGATGTTCAGGGCGGTGTAGAGGTGCTCCGAGGTGGAGTAGGTCTCGACGGGGTCAGGGAAATCCAGATGAAGCGCCTCGTTGATCGTCTTCCACCGGTGCAGGTCGTTCCAGTCGACGAAGGTCACCGCGACACCTTCACGGCCGGCCCGGCCGGTGCGGCCGATCCGGTGCAGGTATGCCTTCTCGTCTTCGGGGCACTCGTAGTTGATCACGTGCGTGACGTCATCCACGTCCAGGCCACGGGCTGCGACGTCGGTGGCCACCAGCACATCGACCTTGCCCGACCGGAACGCGCGCATGGCGCGCTCGCGCTGACCCTGGCCGAGGTCACCGTGCACCGCCGCCGCGGCGAAGCCCTTGGTCGTCAGCGACGTGGCCACCTGGTCGGCGGACCGCTTCGTCCGGCAGAAGACGATGGTGAGCCCGCGCGCCTCGGCCTGCAGGATCCGGGCCAGAACCTCGATCTTGTCCATCTGGTGGGCGCGGAACACGTGCTGCTCGGTCGTCGGCACGTGGGCCGGCGCGTCATGGTGCTCGGCGCGGATGTGCATGGGCCGGCTGAGGTGGCGCCGGGCCAGGGTGACGATCTCTCCGGGCATTGTCGCGGAGAACAGCATTGTCTGCCGGGCCGGCGGGGTGAGCTGGAGAATGCGCTCCACGTCGGGCAGAAAGCCCAGGTCCAGCATCTTGTCGGCCTCGTCGAGCACGAGAACACGGACGCGATTGAGCTTGAGGTGCCCCTGACGGCTCAGGTCCAGCAGCCGGCCGGGAGTGCCGACCACGATGTCGACGGTGGCCAGTGCGTCGATCTGGGGCTCATAGGCGCGGCCGCCGTAGAGCGTGACCACGTTGGCCCCGGTCCTGGCGCCGGCGAGCCGCAGGTCATCGGCCACCTGGATGGCGAGCTCGCGGGTCGGTACGACGATGAGGGCGCGCGGGGCAGCGGGCTGGCGGGGTGACTCGTGCAGGCGCTCCAGGATCGGCACGCCGAAGGCGAAGGTCTTGCCGGTGCCGGTCCGCGCCTGGCCGATGAGGTCATGCCCGTCGAGGGCGATCGGGAGCGTCAGCTCCTGGATGGGGAATGCCGTGGTGACGCCGCGGGCCTCAAGCGCCGCGCAGATCGGCTCCGCGATGCCGAAGTCACGGAACGTCTTGCCGCTGGTCGGCCCGTCGGCGGTCTGGGCCGCGTCCCCGTGTCCCTCATCCATTGTCGTTGTATACATACTCAGGGCTTCCGCCTCCATCGGTGGCCCGCGGACGCCGGGCGCATTGGACGCCAGGCACATCGTGCCGCGGAAAGGCATGTGACCTCTCCTGTCGGGCACTTGTGCCGTCGCGCGGCTGCTGCCACGCGGATGTGGAGAGGAAGTAGCGCTCATCTGTGCTGTGCGAGGAACTACGCACAGTAACCATCACGCTCAACGTCCTGTATAACAGGGCCGGGGGCTATCACATTCCTCATGTGTATCGCACCACAGTTTACAGGACTGGCCTCCAAGGCAGCGGAAGCGCGCCCGTGCCCGGCCGGTTAGCAGTTGTTACGCTTCGCAGATGAGCCAGGATCAGGCCGTGGCCAACCCGGCCGGACTGCCCGCTGACGGCGTACTCGACCTCCTGGGGCTGCTGGCGTACGCGTCGCTGACGGCGTTCTTCCGTATCTCCGATGACGCCGCGCTGGCGATCTCCCTGACCGATAAGACCGCCCTGGCGGAGCTGGCCGTCGCCGAGTTCGGCCACTTCCAGCTGCTCAAGGGGCGGATCGAGGAGCTCTCGGCGGATCCGACCACCGTCATGCAGCCTTTCGTCGCGGCGATCGACGCCTTTCACGCCAGGACCGCGCCCTCGGATTGGCTCGAGGGGCTGGTGAAGGCCTACGTCGGCGACGGGATCGCGGCCGACTTCTATCGCGCCGTGGCCCAGGTGCTGGACCCTGCCACTCAGGGCCTGGTGCAAACGGTGCTGGCGGATACCGGCAAGACCGAGTTCGTCGTTGCCCGGGTCCGGGAGGCGACGGAGGCCGATCCGCGGCTGGCGGGGCGGCTGGCGCTCTGGGCGCGCAGGCTCGTCGGCGAAGCCCTGGGGCAGGCCCAGCGAGTTGCCGCCGACCGTGAGCCGCTCGCCCGGCTGCTTGTCGGCGGGACCTCAAGCCAGCTCGGCGACATCGGAAGGATGTTCGCCCAGCTTACCGACGCCCATGCCGCCCGGATGGCGGCGCTCGGCCTGGCGAATTAGCTCCGGTCCCCGCTAGAGGTTGCTGAAGCCGACTCGCCGCGGTTCGGTGCCGCCGAACTCGACATAGGCGATCTTGTCGGCTGGCACCAGGATCTTGCCGCCCTTGTCGTCGGTCAGCGCGAAGACACCGCCGTTCTCGACCGCGTCCCTCAACGCTCGCTCGACCTCGGCGGCGCCCTCGTTGGTGTCCAGGACGAGCTCGCGTGGCGCGGACTGGATCCCGATCTTGACTTCCACGGCTCTCCTCTCGGCGTTACGAGGCTAACCCGCAAGATCCGGGAACGGCGGCAACCGCGTGGCCGGGCTCCTACGCCCCGAGCGAAATGGGGCGGTTGACCACCAGCGTCGGGTGCTGCGGCGCAGGCCGGGCCGGGTCAGGTGGTCAAGGGCCAGCCGCTGATGCCGCGCCACGCGAGCCTGGCGATCAGCTGTTCGGCCGCGTCCTTCGGTATCGCCCGATCGGTGCTCAGCCAGTACCGCGCGGTGACCTGAGCCATCCCCACCAGCGCCATGCCCAGCAGATGCGCTTCCTCGTTGCTGACCCCGGCGTCCTCGCGGATGAATTGAGCCACCATGTCGGCGCATTCGTGCATCGTGCGGTCCAGCCGGTCGCGCACAGCGGGCTCGTTGCTCAGGTCGGACTCGAAGACGAGCCGGAACTCCTCGCCCGCGCCCGCGACGTAGTCGTAGAACGCCTTGAACGTCGCCGGCACCCGCTGCCGGTTGTCTGACGTGGACGACAGGGCCTCGCTGACCTCATTGATCAGCTCGTTCGCGCTCTCGTCCAGCAGCGCGAGGTACAGCTCGAGCTTGCCGGGGAAATGCTGGTACAGCACGGGCTTGCTGACGCCCGCGCGCTCGGCGATCTCGTCCATGGCCGCCGCGTGGTAGCCCTGCGCGACGAACACATCCCGCGCCGCCCCGAGCAGCTGTAGCCGCCGCGCAGGCCGCGGCATGCGCGAACTGGCGGGCCTGGCCTGAGGCGATGCGGTCACGTGCGGCTCCGGATGGCTAGCTGCGGCGCTAGGCCGAGGTGATCTGTTATGGAAATCCTACGTCCGGGTAGCCCGGTGGCCCGCTAACGGTACTCGTCTTCGTCGTCGAGGCCGACCTCGCGTGCCTGCTCCGCGGTATCTGCCGGATTTGCCTCCAGCGGCGGCTCATCGGGCGGAACAGGCTCGTCGAAGTCGTCGGAATTGGCCAGGTCAGGGACCACGTTCTGGCCCTGCTCGGCTGCGTCGGCATCGGGTGCCTCGAGGCCCATGTCGCTCATCAGGATCCTCCTGCCGAATCGGCCTCTCGAACATATTGCCGAAAGACAAAATACGGACAACACTGCTTGTATCAGTACCCGAGCAACGGGCTGACATCCGCGCTAGATCAAGGCCGATAATTAGGTAGCGATCGAGCGGCGGGGTAGGGAGATGCCATGCACAGCATGTGGAAGGGGGCAGTTTCCTTCGGGCTGGTCATGATCCCGGTGAAACTCTACGCCGCCACCGAGACGAAGGACATCGCGTTCCGGCAGGTTCACAGGGAAGACGGCGGACGCATCCGATTCCGTCGGTTCTGCTCGATAGAAGACGTCGAGGTACCGTACGAAGACGTCGCAAAAGGCTACGAACTGCCCGACGGCGAGATCGTTATCCTGACCGAGGACGACATGGCGGAGCTGCCGCTGCCGACGACCCGGAGCATCGAGGTCGTCCAGTTCACGCCCGCCGAGCAGCTCGACCCGATCCTGTTCAACCGCAGCTATTACGTCGAGCCCGAAGCGGCCGGCGCCCGCGCGTACTGCCTCCTTCGCGATGCCCTGGAAGAGTCAGGCAAGATCGCCATCGCTCAGGTGGCGCTCCGGCAGCGCGAGTCACTGGCCATCCTGCGCGTCCGCGAGGGCGTACTGGTCCTGGAGACCCTGCTGTGGCCCGACGAGGTCCGGGCGCCGGCGTTCCCGTTCCTGGACGACGACATCGAGGTGCGCCCGCAGGAACTGCGGATGGCAAGCTCCCTGATCGAGTCGATGACCGTTGACTTCGACCCCGAGGATTACCACGACAGCTACCGCGAGGCGCTGCAGGAGCTCGTGAACGCGAAGACCGAGGGCCGGGAAGTCGTACAGCCCGAGGTCAGCGAGACTGCCTCGGGCGAGACCTCCAGCCTGGCCGACGCGCTGCGGGCCAGCCTGGCCGCGGCCCGCGGTGGCGGCGGCGAGAAGCCGAGTGCCGCGAAGGCGGGGACAGCCAAGGCGAGCCCAGCCAGAACGAGCCCGGCCAGAACGAGCACCGCGAAGCCGGCCAGCGGCAGGTCGGCCGCGGCGAAGACCGGTACCTCGGCCGGGACGGCCAAGGCGCCAGCGGGCAAGACAGCCGCCGCAAAGACAGGCGCCAAGCGCG
This sequence comes from Streptosporangiaceae bacterium, assembly GCA_030038495.1. GTDB lineage: Bacteria > Actinomycetota > Actinomycetes > Streptosporangiales > Streptosporangiaceae > JAJYUU01. Next base: position 4,827 of record JASHOV010000543.1, read on the forward strand.
CCGCGGCGAAGGAGCCGGCCGCCGCCAAGCGCCCGCGCAAGGCGAGCTAGCTGGCCAACGGAGCAAGCGGCTAGCTCGGCCAGCCGGTCTGCCAGGAACGGGCTCTGTCGGCAACGGAATGGTGCCAGGTACGCTCGGTCAGATGACCGACCAGATCGTGCCCGCCGCGGCGGCAGGACCGCACGGCAGCATCCCGATCGCGCCCTGGCCGGGCGAGCTAGTACCGCTCGACGTCGGCGAGGTCTTCGTCCGGACCGCGCCTGCGCTTCCTGACGCCGAGCCCGCGGTGTTCGTGCACGGACTCGGCGGTTCCGCTGTGAACTGGACCGACCTGATGGACCAGCTGAGCCAGCCGGACGAAGGCCGGCTGGCAGCCCCGGCCCTGGCCTGCCAGGCGCTGGACCTGCCTGGATTCGGGTTTTCCCCGACGCCACCCGACGGGGACTACGCGCTGGATGCACGGGCTGCCGCCGTCATCGCGCTGATCGAGAAGCGGGCGAACTGGCCGGTCCATCTCGTCGGCAACTCAATGGGCGGCGCGATCGCCACCAAGATCGCCGCACACCGGCCCGACCTGGTCCGCACCCTCACGCTCATCTCGCCCGCGCTGCCTGACCTGCGCCCGCGCCTGCTGCCGATGCGGCTCGCGCTCGTCAGCGCCCCCGGCGTCGGGCGGCTGATCATGAGCAAGATGCAGCAGCTGCCGGCCGAGAAGCGCACCGACATGACGATCATGGATCTGTACGCGGACCCGCGGCTGATGCTGCCCGAGCGGCGGGCGGAGGCGATCGCCGAGGTGGTCAGGCGCGACAGTCTCGGCTATGCCGGCGAAGCCCTGATCGAGTCCGGCCGGGCGCTTGTCGGTGAATACATGCGCCGCGGTCGCGGGTCGCTGTGGGCAGACGCCGCCCTGGTATCCGCGCCCACGCTCGTCATCCACGGCAGCCATGACCGGCTGGTAAATCCGGTCACGGCGGCCAGGGCCGCGCGCACGTTCCGTAACGGCCGGGCGGTCGTGCTGCCGAGGGTCGGCCACGTCGCGATGATGGAGCGTCCGGATCTGGTCACCGGGGAGATGCGGGAATTCCTGGCCGCCAGGCGAGTCAGTGGCTGACAGCGCGACATCCGTGCTCATCACCGCCCCCACCGTGCTGACCGCGCACGCCGCCAACGAACTGCAATCCCCCGGATTCGTGGTCATCGAGGACGGCACGGTCACCGAGGTCGGCCAGGGCGCGCCGCCCCGTCCGGCCGACGTGGCGCTGCCGGACGGCGTCCTCGCCCCCGGCTTCGTCGACCTTCAGGTCAACGGCTACTACGGCATCGAGTTCCAGATCGCCGACGCCGCGAGCTGGAGCGCGGTGGCACGCCGCCTGCCCGAGACCGGGACGACCGCGTTCCTGCCCACGATGATTACCGCTCCGGTCGATGACCTCGCCGCCGCGCTGCGGGGCGCCGCTGCTTTCGTTCCCCGCCTGAGCGAGGGCGCGCGCGTGCTCGGCGTGCACGTGGAGGGCCCGTTTATCGCCAAGACGCGACGGGGCGCGCACAATCCGGCCTGGATCACCGATCCGAGCCCGGCCGCGATCGCCGAGCTGCTGGCCGCGGGCGGCGGGCTCGTGCGGCTGGCCACCCTGGCCCCCGAGCTGCCGGGCGCAGTGGCCGCGATCGAGCAGCTGTCGGCGGCCGGCGTGCTGGTCAGCGTCGGCCACACCGACGCGGTCGCGAGCCAGGTCGCCCAGGCGGCGGCGGCCGGCGCGCGCAAGGTCACGCACCTGTTCAACGCGCAGCGACCACTCGGGCACCGCGAGCCCGGTGTGGTCGGCCAGGCGCTGACCGACCCGCGGCTCACCAGCGGCCTCATCGCCGACCTGCATCACGTCACCGCGCCGGCCTGCAAGATCGCATTGGCGGCGGCGCCGGACCGGATCGTGCTCGTCACCGACGCGGCCGCGTGCGCGGGCATGCCGCCGGGGGAGTACCTGCTCGGCGGCGAGCCGATAACACTGCCCGCCGCCGACGGGGCACCGCCGATCCGGGCCGACGGCACGCTCGCGGGCTCGGCCCTGCGGATGGATCGAGCAGTCGCCAACGTCGTCTCGCTCGGCCTCCCGCTCCCGGCGGCCGTCGCCGCCGCGACCCGCATACCGGCCGACCTGATCGGCAGGCCGGATCTCGGACGGCTGGCACCGGGCGCGGCAGCGGATATGGTCTGGCTGAGTCCGCAGCTGTCGGCCAGGGCCACCTGGATCGGCGGGCGGCTTGCATACAGTGATAACGCCGCGGCCGGCCTGGCTGGGGTTTCGGCCTAACCGAAGGAGCACGACTTGGCAGGGAACGGCGGCAGTTCGTCGCTGATGCGTCAGGAGATCGCGCAGCAACCCGGGGTACTGCGCGCGACCATCGACTCACTCCTGCCGCGTGCGGGCGAGGTGTCCGGGCTGGCGGCCGACACCCGGCAGGTGCTGTTCATCGCGCGCGGCACCTCCGACAACGCGGCGGTCTACGGCAGCTACCTGATGCAGGCCTACGCCGGACGCCTGGCCTCGCTCGCCTCGCCCTCGATCGCGACGACCTACAAGAGCCGGGTCGACCTGAACGGCGTCCTGGCTGTCGCCCTTTCCCAGTCGGGCCGGACCGAGGAGATCGTCGAGACCCTGCAGTGGGCGGCCGACTGCGGCGCGCGCACGCTGGCGATCACCAACGGCGGCGTCGACACGCCGCTGGCCCAGGCGGCCGAGGTGGCTTTCGTGACCGAGGCCGGGCCCGAGCGCGCCGTTCCCGCGACCAAGACGTTCACCGCGGAGCTGGCCGCGCTGGCGGTGCTGGCGCTCGCCCTGGACGCGCCGCTGGACCCCGGCGAGCTGCGCGCGACGCCGGAGGCCATCGAGGAGCTGCTTGCCGGCGATCTCGATCTGACCCCGATCGTCGTCGAACTGGCCAAGGTACCCGGTGTGGTCGTGTCCGGCCGCGGCCTGGCTTACGCGGCCGCGCTTGAGCTCGCGCTCAAGCTCAAGGAGGCCTGCTACCTGCACGCGATGGGCCTGTCGTATGCCGACCTGCTGCACGGGCCGATCGCGGTCGTGGATGCGGACACGCCCGCGATCGTGATGGCTGCCGACTATGGACCCACGCTGGCCGGCACCGTCGAGCTGGCGAAGCGGGTGACCGGCGCGGGGGCGCGCGCATACGGGATCGGCGGCGGTGCCGCGCTCGCCGCTGCGTGCTCGCGGTCGCTGCCCGCGCCCGCGCTGCCGGAGTGGCTGGCCCCGATCGGCCTCATCGTGCCCGGTCAGCTCCTGACCGAGGCGCTGGCGCGGCACCTGGGCCTGGACCCGGACAAGCCGCGCGGCCTGAGCAAGGTGACGCAGACCGATTGAGCTGGTCGGCGAACTACGGGTCGCCCGCCTGAAGCTTTTTGTGTGCCTGCGCTCATGCGGTCATCAGCTTCTCGTCGCTAATGTCAGTGCATGTCTGCGCGCACGGGCCGACCGGTCGACGAGCGGACTCAAGCCTGGGTGGAGTCCTCGCTGCGATGGTTCCTGGACCAGTTCGGCCCGCGGCAGCTTCACGGCGACGTGGCGGTGCCGACGGCGCGGTTCGTTCCCGCCGGGTACGCGGCGACAGCCGACCAGATCGGAGAACTGGTGTTGGCGGCCTGCGTCCGGACGGAGATCGACCGGGAGCAAGTCGACGTGCGGGTGAGCGACGGCGTCGCTCGTCAGCTCCGGCTTGAGGGCGGACGGGCTGTCGTCAACGTCAATCTGGACGAGGCGGCCGATCCGGTCGTGCTGCTCGCGATCATCGCGCATGCGCTCTCGCACGTCCGGCTCATGGGCGAGCCGCGTATCCCTGCGCAGCGGCCAGATCAGGAACGCCTGGCCGATTTGCTGACGGTGTTCTGCGGTTACGGCGTATTCAGCACCAACGGCGCGATGCGCTCTGATCGGCTGGACGCGGCCGCGAATGCCGGCTGTCGGGGTCTCGGCTACCTGAAGCCCGAGGAGTTCGGCTACGCACTGAGCTGCTACGCCTGGCTGCGGGAGGAACGTAACCCGGCCTGGGCTAGGTTCGTGAGTGCGGGGTCGCTGCAGGTCATGCGCCGGGGGCTGGAGTTCCTGGCGGTCGTGAGCACGCCGGGGGAACTGCCGACGCAGCAGCGGGTCCCGAACCAGAACGCCAGGGCCGGGGCGGCCACCATCAGCGTGGTCAAGACGCGCTCGGCGACCACGTCATTCGGGGTCGCGATGGGCGGCATCACCCTGCCGGGCACCAGCCCGCGGCAACGGCCGCCTGGTCCGAGGGAGTCGGCTGACGGCCCCGGCTAGCCGGGGCCGTCAGCCGGGGTCGCTAGCGCGTTACGGCTTGCGCTGTGTTAGCCGAGCGCAGGCTCCGCGGGGGCCGCGGCGTGCCAGTAGTCCACGATCTGCTGGAGCTGGCCGGCGAACTCCGGGTCGCCATCCTTGCCGCCGCTGGTCGTGGTTCTGATCGCGCCGAGCCAGAACTTCTTGTCCGCGGTGGTGGTGACCTGCACGTAGTAGCCGATCCCGCGGCCAGTGTTGTTCGTGTACTGGGCGATGTTGCGCACCTGCGACCACGGAGTCACGCTGGGCGCGCCGAGGCGCCGGGTGCGGATGTGCTCCGGTGTGCACTCGGTGTAGGAGGTCGCGAGCGCCCCGCAGTAGTAGAGAAAGAACACGGCGAGTACGAGGCCGATAACGAGACCGACCCACACCATATTGGCCGTGTCCCCGAACCAGGTGCCGACGGCCAGGGCAATGACGGCCAGAACCGCTCCGCTGACCATCCACCCGCGTCGCTGTTTCCGGCCGACCGTGATCTTCAGTGGCTGCATGGCGCTCAGTGTTCCATATGCGGCTATGCCGGTTAAAGCTCCCTGTGCACCTTGTACTGGGCGGCCTGCGCGCGGGGGCGGAGGACCATCAGGTCGACGTTCACGTGCGCCGGCCTGGTCACCGACCAGACGACCGCGTCGGCGACGTCCAGGTCGGTGAGCGGTTCCCTGACGCCGGCGTAGACCGCGGCGGCCTTGTCGGCGTCACCCCGATAGCGGTTCACGGCGAACTCGGCGGTCTTCACCATGCCCGGCGCCAGCTCGATCACCCGGACCGGCTGGTCATACAGTTCCAGCCGGAGGGTCTCGGCGATTGCGTGCGTGCCGTGCTTGGCCGCAATGTAGCCGCCGCCGCCCTCGTAGGCGATCAGCCCGGCGGTCGAGCCCATCAGCACGATCGTCCCGGCCCCGCTGGCGATGAGCCTGGGCAGCAGGGCCTGGATCGAGTTCAGGGTGCCGATCACGTTCACGTCGTACATGGCCTGCCAGTCGGCCGGGTCGCTGTTGGCGACCGTCTCCGCGCCGATAGCGCCGCCGGCGTTCGCGACCAGGACATCGCAGCGCTCCAGCGACTTGGCCAGCGCGTCGACCGCTGCGCGGTCGGTCACGTCGAGCGGATGCACCAGGGCCCTGCCGCCCTTGGCGGTGATCGTCTCCGCTACCTCGGTGAGGCGCTCGGCCCGCCGTCCGGTGATCACCACCTCGTATCCGGCCTCGGCCAGGCGGATCGCCGTGGCCGCTCCGATGCCGCTGCTTGCGCCCGTCACTACCGCTTTCCGTGTCATGCCGCGATTCTGCCAGCTGCCCGTGCTCCGACGGCAAGCCGCCGGAGCAGGCAGCTGTGGTTGCACCGGGGGGCGACCCCCGGACCCCCGCGAATGCTCCGGCGGCAAGCCGCCGGAGCATAGGCAGCGACGACCTCGGACCCCCGCGAAATACGATCGGGACTGTGGATCTGCGCGGAGTGATCACTGACTGGGGCGGGGTCATGACCAACCCCATTGCCGAGACCGTCAACGCCTGGCTGAAGGCCGACGGCATCGACAGGGACAGCTACGTCACTGTAATGCGGCAGTGGGTCTCGCAGGCCTACGGCGGAGAGGACTCTGAGAGCCCGATCCACGCGCTGGAGCGCGGCGAGTCCTCGCACGCCGAGTTCGAGGCAGCGCTGGCCAGCCAGCTGAGGCTGATCGGAGGCGGCCCGGTCCCCGGTGACGGGCTGCTGACCCGGATGTGGGCGGGCTCGCAGCGGGATCAGGAGATGCTGGACCTGTTCCGCAGGCTCAAGGCCGCCGGAGTGCCGACCGGGTTGCTGTCCAACTCCTGGGGCTCGGATTACGGCTACCCGCGGGAGCTGTTTCCCGAGATGTTCAACGTGGTGGTCATCTCGGCCGAGGTCGGGATGCGCAAGCCGGAACCGCGGATCTTCCTGCACGTGGCCGGGCTGCTCGGGCTGGAGCCGGCGGAGTGCGTGTTCATCGACGACATTCAGCAGAACATCACTGCTGCCGAGGAACTCGGTTTTACACCGATCCTGCACACCGACGCGGCCACGACCGCGAGCCGAGTCTCCGAGCTGCTCGGCATCGACCTCTGAGGCCGCGGACACGCCGGTGCGGACTGCCGAATCGGCCGCCGTTCCGGTGAATTGAGGGGTTGAATACGGAGCTGTGCCCGACTACCCGCAGCCGCTGAACGCGGGCCGCTCGGCTAACATGCGCGCCAACCGGCGCGCGGATACCAAGCCGGAGCTGGCCCTGCGCCGGGCGCTGCACCGGCTGGGGTATCGCTACCGCAAGGACTACCGGCTGGACCTGGCCGGGGCGCGGGTGCGGCCGGACATCGCGTTCACCGCGCGTCGCGTCGCGGTGTTCGTCGACGGCTGCTTCTGGCATTGCTGTCCCGAGCACGGCACGCAGCCTGCGAACAACGCCTGGTACTGGGAGCCGAAGCTGGCCCGCAACGTCGAGCGGGACCGAGCCGCCGACGCGGCGCTGGCGGCGGCCGGATGGCAGGTGGTTCGCGTGTGGGAGCACGAGTCGCTCGAAGGCGCCATGGGTGCGGTCATCAGCGCCCTGGCGGAATCGGGGCCCGGCGCCCGTGGTGACGGCGCCCGTCGTGACGACAACCGCAAGCTGGCTGATTAGCTGCGGCGACGTGTCGGGGCTGGCACACTCGGGAGCACCTCTGCTGCGCTGCGGGACAATCACATGCGCGTTTACCTGCCTTCGACACTCCCGGCTCTAGCCGAACTGCTGCGTACCGGCGAGATCGGTCCTCCGCCGGTACACGGCTTCGCCGTCACGCCCGCTCTGCGGGAGTGGTATTCGAGTGGCGACGTCGAGGAACTCGAGTACGTCGCGCTCATGCACGCCGCTCGCCGTTCGCTCCGGCTGCTGGCCGCCGACCCGTCCGCTCCGCAACGGCGGGTTGTCCTGGCGGCGGAGTTGACCGACGGGCTCGCCGGCGGCCAGGAGATCGGGCCGGACGACCCGGCCCTGGTGACGATCGGCAGTCCGGTGCCGCTGCGTGACGTCGTTTCCGCCCACATTGATGACCCGTCGGCCGCGGTGGCGATTAGCGCGGCCGTGGCCGCGCTGCCCGCCGCTGACGCCGGCGACGACGACGCCCGGTTCGTGGTGGACGGCGCCGAGGGGTATGAGCTGCTCTGGTACGCCACCCAGGAGATCAGTGACCTGCTGGCCTGAGCTCTCATCTGGCCATGGCACGATGGAGTTTCCGCCGTCGATGTCGGATTAGCAGGGAGCGCTCCGTGATGGATTCCGTAACCAATGTCCCAATCCCGGGCAACGAGCCGATCAAGGGATACGCTCCCGGCAGCCCCGAGCGCGCGGCGCTCGAGTCCAAGATCAAGGAGCTGGCGGGCGATCGGACCGAGCTGACTATGACCATCGGCGGGCACCAGCGGATGGGCGGCGGCGCCGTCGTCGAGGTAGTGCAGCCGCATAACCACCAGCACGTGCTCGGCACGCTGCACGATGCGACCGAGGACGACGTCACGGCGGCCATCGAGGCCGCGCGGGCCGCGGCGCCCGGCTGGCGGGCACTGTCGTTCGACGACAGGGCCGCGATCTTCCTGAAGGCCGCCGAGCTGCTGGCCGGGCCCTGGCGGCAGACGCTGAACGCGGCGACCATCCTCGGGCAGTCCAAGTCGGCCTACCAGGCCGAGATCGACTCGGCCTGCGAGCTCATCGACTTCCTGCGCTTCAACGTGTTCTACGCCCGGCGGCTGCTGGCCGAGCAGCCGTTGTCGTCGCCCGGGGTCTGGAACCAGCTGGAGTACCGGCCGCTCGAGGGCTTCGTGCTGGCCATCACCCCGTTCAACTTCACCGCGATCGCCGGCAATCTGCCCACCGCCGCCGCCCTGATGGGCAACGTGGTGGTCTGGAAGCCGTCGCCGACCCAGCAGCTGGCGGCGCATCACACGATGCGGCTACTGGAGGCGGCCGGGCTGCCGCCAGGCGTGATCAATATGGTCACCGGGTCCGGCCAGGCGGTGTCCTCGGTGGCGCTCCGGCACCCGGACCTGGCCGGCATCCACTTCACCGGGTCGACGGGGACGTTCCAGCACCTATGGCGGACCGTGGGGGAGAACATTTCCGGCTACCGGGCCTACCCGCGGCTGGTGGGGGAGACCGGCGGCAAGGACTTCGTCATCGCCCACCCGTCGGCCGACCCGGCGGTGCTGTCGACCGCGCTGGTCCGCGGTGCCTTCGAATATCAGGGCCAGAAGTGCTCGGCCGCGTCGCGCAGCTACGTGCCGCGCAGCGTCTGGGAGCGCATGCAGGACCAGTTCGTGGACGTCATCAAGTCGCTGAGCATGGGTGACGTGTCTGGCGACCTGTCCACGTTCATGGGCGCGGTGATCGACGACCGGTCCTTCGGGCGGCTGACCGACGCCCTCGCCCAGGCCCGGACTCGGCCCGCGGTCAGCGTCCTCACTGGCGGCTCGGTCGACGACTCGACCGGGTATTTCGTCGAGCCGACGGTCCTGACCTGCACGGATCCGACCGACGAGATGTTCACCAAGGAGTACTTCGGTCCGATCCTTGCGGTGCACGTGTTCGACGACGCGGTGTACGAGGACGTGCTGGCCCAGGCGGCGGATATCGCGCCGTATGCCCTCACTGGCTCGATCATCGCTCAGGACCGGGCCGCCATCGCGCGGGCGTCGGAGGTACTGCGGTTCTCTGCGGGCAACTTCTATGTCAACGACAAGCCCACCGGTGCCGTGGTGGGCCAGCAGCCGTTCGGCGGCGCACGGGCCAGCGGCACCAACGACAAGGCCGGCTCGATCTTCAACCTGATCCGCTGGGTGAACGCCCGGACGATCAAGGAGACGTTCGTGCCGCCGGTCGACCACCGTTACCCGCACATGGGCTAGGTCGGCCCGCGGCCGCGGGCCGACCCTAGTCCAGGGCAGTAGTCGCTCGTCGGCTGAAGGGCCGCCAAGGTCCAACGATGCCCATAGAGGGGCACTGTCAAGGTCCGTGCCGGCTTGGCCGTTCATGATCTCTTGCCTGGGCGGCGCGGGTTGCGCAGGGCAGTGCGGCTAGCTGGGAGCGTTACTGCCCTGCCAGGTAATGCTCGTGAGATCGTGCCGGATCTGCCGTATATGTTCGGGCGGATTCGGCCAGCGGGCGGCTCTGATAGGGCAGCAAAGCTCCTACGTTGCCCATAGAGGGGCAGCAAAGGTCCAACGATGCCCCTTGGCCGCATTGGGTTCAGCGGGAACTTCAGGAAACCTGGCGTAAATTGCGCCAGTTGTCCGGTCTCGCGAGTACGCTCGCTGGCAGTATTGCTTGTAGAGCCGCGCCGGAGGTGCGCCATCGGTGCCGTCGACCGCCTGGTTTTGTGGAACATTGACCTGACCCTGCTCGACGTGGGCCGGGTATCCCGTGATGCCTACGCCGACGCGTTCCGGCGGGTGACCGGCCGTCCCCTGGTCAGCCTGCCGCAGCTGGCGGGGCGCAGCGACTCGGAGATCTTCTTCGATGCGCTGGCCCTGAACGACCTCGCCTTCGGCAGCGATCAGATCGCCGAGGACGAGCTGGTCGCCAGGTACTTCTGGGAGCTGGAGGCGGGCTTTTCTACCCGGCAGGGCCAGCTGGCGCAGTCCGGCCAGCTGCTGCCGGGGGCGCGGGCCGCGGTCGCCGCAACCGCGGACCTGCCCGGCGTGGTCCAGTCCGTGCTCACCGGCACGATCAGGCCGAACGCCGTCGCCAAGCTCCATGCCTTCGGCCTGGACCGGTTCTTCGACCTGGAGATCGGCGGCTACGGTTCGGACGCCTACCCGCGCGGGACGCTGCTGATGATGTCCATGACGAGGGCGGCCGAGAAGTACGCGGCGCGGTTCGGTGCGGACTCGGCCGTCTACATCGCCGACACCCGCCGGGACGTTGAAGCCGCCAGCGTCGGTGGCGCGCGATGCATTGCCGTCGCCACCGGCCGGGATACGGCGGCCGAGCTAGCCGAGGCGGGCGCGGACGTCGTGCTGACCGACCTGTCCGACACCGGCCAGGTGACCGGCGTCATCGACCGGCTGACTCGGGTGCCAGCAGGCCGGTAGTCCGTCGCGCACCTGGGCCGACTAGCGCGTTGGCCGCGTCCGCCGCGTCGGGCCGGTCGGCCGGGTGGACCAGGTTGCCGGATTCGTCCCCAGCAGATGCAGCCGGGCGAACACGGTCATCAGGCCGCCGACCTGGGATCCGCCCGGCAACGGCGTGTCGTTCGTGCCCGGCACGTTGAGATCCAGCGTCAGGTACAGCGCCAGCCCGTCGACGTTCTGCGCGCACAGCTTCTGCCAGTGTTTATAGGGCTGGTCGATGGTCCGCAGCACGGCCGCGGCACCGTCGAGCGTCACGTAGCTGGACTGGCCGTCGACGAAGTTGCAGCCTGGCTGTCCGGTGCTGGCAGGCATGACCGAGACCTCCAGCGCCGTCGGGTCGTCGCTCGGGCCAGCCTGCCACCCCGCGGTGACCCGGCCGCCGACTTGCGCAAGGCCGTCCGGCGCACCCGCGCGCCAGTTGGCGGGCAAGCCGGAGATCGTGAACCCGTAGACCACGCGCACCGGCTTCGGATTGAAGCGCAGCCGTACCGCGATGGCCCGCAGCAGGTTCCAGCTGGCCGCGGACTGATGCCACATGATCTCGGCCGGGTTAGCCGGATTGGGCAGGGTGGTGTACCAGGACCGCAGCAGCGCGCTCGCATCACGGTGTATGACCGCCGGTACTTTGGTCGGATTCAGCTCGGCCCAGGCGTTCTTGCCGTACTCCCAGATAAGTTCACCGTCGACACCGCGATAGGCCGGGGCGCCGTCGAGGGGCGCTACCCGCGCGACGACCGGGTAGCCGTCGCAGCTCAGCTGGTACGGGTACCGCACTGCCCGCAGCACCGTCGGCCCGCCGATGCGGCAGAGTCCTGCTGGGTACAGGCGCAGCACGACCGCCCGGCCGTCGGCCGCCGGAGCCTGCGCGGAGAGTGTGAGCGGCCAGTCGGCGCCTTGATACTGAGCCAGGCCCAGGGCGGCGAACCCGTCCGGCAGCCAGCCGAAGGATACGTACGGCACATAGGGGCTGAACGGCGGGACCCTCATCAGCTCGTGAGTCGCGGGCCGGACGGGGTGATCCGGGTGGGCGGCGGGCCGGTTGCCCACCGTGACCACGAGGACAGCGATCAGCGCGACGGCCGCGGCTGCTGCGAGCGGGGCCGCGCCCGGCAGGTAGATCCGCCGGGCCCGCCGGCTGCGCCGACCACGGCGAAGAGCCCGCGCGATGCTGATCCGGGCCGGGGGTGCAGTGTCGTCAGCCACGGTAAGCAGCAGATCACGCACGTAGGTCTCGTCCTCGAAGGTGATCTCATCCATGTTGTCTGCGCTCCGCTCGGGAGAAGGATGGCAGGGCTGATGGCGCGGCGCTGGCCTGGGCCGGTCCCAGCCGGCCGCGCAGCGTCTGTATCGCCTTGGCGGTCTGGCTCTTGATCGTGCCGGTCGAGCAGCCGAGCAACTCGGCGGTCTGCTCGACGCTCAGGTCGCAGTAGTAGCGGAGCACGACCGTCGCCCGCTGTCGCGGCGGCAGGCTGGCCAGCGCGGCCCGCAGGTCGAGCGCGGTGTCGCGATCGGGAACTGGACCAGGCGTGTCCGGCACGGCGGCGTCCAATGCCACGCGCCTGGCCCAGCCGGACCGCCGCTCACCGAGGTACTCGCGGACCAGGATCATCCGGGCATAGCCGTCGACGTGCTCAAGCGTCCGAGCTCGGTCCCAGCGCACGTAGAGCCGGGTGATGGCGGCCTGGACAAGATCATCGGCGCGCTGCCAGTCCTGGCACAGCAGGTACGCGACGCGCCGCATCGTGGCGATCTTGGTGCTGGCAAACTCGGTGAATTCGTCGTCGTGGCGGCCGGTCAAGCCGGCCCGCCCGGCGTACTTGGCGGCTTCACACTCGGTGAATGCGTGCCGAGGCCGTTTCGGTTGCCCTTCCTGCTCAAGTCATCCGGGTCATGGCGGCGCGACGACTGTGCAGGCCGGATTATGCTCACAGGGAACTACGTACAGGTATATAAACGGTTCGGTCAACGATGACCGACTTGGTAGCCGCGGGCCGGCGGGTGTCGGCGAGCAGTCGCGACCAGCCAGCGTTGCCGCTTGGTACCGGCGTCGCTAGTAACCCTAGCGATTACGTAGGATACCTAGGTCGGTATGAGGCGGGACTGGAGTTAGATGATGATGCGTCGGCTTGCGATCGCGGCGACAGCGGCTCTGGCCGTGTCCGGACTGGCTGCCTGCGGCAGCATCGGCAGCGGTACCACTGCCAGCGGCAAGATCACGTGCACCTACTCGGGTATCCAGAGCGCGCTGTACCAGAAGGGCGCGCTGACCGTCGCCACCGACAAGCCCGCCTACAGCCCCTGGTTCGAGGACAACAACCCGGCCAACGGCAAGGGCTACGAGAGCGCCGTGGCGTACGCCATCGCCAAGCAGCTGGGCTTCAAGGCTTCGCAGGTGCACTGGGCCTACGAGCCCTTCAACGACTCGTATGCGCCAGGACCGAAGAAGTTCGACTTCGACATCAACGAGATCTCCTACACGCCGCAGCGAGCAGAGGCAGTCTCGTTCTCCGAGAGCTATTACGACGTGCAGCAGGCGCTGGTAGCGCTCAAGGGCTCGCCGATCACCACGAAGCACACGCCCGCGGAGCTCAAGACCTACATTTACGGCGACCAGATCGGCACGACCAGCCTGCAGCTGATCACCAGCAAGATCCAGCCGACGACGACGCCGAAGGTTTACCAGACCCTGAACGTGGTCAAGGACGTGCTGGAGACCCACCAGATCGACGCCTTCGTCATGGACACCCCAACCGCGCAGTACATCGCCGGCGACGAGGTGCCCGGGGCGGTCATGGTGGCGCAGTTCCCGTCCAGCGGCGAGTATTACGGGCTGCTGTTCACCAAGGGCAACCCGCTGGTGCCCTGCGTGAACAAGGCGATCAGCGCGCTGAAGGCCAACGGCACGCTGGCGGCACTGCAGAAGCAGTACCTCCAGATCTACATGACCGTGCCGACGATCCAGCCGTGAGCAGCGGGCGAGCAGCCGTACCAGTTCGATGAGCACAGATCCAGGCGGCGTTGCCGGGGACCTGCCCGGTCTCACCATGGGCGGGTTCGGCCCTGGCCCGCAGCTGACCGGCTCGTTCAGCGCCAGCGGCCGCGGGCCCCGGCTGCTGTCCGGCGGCGGCCGCAAGGCGACGGTCATCTCGACGATCAGCACGCTGGTGGTGCTCGGCGCGCTGGCGGCCGTGTTCTGGCTGGCTCCTGGCAGCGCCGCGTTCCGGCACGCGTTCTTCAGTCCGACGAACATGTGGCGCGCCTTCGTCGGCGACCCGAAGAATGGTTACTACTCGGTCGGCGCGGCCGTCTGGCTCAACATCAGGATGTTCCTGTCCGCCGAGGTGCTCATCCTGATCCTCTCGCTGGTCATAGCGCTCATCCGGCAGTCGACCGGGCCCGTCCTGTTCCCCCTGCGGGTGCTGGCCATGATCTACGTGGACTTCTTCCGCGGCGTCCCGCTCCTGCTGGTCGTATACGCCGTCGGCCTGGGCATTCCGGCGCTGCGGCTGCCGGTCATATCGACCCAGTCGTCGACGATTTACGGGATCGCGGTCCTGACGCTGTCCTACTCGGCCTACGTGTCGGAGGTCTACCGGGCAGGCATCAACTCGGTGCACCAGAGCCAGGTCGCGGCCGCGCGCTCGCTCGGCCTTTCCCAGTTCGCCGCGATGCGCTATGTGATCTTGCCGCAGGCGATCAGGAACATCATCCCGCCCCTGCTGAACGACTTCATCAGCCTGCAGAAGGACACCGCGCTGGTCGGCGTCCTCGGCGCGATCGAGGCGCTGCAGGCCGCCGGCATCTATGCCAGCTCGGTCTTCAACTACTCCAGCTTCACCGTGGCGGCCATCTTGTTCCTCGTGCTGACGATCCCGCTGGCGCGGTTCACCGACCGGCTGATCGCGCGGGACCGCCGGCGTCGGCTTGCGGGTGCGATGCGATGACCGCGGACAGTCTGACGACGGGGAGTCCGCTGACCAGCGACGCGATCGCGGTCCAGGATCTGCACAAGTCCTTCGGGCCCAACGAGGTACTGAAGGGCATCGACCTCTCGGTCGCCCCGCACGAGGTGGTCTGCCTGATCGGCGCCTCTGGCTCGGGCAAGTCGACGCTGCTGCGGTGCATCAACCTGCTTGAGCCCATCAGCTCCGGGCGGATCTTCCTGCTCGGGCAGGAAGCCACGGCGGCGGGTGTGGATGCTAACCTCGTGCGGCGCCAGGTCGGCATCGTCTTCCAGTCGTTCAACCTCTTCCCCCACATGACGGTGCTGCGGAACGTGACCCTCGCCCCGGTCAAGGCTCTCGGCACGCCGAAGCGGGAGGCGGAAGCGGCGGCACTGGAGCTGCTTGCGCGCTTCGGGCTGGCCGACAAGCGGGACGAGTTTCCCGACCGGCTGTCGGGTGGCCAGCAGCAGCGGGTGGCGATCGTCCGCGCCTTGGCCATGCAGCCGCAGATCATGTTGCTCGACGAGGTCACCAGCGCGCTGGACCCCGAGCTCGTCGCCGAGGTCCTCGACCTGCTCAGGGAACTTGCCGCCGGCGGCATGACGATGGTGATCGCGACCCACGAGATGAGCTTTGCCAGGGACGTGGCCAGCCGGGTCTGCTTCCTGGAGGAAGGCCGGATCATCGAGGAGGGCCGGCCGGCCGACGTGTTCACCGCCCCCAGGGACGAACGCACCCAGCGCTTCCTGCGCCGTATCGTCGAGGCCGGCCGGATGTAGCGGTGCCACCGTCGGCTGCTCCGCCGGCTCCGGGCGGCTGCCGCTTTCCGCCGATTGGTATCGTCGGTCAGCCAGTCAGGGCGCTAAGCGAGAAGGTTCCTGACGGCCCCGGCATTTCCGCAGGTCAGAGCGGCCTCAGTGATCGCGGAACAGGGCGGTTATGGTAGAAAGCAGTCCGGCCGATGAGGACCGGGCGGATGTGGCACGAGGTTGGAGGGCGTAGCCGTGGCCGACGACCTGGTGCCAGTGGCCGGACGCGATTACGGCGAGACGCTGTGGACGCCGTCGCCAGCCACCACTGCCCGAGCGGAAATCACCAGGTACGCGCAATGGCTGGCCAGCCGGGGCGTCGGCCCCACCAGCCACGGCGGAAACGCGGGGACCTCCGGGACCTCCTACCGCGACCTGTGGCAGTGGTCGGTCGACGAGCCGGCCGAGTTCTGGGACTCCATCTGGGACTTCTTCGGCGTGCTCGGCGTCCGCGGGACCGGGCCGGTGCTCGCCGGTCAGATGCCGTCGGCCGAATGGTTCGCGGGTGCGACCGTCAATTACGCGAGGAACGCGCTGCGTGCGGCGGAGGCGGATCCGGACCGGGTCGCGGTGACATTCAGCGCGGAGACGGGCCGGACCGGCCGGCTGACGTTTGGCGAGCTGAGCCGGGAGGTGGCGCGGATCCAGGCCGGGCTGCGGGCGCTCGGCGTCGGCCTAGGCGACCGGGTGGCCGCCTACCTACCGAACTCGCCGGAAGCCTTGATCGCCATGCTGGCCACGGCCAGCCTGGGCGCGATCTGGACCTCATGCTCTCCCGACTTCGGCGCGCACAGCGTCATCGACCGATTCGCGCAGATCTCGCCGAAGGTGCTGCTGGCCGTGGATGGCTACGCCTACGGCGGCAAGCGGTTCGACCGCCGGTCAGAGGTCGTGGCGATCGCGGCCGAGCTGCCGGGCCTGGAGGCCGTGATCACCGTGGATTATGCGGGGAACGGGGCGCCGGCGGCAGGTCTGTCCGTTCCGGCGCTGGCCTGGCCCGAGGTCGGTCACGACGGCGATCCGGGGGCAGCGGGGGTCGAGTTCGCCGACGTGCCGTTCTCCCATCCGCTGTGGGTGCTGTACTCCTCGGGCACGACCGGACTGCCGAAGCCTATCGTGCACAGCCATGGCGGCATCGTCCTTGAGCACCTCAAGGCGCTCGCCCTGCACCAGGACCTGACCAGCGCGGACACGTTCTTCTGGTACACCACGACCGGCTGGATGATGTGGAACTACCTGGTCGGCGGGCTGCTGGTAGGCGCGAGGATCGTGCTCTACGACGGCAGCGCCGTGCATCCGGACACCGGCGCGTTGTGGCGGCTGGCCGAAGAGGCCGGCGTGACCTATGCCGGGACCGGCGCGCCGTACCTGCTGGCCTGCATGAAAGAAGGCCTGCGGCCCGCGGCCGAGCATGACCTGTCCCGGCTGCGGGGCGTCGGCTCGACCGGGTCGCCGCTACCGCCGGAGGGCTTCCGCTGGGTCTACGACCAGGTTGCCACGGGGGGAGCAACCGGCGGACGAGACCTCATACTCGGCTCGTTCTCCGGCGGCACCGACCTGTGCACGGGCTTCGTCGGCCCCAGCCCGCTGCTGCCGGTCCGGGCCGGCGTCATCTCCGGGCGGTGCCTGGGCGCGAAAGTCGAGGCGTTCGACCCCGCGGGCCGGCCGCTGATCGGCGAGGTGGGCGAGCTTGTGCTGACCCAGCCGATGCCCTCGATGCCGGTGGGGTTCTGGCACGACCCCGGCGGGGTCAGGTACCGCGGCAGCTACTTCGCCGAGTACCCGGGCACCTGGCGGCACGGTGACTGGATCATGATCCTGCCGGACGGCGGCTGCATCATCTACGGCCGGTCCGACGCCACCCTGAACCGCGGCGGCGTCCGGATGGGCACCAGCGAGTTCTACCGCGTGGTCGAGCGGCTGCCCGAGATCGCCGACAGCCTCGTGGTCGACACCGGCCAGCTCGGACAGGACGGCAGCCTGATCCTGTACGTCGTGCTGGCCGCGGGGCACGAGCTCGACCCGGCGCTGACCGGCCAGATCAAGTCGCTGCTGCGGGCCGAGCTGTCGCCGCGGCACGTACCCGACCAGATCGTCAGGGTCCCCGGCATCCCGCGCACGCTGTCCGGGAAGAAGCTCGAGGTACCGGTGCGCAAGATCCTGCTGGGCACCCCGGTAGCCGACGCCGCCGACCCGGACGCGCTCGCCAATCCCGAGGTGCTCGGTTACTTCGCACCTTCCAGCCGAGAACGGGAAACGGGGGCGCAGCGGTGAGCTCGGGGGTTGTGGGGGGACAGGCGGACCGCAGTTTCGGCGAGGAGGGCGGCCTGCTGACGTACGGCAGCTACCTGCGGCTGCCCGAGCTGCTCGACCAGCAGATACCGCAGGTCGACCCGCCCGCGCACGACGAGCTGCTGTTCATTACCGTGCATCAGGCCTACGAGCTGTGGTTCAAGCAGCTGTTGCATGAGCTGACCGCGGTGCGGGACGCGATGCTAGCCAGCTCGGCACCGGGGGAATCGCCCGCTAACGGCGACGGGGCCAGCTTCCGGCAGACCTGGAAGGCCCGGCAACTGCTGCGCCGGGCGCACGTGATCGAGCGCCTGCTGGTCAGTCAGATCGACGTGCTGGAGACCATGACGCCGCAGGACTTCCTGGAGTTCAGGTCGGCGCTGGCACCGGCCAGCGGATTCCAGTCCGTCCAGTTCCGCGAGCTTGAGTTCTTGTCTCACGCGAAGGACGCTAAGTTCGTGGACAGGTTCCGCGACCTTACCGACGTGGAACGCACCCGCCTCGCCACCAGGCTCGCCGAGCCGTCGCTGTGGGACGCCTACCTCGACCTGCTCGCCTCCCGCGGCCTGCCGGTAGCCGACGACAAGCAGGTGCTGTCCTCCCTGGTCAGCATCGCGAGGGACCGCCCGCATCACGACGACCTGTGGCAGCTGGCGGAGGACCTGCTGACGCACGACGAGCTATCCGGGCTCTGGCGGGCCCGGCATGTGCAGATGGTGGAACGACAGATTGGTACGAAATCGGGCACTGGCGGCTCGACGGGCGCGCCGTACCTGCACCGGCGAGTGCCCCTGCGTTACTACCCACTTTTGTGGGAGCTGCGTGATTCTCTCTAGCGGTCGACCAGGAGCGGCAGCGTAGCCGCGCCTTAAGGAAGTGGGACGTCATGTCGGAAAACTCGTCCGACGAGAAGCAGGCTCTGCTGGCGGCGGCGGCCGACTACGCCGGGCCGATGGATCATGTCGGGGACGTGCCGAAGTACCTGCGCGCGTACTACCGGCACGTCGCGCCCGACGAGCTGACCGATGCCCGGCCGGACCGGATGGCCGCCATCGCCGCCGCGCACGCCGAGTTCGCCGCGCACCGGCCGCAGGGCCGCGCGCTGGTCCGGGTCCGGGTGGGCGGCGACGCGGCGCTGGACCCGACGGCGAACGTGATCGACATTGTGACCGACGACATGCCGTTCCTTGTCGATTCCGTCAGCATGGAACTGGCCAATCACGATCTGTCCGCGCGACTGGTTGTGCACCCCCAGCTGCGGGTCCGCCGGGACGTGACCGGCGCGCTGCGCGAGGTCATTGGCCAGGTCAGTGGCGACCCGGCGGAAGGCGGGCCGCCGAGCCACGACGAGCTGGTTGAGTCCTGGACCCACATCGAGATTGGCACGCTGGCGAACGGTGAGGCGGAGGCTCTCACCGCCGACCTGCACCGCATCCTCAGCGACGTCAGGGGCGCGGTCGAGGACTACACCCGGATGCGCGCCCGCGCCCTGTTGCTCGCCGACGACGTGCTCGCCCCCGAAGGCGAGGGATCGGGAACGCCAGATAGTGCGGTAACGAGCGCCGGCGGGGCGGATGCCCCGGTTGAGATCGCCGAACTGCTGCGCTGGCTCACCGACGGGCATTTCACGTTTCTTGGCTATCGCGAGTACGACCTGGTCACCGAGCCGGACGGGATGATGCTGCGGGCCGTTCCCGGCACCGGTCTTGGCATATTGCGGCATGACCGGCCCGGTCCCGGCTCGTTCGCGGCCCTTCCGGCCGAGGTCAGGGCGCGGGCGCTCGACCCGCAGCGACTGGTCGTGACCAAGGCCAACTCCCGCTCGACCGTGCACCGGCCTAGCTACCTGGACTACGTCGCGGTCAAGCGGCTGGCCCCGACCGGTGAGGTGGCCGGCGAGTACCGGTTCCTCGGCCTGTACACCCACGCGGCGTTCTCCGAGACGATCAAGGGCATCCCGGTGCTGCGGCGCAAGCTCGCCGAGGTGCTGTCGCTGCTTGGCCTGGCCGCCGACAGTCACGACGGCAAGGAAGTCGCCGAGGTACTGGACTTCTATCCCCGCGAAGAGCTGTTCATGGCCTCGGCGGCCGACCTGGCTGCGGTGTGCGCCGGCGTGCACCGGCTGCGGGAACGCCGCCACACGCGGCTGTTCCTGCGCAAGGACCTGTACGGCCGGTACGTATCGGCCCTGGTGTACATGCCGCGTGACCGGTACACCACGAAGGTAAGGCTGCGCGCGCAGGAACTGCTGCGTCAGGCGTTCGGCCCCGGCCCGATGGAGTACAGCGTCATGGTCGGCGAGTCGCCGGTTGCCCGGCTGCACATCGTCGTGCGCGGCGAGCGCGGCCGCCAGCTACCCGACGCCGACGCGACCGAGCTCGAGCGCGCGGTGGCGGCCGCCGTGCGGTCCTGGGATGACGACCTAGCCGACGAGGCGGCGGCCGTGCTCGGGCCGCTGGCCGCCAGGGAACTGCTCAGCGAGATCGGCGACCTTATCCCCGAGACGTACAAGACGGACGTCCCGGCGTCGGCCGCGGTCGATGACTTCATCAAGATCCATGAGCTGCGCGAGTCCGGCGCGGACGTCACCTTCGACCTGTGGGAGTCCGAGGACTACATCGGCGGTGTGCCGCTGGAGCAGGATGAGCAGATCCGGGCCGGCAAGCGGGTCTGGCGGCTGACCATCTACCGGACCAGCGGGCCCATCACGCTGACCGACGTCCTGCCGCGACTGCAGCACATGGGCGTCGACGTGGTCGACGAGCACCCTTACGAGTTCCACGGCGCCCCGGCCGCAGGGACGCGGCCATTCTGGATCTACGACTTCGGCCTGCGGCGGACCGGCCTGTCCGCCGAAGCGGCGGAGGCCAGCATCCAGCGGGTGCGCGAGCAGGTCGAGGGCGCGCTGGCGGCGCTGTGGGCGGGCCAGATCGAGGACGACGGCTTCAACGCGCTCGTGCTGGACGCCGAGCTGAGCTGGCGCCAGGTGGTGATGCTGCGCGCGTACGCCAAGTACCTGCGGCAGGGCAACACCACGTTCAGCCAGGACTACATCGAGCGGGTGCTGCGCTCCAACGCCGCGATCGCGCGGCTGCTGGTCCGGCTGTTCGAGTCCCGGTTCGCCCCGGCGAAGGCGGCCGGGGAGGCCGAGCGCAGTGAGGCCATCGCCGAGGAGATCTCCGGCGCGCTGGACGGCGTCGCCAGCCTGGACGAGGACAGGATCCTGCGGTCGTACCTGGGCCTGATCAAGGCCACCTTGCGGACCAACTACTTCGCCGGCGCCTCGACCGACAAGCCGTACCTGGTCTTCAAGCTGAACGCGCGCGAGGTGCCTGACCTGCCTGCGCCGCGGCCGGAGTTCGAGCTGTTCGTGTACTCGCCCAGATTTGAGGGCGTCCACCTGCGGTTCGCCGGTGTCGCCCGCGGCGGGCTGCGCTGGTCGGACCGCAGGGAGGATTTCCGCACGGAGATCCTCGGCCTGGCCAAGGCGCAGGAGGTCAAGAACTCGGTCATCGTGCCGTCCGGCGCCAAGGGCGGGTTCGTGTGCAAGCAGCTCCCCGACGCCTCAGATCGCGAGGGCCAGCAGGCCGAGGTCGTGGCCTGCTACCGCATGTTTATCTCGGCGATGCTGGACGTCACGGACAATCTGGAAGGAGGGAACGTCGTGCCGCCGGCCGAGGTGGTACGGCACGACGGCGACGACCCGTACCTGGTCGTGGCCGCGGACAAGGGCACCGCGACGTTCTCCGACACGGCCAACGAGATCGCCATGAGCCGTGGGTTCTGGCTCGGCGACGCTTTCGCGTCCGGCGGCTCGGAAGGCTATGACCACAAGAAGATGGGCATCACCGCCCGCGGCGCGTGGGAGTCGGTCCGGTTCTACTTCCGCACCCTGGGGATAGACGTCGATGCCGACGACTTCACCACCGTCGGCATCGGCGACATGTCCGGCGACGTGTTCGGCAACGGGATGCTGCTGTCCCCGCATATCAGGCTCGTCGCGGCCTTCGACCACAGGCACATCTTCCTCGACCCCAGCCCTGACCCCGAGGTCAGCTTTACCGAACGTCGGCGGTTGTTCGAGCTGCCTCGTTCCTCCTGGGATGATTACGACAACGAGCTGATCTCCGCTGGCGGCGGCGTCTACCCGCGGTCGGTCAAGTCGATCCAGCTCACCCCGCAGGTGCGCGCCGCGCTCGGACTCGCCGACGGCGAGGCCGCGATGTCGCCGGACGCGCTGATCTCGGCGATCCTGGCCGCGCCGGTGGATCTGCTGTGGAACGGCGGCATCGGCACGTACGTGAAGGCGTCCAGCCAGTCGAACGCCGACGTCGGTGACCGCTCCAACGACGCGGTCCGCGTCGACGCGGCTCAGGTACGGGCCAAGGTCGTCGGTGAGGGCGGCAACCTGGGCCTGACCCAGGAGGCCAGGGTCGAGTACGCGCTGGCCGGCG
>JASHOV010000544.1 GCA_030038495.1 Streptosporangiaceae bacterium
CTCGGCCGCGTTCCATCGCCAGGCTTGTCCCGTTGACGTCGCAGCACTGCTTGACGCGACCTTCGGCCAGGCGCTCACCGGGCTGCCGGGAACCGGCCCTGGCCGCGCTCGCTTTCGTCTTCGTCGGGAACGCCGTGTCCGGAGGGACGGTACCGTTCGCGTTCCTGCCCGATGGCTTCCGCCAGGTAGCGCCATGGCGGCCGAACGGCGCCCTCGTGTCCGCCGCGCGTGACGTGGTCTACTTCCCTGCCGCGACGCCGATCATCCTGTTCGCGGTCGTCGGGTTCGAAGCGCGGAACGGCGCGGCTGAGGAGATGCGCAGCGTGCTCCTTGGCGGAGGTCAGGGCGGGGCCGCCCCGCCAAAGCCGGGCGCGGCCTGCGGATTCAGGCCTCGGGTCAGGTAGTCGTCGCGCTGTGGCAGCCAGATGTCCCAGAGTCGGCGCAGCTCGCTAATCGGGTCGGCGTGCCAGTCGACGCGAAGGTCGGTGCTATTCCAGCCGGCGACCGGATCAGCTACGGCAAGGCCCGCCGACCGGACGGGTCCGGCCTCGCCGCCCGCCCGGAGTGCTGCGTCGAGTCCGTCGAGCAGGCGTCCGGCAAAGTCCGCAGCAGCGCTGGCGAGGTAGCCCTGCAGCAGCGCATCGACGACTTCGCTCGTAGCGAGCAGGTTACCTGCGGCAACGGCGGCCGGGCCGTGCGCGACGTGGTGCGTGCCGAGCGTGTAGCGGCCCGAATGGGCCGCAGTCCGGCCTGCTGTGTCGACAACCGTCAGCTGCCGGTAGTCGGCGGTTGGCTCCCCGGCGATGACGTCCGTGATGGCGTCGGCCGCGCACCGGCCGTCTTGGACGAGATCGAGCAGCCTGAACCCCAGGCGCGGGTCCGTGACGTTCTGCGAGGCGGCAACGCCGATGCCGGCCCTCAGGTGTGAGCACCGCGCAGCAACCGCGGGGCTGGACGAGCTGATTGCTATGCCGAACGCTCCCGTGCGCGGGCAACGGGCCGCGAGCGAAAACGTCACGAAGCTGCCTGCGCGGTACGGACCGCGATGGCGTCGATTTCGACCAGCCACTCCGGCCTGGCCAGCGCGCTGACCACGATTCCGGTGGAGACCGGATGGACGCCTTTGAGCCAGCGGCCGATCACTCGGTACACAGTCTCACGGTAGCGAGGGTCGACCTGGCAGATGGTGACCTTGACGATGCCAGCCAGCTCGCCGCCTGCCTCGCGCATCCGTCAGCCCAGGTAGAGCGAACGGAACGCGACGGTATCGGCGGCCACGTCCTGGCACCGGGCGGGCCGTGCCCGGGGTACCGTGAACGCTGCAAATATCCTGAGCGGAATGGATGCCGACGGTGAGCATCAGGCCAGAGGCGGGCAGATGAGCGCCGTCCCGGCGGCCGTCGAGCAGACGCCGGTCGCCGAGGGCCGGGTGCCCGGTTCCGGGACCGTGCCGGGGTGGCTGGTCTTGTGCTGTTATCTGCTCGGCGCCCTGGTGGTGACCTCTCACCTATGGGTCGACCCCGCGGGGCGGATGCAGAGCGGCGACGTCCAGGACGTCAACCTGTTCGCCTGGTTCCTCCGTTACTCCGCGACGGCGGTCAGCCATGGGCACCTGCCGGCCCTGTTCACGACCGCCCTGAACGCTCCGCGCGGCGTCAACCTGATGTGGAACACGGCGTACCTGCTCCCCGGAGTCCTGCTGACCCCGGTGACGCTGCTGGCCGGGCCGCAGGTCAGCCTGACGATCGTGCTGACGCTGAGCATCGCCGGCTCGGCGGCCAGCCTTTTCTGGGTGCTACGCCGGTGGGGGGCCAGCATCGGCGGGGCCGCGCTGGGCGGCGCGGTCTACGGGTTCTCGCCGGCCCTGCTGAACTCCGGTACCGGCCACTACCAGCTCGTGCTCGCCGCAGCGCCGCCGCTGATCATCGACGCAGTGTTGCGGATCGTCACCGGGCGCGGTCGGCCTGTGCGTACCGGGGTCTGGCTGGGGCTACTGACCGCCGCCCAGATCTTCACCGGGGAGGAGCTGCTGACCTACACGGCCGTGGCCGCCCTCGTGCTGGTGCTGGTGATCGCGCTCAGCCATCCGCGCGCGGTGCCGGGCCGGGTCCGCGACACCGTGCTCGGCGCCGCGGTCGGGGCGGCCGTGGCCCTGCTGATCAGCGGCTACGCCCTGTGGTTCCAGTTCTTCGGCCCGCTGCACGAGCACAAGGTGCTGCGCGGCCCGGGATGGTCGGGCAATCTCGCGTTCTTCGTGGACCCGTCCGGCAACCTGCTCTTCCACACGTCGTCCAGTGCGGCCGTCGTCAACAGCTACAGTCTCGGGCTCCCGGAAGTGCTCGCCTACCTGGGCTGGCCGCTGATCGTGGTCCTCCTGGCCGCCGCGATCCGGTTCTGGCGGGACCCGCGGGTCCGCGCCGCGGCCGTGGCCTGTGCCGCGCTGGAGCTGTGCAACCTCGGCGGCGGCCCGCTGCAGGTCGGTGGGTTCCGGCTGCCCGGTTCGTTCCTGCCCTACCACTGGCTGCAGGGCCTGCCGACGATGGCGCAGGTGCTGCCGGACCGGTTCTGCATCCTCGGGGCTGGCGCGGCCGGGGCCGTGCTCGCCTTCTCGCTGGATCTGGCCCGGGCACCGAGGCCGCAGGCCAGGCCGTGGCTGCGCCGCATCCCGGCCACCGTCGCGGTGCTGGCGGTCCTGCCGCTGATCCCGCTGCCGTACCAGGCCGCTGCCGTCCCGCCGGTCCCGACGGGCTGGCAGGCGGCGTTCAGCAGGCTGCGGCTCGCGCCGGACGACAGCGTGCTCGTCATCCCGGTGACGCTGATAGCGAACTCCGAGGTCATGCGCTGGCAGGCGGACACCGGCGAGCCCGCCTCGATGGTCGCAGGCTATATCCTCAGGGCCAGCAACACCGGGCAGGCGGTGTTCAACATCGGGCCCCAGCAGGCCGCCGCCGAGTGGCTGAACCGCCTGTGGGCCGGGAAGGTCCGTGTCCATGCCTCATCCGCCGCGCTGGTCCGCGCGGCCCTGGCATACTGGCGGCCCGCCGCGATCATCGCCGTGACCCGCGAGGGCTCACGGCTTGCGCGATTCATGACCAGACTGGTGGGCCGACCCGCCTTCCACGTCGGTCGCGTCGTCGTGTGGCGGCTCTAGCCTGAAAGGTAGAACTCGGTCACGGGGCCTGTGACCGACGCGCTGACGAGCGGCTGCCTCGTTCCGGCCGGACCTGCCTTCGGCAGCAGGCCGGACCAGGAGGCGGCGAGCCAAAGAGTCGTGCCGTGCGGTTTCTGACCAGGCACTGTCCATTCGATCAGGAAACTGCGGCGCCCCGGCTGCAGGCCGGTCCTGATGTGCGCCAGGATCGGCTGCAGGCCGATCGGCTCGGTGCGGGCAAATCCGAAGGTTCCGCTGGAGATGCCGAGCCATAGGGCAGTGAGTCTGGCCCGGGCCGGAATGGCCACCGCAACCAGAATGCCGAGGCGTTCACCTGGCGACACGGTGAAGCCGGGTTCGGGGGGCGCGGGGCAGGGGTCGGAGGGGCTGCGTCCGCAGCCGGACGGAAGTTTCAGCTGCGACCGGATGGAAGGGCGCTGCCCGTTCACGGTTACCGTGAACTGCAGGTCCCGGAGCGCAAGAGGCTGGCTCTGGCCTACGGCAGGCGCCGCGAACTGTGGTGTGCTGTTGGCCAGTGCGAGGGGAATCGCCACGGCCAAGGCAGCGATAGCGGCGATGCATGCCGATACTGCCCGTGCGTTCTTCGCGCGCTGCCGCCGGATCCTGCCTTCCAGGTCGGTGACGGTAAAGCGAGGCGGGAGTGCCTGCGCGGCCGCGGCTTCCATCTGCTCGCGCAGTTCCTGCTCCGTGAGACTCATCGTTCCCTCCGCTACCGGTCCTGGACGGGAGACATCCGGACGGCCATCCTGGTCATCGCCTCGCTGAGGTATCGCTTGACTGTTCCCTCGGCCAGGCCGAGGGCCGCCGCGACCTGGGCGACGGGCAGGTCCTGGTAATAGCGCATGACGACGCAGGCTCGCTGGCGCGGCGACAGGTCGTCGAGTGCAGCCTGAACCACGCCTCGGGTGACGATCTCGTCCGCTGGGTCCGGGACGCTCTCCTTGCCGGCGAACAGCGGGGCGCTCCGCTGCCACCGGGACTGCCTACGGGCGCGGTCAATGAACAAGTTCATCATGATCTTGCGCACGTACGCCTCGGGCGCATCGGGGCTGGGGCGGCGCAGTGCTCGCGCGAATGCCCGCACAAGCGCATCCTGGACAAGATCTTCAGCCTGCTGATCGTCCCCGCACAGCAGGACCGCCTGGCGCTTGAGGGAGGCTAGCCCCTCGGCAGAAAGGTCAGCCAGCGCCTTCTTCCAGCTTTCCATCCGGGTCTCCGTCTTCTCCCTCTACAGGACAGACGATCTCGGCCGCGAATTCGTTGGGTGTCCAGCGGTAACAGCGCGGCAACCACGGGCAGCGGCCGCGGCGTTCCGCCCCGTGCTTCACACGGGACTGTCGCCAGGCGCGGGCGGCGGCGCAACGCCAGTAACCCGGCCGGTGCCGTCCACGAGATAATGACCCTTCGACAGGTCGAGGAGAACGAGGACGTTGCCGAACGGGTCCTCGGCCACAACGAGCTTGCCGACGGGGATATCCTCCGGCCCGGCCACCAGTCGTCCGCCGGCGGCCGCGATCACATTCGCTGCCTCCTCAGCCGAGGAGACCAGCCAGTTCGGCTCGTACGCGGGCCCGGCAGCGCTCTGCCGGGTAGCCAGGACAATCTCGCTGTCGCTGCCGGGCAGCCCCAGGCCGACCTGGCCTATTTCGTCATTCCGCCACCGCACCTGGTGGCCAAGCTGGTCGCGGTAGAAACTCAGTCCGGTATCGAGGTCCGGTACCGGGATAGTGACGGCGTCGATCTTCTGGAGTAGCGGGTCTGTTCGCATGATGGTGAGTCTTGCTCATGGGCCGGGCGGAATGGTGATCGGCGTCGCATCAAAGCGGGCGGGCTATCGTAGGGAATCGGGCGCACCGGACGTGGGTGAAGGGCGGCGGCGGAGCATGTTCGAACGGTTCACTGACCGGGCACGGCGGGTTGTGGTCCGGGCACAAGAAGCGGCCAGGAACCTGGACCACGACTGGATTGGTACCGAGCACGTCCTGCTGGGCCTGATCCATGAGGGGAGCGGTGTGGCGGCCAAGGTGCTGGAGTCGCTGGCGATCAGCCCGGACGCGGTGCGGCAGCGGGTAGAGGAGCTCGTCGGCCGGGGCGAGCAGGCACCGTCCGGGCACATTCCGTTCACGCCCCAGGCGAAGGACGTGCTCAGGCTGGCGTTGAGTGAAAGCGCCGATCTCGGCCACCACTACATCGGCACTGAGCACATCTTGCTCGGCCTCATCAGCCAGGGCGAGGGCGTCGCCGCGCAGGTGCTGACGGAGTTCGGCGTCGACCTGGACGGGGCGCGTGAGCGGGTGATCCGCCTACTGGACGAGTACCGGCGCGAGGGCGAGCACAGGACGGGGTGACGTTCCGGCCGGGTCGGGCGGGCTGGACCGGATATCCATCGTCATCCCGTTACTTCCCGCTCACCTGGAGACCGGAGGACAAAGTTCTGCCAGTGCAACCCGTCATCGGGATCAACGTACGATTCGTTGAGGCGGTCGAAGCCCGCACGGAATAGCAGCGCTGCGCTCTTGTAGTTAATCACGAGAGCACGGGCATAAAGGCTGGCGAAGCCCTGCAGAAAAATGAACTGAGGCGGGTTGAGGGTTCCGGTGTTTCCAGGCCACGCACGAACATTCAGTTCCTCGCCTTCACGCAGGTTCGCCGCCGCCAGCGCGATAAGCCGGTCAGATGATCCGGCGACTGCCTCGGGTCGCGCAACAGTCTCCCGTGGCGCCAGGACGATGTCGGCCCGTCACGGGTGCCGATGGGTGCCCAGCGGGCACGCCGCCAGCAAATATTTACTGATTCTATTCACTGAGTCGCTCCAGATTTGATAGCGTCCGGACTGTGCTTTCCGACCCGGCCGGGCTCCTTCGCGAGCGCGGCTACCGAGTTACGGGGCAGCGCCTGGCGGTTTTTCGGGCGGTGTCGGGTGAGCCCCACGTGACCGCCGATACCGTGGCCGAGACCGTCCGCGCGGAACTGGGAGCCATCTCGCTGCAGGCGGTGTACGACGTGCTCGCGGTCCTGGAGGATGTGGGGCTGGTCCGGCGGATCCAGCCCGCCGGGTCGCCCGCCCGCTTCGAGGCCCGCGTGAGCGACAATCACCATCATGTGATCTGTCGCGTGTGCGGCCGCACGGCCGACGTCGACTGCTCGATCGGCTCCGCGCCCTGCCTGACGGCGGTCGATGACATGGGCTACGACATCGACGAAGCCGAGGTCATTTACTGGGGCCGCTGCCCGGAGTGCCAGTCTGAGAGACCAGAAGATAAGTCCGCGTGAATGATATCGCCGTCAACGCCGAAGACGCAGGCGCGGCAGTCCAGAGCGCCCCGTAATCCACCGCGAGGGTCGCTCCAGCCGCACTGCCGCCAGAAAGGGGACAATCATGGATAACGAGAGCAAATGCCCAATCCCGAACACGACCGTGCTCCGGATGAACCGCGACTGGTGGCCGAACCAGCTGGACCTGCGGGTGCTCCGGCTGAACCACACCGAGTCCAACCCGCTGGGTGAGGACTTCAGCTACGCACGGGAGTTCAAGACCCTCGACCTCGCCGCCGTCAAGCGCGATATCGAGAGTGTGATGACCACCTCCCAGGACTGGTGGCCCGCTGACTATGGCCACTACGGCCCGCTCTTCATCCGGATGGCCTGGCACAGTGCGGGCACCTACCGGATCAGCGACGGCCGCGGCGGCGGCGGCCGGGGTACCCAGCGCTTCGCCCCGCTCAACAGCTGGCCCGACAACGCGAGCCTGGACAAGGCGCGCAGGCTGCTCTGGCCGGTGAAGCAGAAGTACGGCCGCAAGCTCTCCTGGGCCGACCTGATCATCCTCGCCGGCAACGTCGCCCTGGAGTCGATGGGCTTGAAGACCTTCGGCTTCGGCGGCGGGCGCGAGGACGTCTGGGAGCCCGAGGACATCAACTGGGGAGCCGAGGACGTCTGGCTCGGCGACGAGCGCTACAGCGGGGACCGCGAACTGGCGGAGCCCTTCGGCGCCGTCCAGATGGGCCTGATTTACGTGAATCCGGAGGGGCCGAACGGCAATCCGGACCCGGTGGCGGCGGCCCGTGACATCCGCGAGACGTTCCGCCGGATGGCGATGAACGACGAGGAGACCGTCGCGCTCATCGCCGGCGGGCACACGTTCGGCAAGACCCACGGTGCCGCCGTTCCCGATGATCACATCGGGCGGGAGCCGGAGGGTGCGCCCCTGCAGGAGATGGGCCTCGGCTGGGCCAACAACTTCGGCACGGGGTCGGGCGACGACGCGATCACAAGCGGGCTGGAAGGAGCATGGACGCCTTCCCCGGTGACCTGGGACAACAGCTTCTTCGACACCCTGTTCGGCTATGAGTGGAAGCTGTCGAAGAGCCCCGCGGGAGCGTCGCAGTGGGTCCCGACCGATCCGGCGGCGGAGGGCACCGTGCCCGACCCGCATGACCCGGCCAAGAGCCACACGCCGGTGATGCTGACGACGGACCTCGCGCTGCGGATGGACCCGATCTACGAGCCGATCTCGCGGCGGTTCCACGAGAACCCGGAGGAACTCGCCGACGCCTTCGCTCGGGCCTGGTTCAAGCTGATCCACCGCGATATGGGGCCGGTCGCGCGCTATCTCGGCCCCGAGGTACCGGCGGAGCCGCAGATCTGGCAGGACCCGGTACCGCCGGTCACCCACGAGCTGATCAGCGCCGATGACATCGCGACTCTCAAGGCCACGATCCTCGCCTCGGATCTGACGATTCCCGAGCTGGTGCTGGCCGCCTGGGCCGCGGCGTCCTCGTTCCGCGGCACCGACAAGCGCGGCGGCGCCAACGGGGCCCGGATCCGCCTCGCCCCGCAGAACGACTGGGAGGCCAACAACCCGGCCGAGCTGGCGAAGGTGCTGCGGACCCTGGAAGGCATCCAGCGTGAGTTCAGCGCCGGGACCAAGCAGGTCTCCCTGGCCGACGTGAT
The DNA here is from genome assembly GCA_030038495.1 of Streptosporangiaceae bacterium. Lineage (GTDB taxonomy): Bacteria > Actinomycetota > Actinomycetes > Streptosporangiales > Streptosporangiaceae > JAJYUU01. The sequence continues at coordinate 8,126 of JASHOV010000544.1, forward strand.
CGTGCTGGGCGGATGCGCCGCCGTGGAGCAGGCGGCGAAGAACGCCGGGCACGACGTCCAGGTCCCGTTCGCGCCCGGACGCACGGACGCGTCTCAGGAGCAGACCGACGTCGAGTCCTTTGCCGTGCTGGAGCCGGCCGCGGACGGGTTCCGCAACTACGCCGGCAAGCTGCACGCGCGGCTGCTGGAGCACCATATGGTCGACAAGGCCAGCCTGCTGACGCTGTCCGCGCCCGAGATGACCGTCCTGGTGGGCGGCCTCCGGGTGCTGAACGCGAACTACGATCACTCGAGCCTCGGCGTTCTCACCACCAGGCCAGGGACGCTGACCAGCGACTTCTTCGTGAACCTGCTCGACATGGGCACGAACTGGACGGCGACGTCAGAGGCCGAGGACACCTTCGAGGGCCGCGACCGCGGGACGGGCGAGCTGAAGTGGACCGGCAGCCGGTTCGACCTGGTCTTCGGCTCAAACTCCGAACTCAGGGCGGTCGCAGAGGTCTATGCCAGCGACGACGCGCAAGAGAAGTTCGTGCGCGACTTCGTCGCTGCGTGGGACAAGGTCATGAACCTCGATCGGTTCGACCTGGCCTGATGGGGACGCCTCAGGCTGGCCTTCGCCGGCCCGGCCTGAGGCTCCCGAACAGGACTGCGGGGGCACCGCTCGAGCCGGTTTGACCGAGTTCGCGCGGTGCCCCCAGTTTCACCGAAAATATCGGGCAAATCCCAACGTCAGCGGGCAAATTTCAGCGAGCACCAACAGCTCCGGCGGACCCAAACGCTCGCCCTTACACCAGCTTGATGTCGTACTAAGGGCATCGTTGGACCATTGCTGCCCTTCTATGGGCAACGTAGGAGCTTTGCTGCCCTATCAGAGCCGCCCACTGGCCGAATCCGCCGGACATCTACGGCAGATCCGGCCCGGTCTGGCAGAGCCCTGCGCTCGGGGGATAGCCGCACCGCCCCTGCGCCCGCCGCGCCGCTCAAGCAAAAGATCATGAACGGCTAAGTTGGTACACCTTGACAGTGCCGCAACCACCCCTTGATGCTGCGGGGCGGCGGCCCCAGCGTTTCCGCGGGAACGCGGCCCACCGGCGGACCGTTGATAGGCACGTGAGAGCACTGGCCCACCCGGCGGATCGCGCGTGCTAGGCGCGGCTCGGAACCAGGTCCGCAGGTTCCTGGAGCGGCCAGGCACACTCAGCCTGTCCCAGTTCACCGCTCAGCTCCCCGCGATCGCCGCCCGCGAGCAAGACCTGCTGACCGTCCCCGACGACGGGCTCGCCGAGCTAGCCCGCGGGGCAGCCGACGCCAGTGCGGCAAACGGCAGTGTGTCCCTGCTCGCGGTCGCGCGCGAGGCGGCCAGGAGGGGCCTGGCCGAGCGCCCGTACGACGTGCAGGTCCTTGGCGCCCTGGCCATGCTGGCCGGGAACGTGGCCGAGATGGCGACGGGCGAGGGCAAGACGCTGGTCGCCGCGATGGCGGCGGCTGGGTACGCGCTCCGCGGCCGCTCGGTCCACGTCGTATCGGTCAATGACTATCTCGCCCGCCGCGACGCCGAGTGGATGCGCCCGGTCTACGACCTGCTCGGCGTCGGCGTCGGCTGGCTGGGCCAGCTGTCGACCCGGCCGGAGCGGCGCGCCGCCCACGCGGCGCAGGTCACCTATGCCTCGGTGAGCGAAATCGGGTTCGACGTGCTCCGCGACCGGCTCCGCACGGAGGCCGACGAGCAGATCGTTCCCGTTCTCGATGTCGCGGTCATCGACGAGGCGGACTCGGTCCTGATCGACGAGGCGAGGGTGCCGCTGGTACTGGCGGGAACGTCTGAGGACGGCAGCTCCGACCATCAGATGGCCCGGATCGTCGAGCGGCTCGCGCGCCGCCGTCATTTTGAGATCGACGACGATGGCAGGAACGTGAGCCTAACGGACGCGGGCGCCCGCGTCGTCGAGGAGGCACTTGGCGGCATCGACCTGTATGCGGCCGATCAGCTGGACGCGCTGACCAGGCTGAACGTGGCGCTGCACGCGCGCGCCCTGCTGCGTCGCGACGTCGACTACATTGTCAGGGACGGGCAGGTGCACCTGGTCAACACCTCCCGCGGCCGGGTTGCGGTGCTGCAGCGCTGGCCGGACGGCCTGCAGGCCGCGGTGGAGGCCAAGGAGAACCTGCAGGCCAGCGCCACCGGCGAGATCCTGGACACGATCACGATCGAGTCGCTGGTGCGGCAGTTCCCGACCAAGTGCGGGGCGACGGCGACCGCCGTTACCGTCGGTGACGAGCTACGGCATTTCTACGACCTGGAAGTGGCGGTAATCCCGCCGAACCGGCCGTGCATACGTCGGGACGAGCCCCTGCGGCTGTACGCGACGGCACACCAGAAGGAGGACGCGATCGTCGCGGAGGTCGCGGCCGTCCATCAGACCGGCAGGCCGGTCCTCATCGGGTCGCTGGACATCGCCGAATCCGAGCGCCTGGCCGAGCAGCTGGCGGCGGCGGGCCTGGCGAGCACGGTGCTGAACGCCAAGAACGACGCCGCGGAAGCCGCCATCATCGCGGAGGCCGGCACGCTCGGGGCCATAACCGTGTCCACTCAGATGGCCGGCCGCGGTACCGACATCCGGCTCGGGGGCAGGCACGCGCGCACCGACGAGGTGGCCAGGCTCGGCGGCCTGCACGTGGTCGGCACCGGGCAGAACTGGACCAGCCGGCTTGACGGCCAGCTCCGCGGCCGGGCCGGCCGCCAGGGCGACCCTGGCAGCTCGGTGTTCTTCGCCAGCATGGAGGACGAGCTGATCGTGAGCAATGCGCCCGATGCGGCGGCTCCGCGTGACGTTGACCCGGAGGGACGGGTCCACGATGCCAGGGCGCATTTCACCGCGGGCCACGCTCAGCGCGCCGCCGAGGGCGTCAACGTCGAGATTCACAAGAACACGTTCCGCTACAACAAGATGACCGACGACCAGCGCGCGATCGTGCTGGACCATCGTGACCGAGTACTGCGTACCGACGCGGGGCTGTCGGCACTGGCCAGGGCCTGCCCGGACCGGCATCGTGAGTTTGCGGCTTCGGTCCCGCCTGACGTTCTGTCCCTGGCGGCTCGGCAGATCGTGCTCTATCACCTGGACCGGTGCTGGGCGGACCACCTCACGGCGCTGGCGGACGTCCGCGAGGGCATCCACCTGCGCGCGCTCGGGCGTGGCGACCCGCTGGCCGAATTCCACAAGGAGTCGATCAAGCTGTTCGACCGGTTCTTCGATCAGGTGGGCAAGGACAGCGCCGCGACGTTTGATTCGCTGACGATCACTGCTGACGGGTTCGACCTTGAGGCGGTCGGCCTGAAGCGGCCCACCGCGACGTGGACGTACGTGGTGCAGGAGAATCCGTTCGGCAGCGATATGGACCGCGCTATCCGGGGCCTGCGCCGCATACTGCACCGCTGAGCACGTCGCCGGCTCGGGGAGTGCCTCGCCGCTAGCCGGAGGAGTCCCCGGTACCGCCTCGGGCCGCACGGAAGGCGCCGACCTGCGCTACGAGAATGACCGCGAGCACGATCGGGAGGATCACGCCGGCCGAGCCACTGCTGCCGTGGTTCGGCTTGATCGCACCGGCCTGGATGCCCGCGAAGATTCCGTACACAACCACTCCGGCCGCGGGCCACATGATCAGGCCGACCGTCCGCGAGGCGAAGTTGTTGTATCTCCCCAGCCCGTAGTGGATCGGAATGCGGACGTCTGACGGCAGCGATCTGGCCCCGTTTACCGACACCCCCACCATCGCGAGTACCAGCAGTCCGCCGATAACTAGTGAGACAGCCAACCCGGCCTCCAGCCCCGTTCCCCGTCGAAGCTCGCACGGCCGTCTGCGCGCCCTGCGAACGCTATTCCCAAAGCATCATAATCCGGGTAACGGGCCGGTGACTGCTCTTGAGCGGATCGCGCCGCCGGCGGTGCTGTGAGGCCGGCGAGCTATGGCTGCGCACTCCGGCCGCGCTCGGCTAGGTACCGATCCTCGGCGGCGTAGTCAAGCAGTGAGTCGAAGAACCCGTCGCTCATCCAGCTCCGGACCAGGTCGTCGTCGCCGTGGGCGGCGGACACGAGCCAGTCGACCTGGGCCCTGACCGTCGTCGCGTAGTCGCCGGCCGGAACGTACCCGAGTTCGGACGCAGCGGTCATGTCGAGGATGATCGGCGGCACGCTGTCCCAGGGATGTCGGCCGAGCGTCCCGGCGGACTCAGACTCGTCCAGAAGTACCTCTTCCCACTGGTAGTCCAGATGCCGCGCGATCGCCCCTGCGATCTGCCGGCCACTTGGCGCATCCGGATCAGCGCTGTTGAGGACCCGTCGGCCGGGAACGGCGGCCACCGTCTCCACCAGCGCCGCGATGTTCGCGGCCGCAGAGGGATGATCGATGCCAGCCCCGCGGCGGGCCAGGAACACGGCCGGTCGCCGGTCGAGCACTCGCCTGACGAACATCCACTCCCGTGGCCGGGTGCCGCCGACCCCGTGTACCTTCGATGGCCGCAGCACCGTAACCGGCGCCCCGCTGTCCAGGAGTACCTGCTCGGCAGCGACCTTGTTCGCCCCGTACCCCTCGCGCGAGTTGAAGTCGATGTCAGACGGCGCCATCGTCGGCTGACTCTCCCTTACCGGGCCGGCGAACTCCGGGCTGGCGTCGGAGTTGGAATGACGGCCCTGGTCATCGACGTAGACCGCCTTGCTGGAGATCATGACCGCGGAGCCGGATGCCTGCGCAAGCGGCAGCAGCAGGCGCGCGTCTGCGGCGGTGTAGCAGGCGCAGTCGACCAGCAGGTCGGCCCCGGTCCCGAACGCGGCCCGCAACTGCTCCGGGTCGCGCCGGTCAGCGGCCGTGAACCGGGCCCCATCGGCGGCCAGCCCGGCCGGCATCCGGCCCGGGTCGCGGCCGGTCACGTCCACCCGCCAGCCCGCCTGCAGCAGCCGGTGCGCGACCGCGCCGCCGATCAGGCCGGTGCCGCCGAGAACGAGGGCACGAGGCACTGGAGCACCCTATGCCGTCTCGCGGCCCGAGGACTACCTACTTCTTGTTGAGCCAGACGATCAGCATCAAGACCCCGATAGCGACAAGCAGGTCCATCTAGAACGTCCCCCCCGCGTGCTGCTTCCTCCTCGTGTAGCGGAGCCCCCCGCGGCTCCGTTCCTCAGGCCCATTCCTATACCCGGCCGGGCAGGCATCATGTGGTGATGTGACACAAGACGGTGAGCGTGTCGCGGATACCTTCGATCCGGCCGGTCAGAGCGGCGACCGCGTCGATTGCCTTCTGTCCGGTTTTGTGCAAGTCCCGAGGCCGGGAGCGCCCGCAACGGAGATCTGCGTGTCCCGGCACTGTAGTCTGCTGCCGGGCGAACGTTAGGTAGATCACTCCGGGAATCACGGTGAGTAATAAGGCAGTTGTTCTACGTGAGGACAGATCGGCAATCCACCGCCCACTAGTTCGAAACCCACGGATAACGCCGTAGTTGGCGTGCCGTCGGCGGGTCCACGACCTGGAGCTTGCCGCCAGCGGACTCTCAGGTTGACGAGGTAGGGTTTGGGGGCCGGTACGTTTCCGGCAAAGTGGCGTGGGCAGACGGGGCGCGACCATACGCTGGGAAAAGACCTGCAGGAAGGGTCTGTCCGAGAAGCAATGACGGCTTTCCAGGATCCCGGGACCGCAGAGCGCGAGGGTGCCTGCGCAGATCCTGGTCGCGCAGACCCGCCGCACGGAGGTATGGCCCAGGTGACGCAGGTGTCCAACCCGGCCGAGACGCCCGGTTCCGTCGGGCTCGCCAAGCGGCCGTGGGCACGCAGCCCCCTCGACGGGCCTGGTCCGAACGGCCCGATCGAGCGGGTCATGAGCACGGTCATCCGCAAGCTGTCGTGGAGCCGTCTGTCCGACCCCAAGGTCGCCCTCTCGGTCTCGGCCGTCGGGCTGTTCCTGGGCATGCTGGTCGGGCTCAACGCGCCGAATCAGATGGCCCTGGGGTCTTTTGCGCATCCCGTCGCCCTGCCGCTCACGCATGCGTTCGAGAGCGCCTTCCCCTGGATGCAGGCGTTCTTCTACAACCACAAGGTCTTCTCCGGCGCCGTCCTCTATACCGGCGACGTCCTGGCCTGCCTGGGCCTGGCCGGCATGCTGTGGGCGCACAGTCAGGGCTGGCGGCCTAACCCGACCAGGCTGTTCCTGCTGAGCGCCGCGGTGGTCGCCGTGATGGTGAGCATCACGCCGGTTGGATCATCCGACACCGCCAGCTACGCCGC
>JASHOV010000545.1 GCA_030038495.1 Streptosporangiaceae bacterium
CCAACAATGCCCTTAGAACAACATTGCCAAGATGTACCAACATGGCTGTTCCTACTTGTGGCTGATGCCATGAGCTGGGCATATGCCGGTTCGTACGGGAGGCGCGGCGATTGTCTGGCCGGTTTCCTGCGGGGCGGGCGGGGCCGGGGAACCCCGCGATGGGCAGCGTTTCATGATCACGGATACTTTGGTGCGCCGTGCCAAACTCTCCGTGGATCATGAGGGACGGCCTGGCGCCGCCGGCTCGGCCGTGAATCCCGACCTGCGCGCGGCAGCGCTGACGGTACATAACGGCAACGTCACTGACCGTCGTGGCGCCATTAGTGTCTGAAGAACAACAGCAGACTGCCCCCTGATGTTGTTCGACCACCGGACGGAGGGCGCTGCGGCTGAGGGTTTGACGGGCCGGGAACGGCGGCCACGTCGGCCAATCCCCGCATAACGGGCGTGCCGACTACGGCCGGGCCGGGAAGCGGCCTCGGTGCATCACCCAGGTCCGGTAGTGCGAAGACGGCTGGGATCCGGCGTCAGCCGGATCCCAGCCGCCTCCGGCGGGTCAGTCGGTGGCTGCGGCTTGCTGGCTTGCCTGACCTGCCTGGCCTGTGTGGCCCGCCTGGCCCGTGTGGCCCGCCGGGCTGGGCTGGCGTAGCCGGATCGCGGCGATCACGATGATCAGCGCGAGTGCGTCGAATATCGCCGCCGCGGAGAACGCCGTGCTCATGCCGTGCACCAGCACGTGCTGGGCCTGCTCGGCCGCGGTAGCGCCGGCCAGTGGGTGGGCCGCCGCGGACTGCCTGGCGCTGCCGAAGACGGTGACCAGGATGGCCAGGCCGAGTGATCCGCCGACCTGCTGCATCACGTTGACCATCGACGCCGCGGCACCCGAGTCCTGCGGTGGCACTCCGGCCAGCGAGGCCATCGTGAGCGGCACGAACGCGAAGCCCATGCCGATACCGAGCAGGAGCATCGGCACCAGGATGCCGGGCAGGTAGCCGGTGCTGGTCGAGACCTGGCCGAGCCAGGCCATGCCGGCCACGACCGGCACCAGGCCGGCGACGAGCAGTGGCTTAGCGCCGAACCGGGGGACAAGACGCGGGGCGGTGCGCGACATCAGCAGCAAGGCCGCCGTCATCGGCACGAAGGCAAGACCGGCCCGCAGCGGGCTGAAGTGCAGGACGTCCTGGACGAACTGCGTCAGGAAGAAGAACATCCCGAACATGCCGCCGACCAGAAGCAGGCGAGCCAGGTAGGACGCGGCCCGGCTACGGTCGCGCAGCAGCCACAGCGGCGTGATCGGCTCCTGCGCCCTGGACTCGATAGCGACGAAGAGACCGAGGAGCATGACGGCCGCTGCGAAGGACCCGATCGTCGTGACATTCCCCCAGCCGGCCGAGGCTGCGTGAATGAAGCCGTAGACCAGTGCTGACATACCCGTCGTCGAGGTGAGGGCGCCGGCGATGTCCAGCCGGGCGGTTACCCGCGGCGAGCGGGCTAGCAGTCGCGGCGCGACCGCGACGACGGCCGCGCCGACCGGTACGTTCACGAAGAAGACCCAGCGCCAGGATGCCCACTGGGTCAGCATTCCGCCGAGTACCAGGCCGAGCGACGCGCCGCCCATGGCGACCGCGGTGAAGGCGCCGAGGGCACGAACGCGCTCGCGTCCCTCGGGAAAGCTTGCGACGATCGTTGCCAGCACTGCCGGCGACGCGACGGCCCCGCCCACGCCCTGGATGGCGCGCGCCGTGAGCAGGACAGCCGAAGATGTCGCCAGCCCGCCTGCCAGCGAGGCCAGGGTGAACAGGGCCAGGCCGGCGATGAATGTGTTCCGCCGGCCGAGAACGTCCCCGGCCCGGCCGCCGAGGAGCAGCAGGCCGCCGAAGGTCAGGGTGTAGGCGTTCAGCACCCAGGACAGCCCGGTCGCGGACAGGTGCAGCCCGGTGGCCATCGAGGGGAGCGCGACGTTCACGACCGTCATGTCGAGGACGATCATGAGCTGAGCGCACAGGACGACGGCCAGCGTGATGTTCCTCCGGTCTCGGACCGGCTTGTCCGCCTGCCGGACTGACGAAGGCAACTGGCTGATCGTGGGAATAGACAAGATTCCTCCATCTGCGGGGCGTGCGGGATTCCGGCCCTGGCCGCGACATCCCCTGGTCACGGCGGCCGTTACGAGCTATGCTTATTCGGAGGATCCCTCCGGTAAGTACTATACGGAGGTCGCCTCCGTTTGGCAAGTGGGTAAGGCTGGAGCATCGATGAACGCGACCGGGACGCCGGGTGGCACGAAGCGGGCTGACGCGCGCCGTAACTACGAACTGCTGATCGCGGCGGCGGCGAAGGCGTTCGCCGAGCATGGAGCCGACGACGTGTCGCTAGAGGAGATCGCCCGCCGGGCCGGCGTGGGGATCGGCACTCTCTACCGGCACTTCCCGGCCCGGCAGGCCCTGCTTGAGGCCGTGTACAGGGACCAGGTGGACGGCCTGGAAGCGCTGGCAGGCAAGCTTCTGGTATCCGAGTCGCCGGGTCCGGCGCTGGTCGAGTGGCTGCGGGCATTCGCGGCCTTCGGGCGCACCAAGCGAAACCTGAGTGCCGCGCTGGTGGCCACGATCGGGAAGGACTCGGCCCTGTTGTCGGAGTGCAGCCGGATCCTGCGCAGCTCCACAGGGACCCTGCTGGCCAGGGCGCAGGAGTCGGGCGACGTCCGCGCGGACGTGCAGCCGACCGACCTGATCCGGCTCGTCCACGGCCTGGTCGTGGCGACCGAGGGGGACCTCGCGGAGGCCGACCGGATGCTGGACCTGCTGATGGGCGGGCTGCTGACCGGGCCTGCTCAGTAACCGGCGTGGCTGAGCCGGCTAGTGACCGGGTGACAGGGAGCCGCCGTTCCGTTCCGAATGGCGGCTGAAATCGCGGGGCGAGTCGCGGGGATCGGCATGGCCGGCCTGCCGGATGGGTAACAACACGTTGCCGGATAGCTGGCCCGCAGGTGCTCAGGGAATCGCCTGCCGCTGCGGGCAGCTATCCGGACCAGAGGGCCCTGGGCCACGGCAACCCCTCCGGCTCGTAAGGACGAGGACGGTGAGCATCAGGTGAGCATCACGAGCAGCAGCCATGAGACGGGCGCCGGGCAGGTTGACATCGGAGAGGCCGCCCTCCAGTTAGAAATGGCCGCGCACGAAGCGCGCGTCGCTGCCACCTGCCTCGCCCTCGGTGACGTAGACGACGCGCACACCCACGCCATTCTGGCCCGGGCTGCCGCCGACGGAGCGCAGAACCTGCTCCAGGTCGCGCTGGCGGGCGGCAGCGCAGCGACGCCGTCTCGCTGACGCCGGCGGCACGGCGATTGCGCACGAGGTCTGTGACGCCCGCACTGCCGCACCGCGCGCTGTCCGCGCTGGCGCCGCAGGAGCGGGCCGAGTTCAGCACGCTCGCGGCAAAGATGCTGGTCGGGGTGATGCCCGGTCGGCAACGCAGCCCGCGAGCGGTACGCAGGGGCGGGCTGACGGTCGGCTCGCGCGGCCAGGGAACAACAACGGTGGATACGGTCGGGCCCCGGAGCTACCTGGCCAGCCGGGGCAGCAGCATGGCCGAGGCCGTGACGCCGAGCACGGTGGCGGCGACGAGCACGACGACGTCCAGCCCGAGATGCGCCTGCGTTCCGATCAGCAGCCCGCGGAGGGCGTCGACCTCGTAGGACAGCGGGTTGCACTTGCTGATGACCTGGAGCCAGCCTGGCATGATCTTCTCCGGGTACAGCGCGCTCGAGCTGAAGAACAGCGGCATGGTGATCGCCTGGCCGATTCCCATCAGCCGGTCGCGCGACAGGGCGAGGCCGGCGATGGTCATGGACAGGCAGGAGAAGAACGCGGATCCGAGCACCACGATCGCGGTGGCTGCCAGCAGCCGCAGCGGGTTGTCGGTCAGCGTCACGCCCAGCAGCGCCGACAGCACCAGGACCGCGATCGCCTGTACCACGGACCGCACTCCGGCGGCGAACGCCTTGCCGGTGATGAGCGCGGCCCTGGGGGTCGGGGTCACCATGAGCTTGGTCAGCACCCCGGCGTCGCGTTCCCAGATGATCTGGATCCCGTAGAAGATCGCGATGAACAGCGCCGACTGGGCCAGGATTCCCGGTGCCAGGAACGCCAGGTAGGGGATGCCGTGCGGGGTCGGGATCGCGTGAATCCTGGTGAATACCTCGCCGTAGATCAGCAGCCACAAGGCCGGCTGGATGGCCCGGGTGTAGAGCTCGGTGCGGTCATGCCGGATCTTGCGGAGCTCCACCCAGCAGAGCGTGACCATGCGGCTGCCGAGCCTGCGCAGCACTGCCAGCGGCGTGTCCGGCGGCGGCAGCAGCGCGGTGCCGAAATGACCCGGCCCGGCCAGCCCGGACTCAGCCGAGACGACGGGCGGTACGCCTGGCGCGGCGGACGTCACGGATGCCTCCCTTGTCGGGGTTGTCGTCGAGAGTGCCGCCGGTGTAGTGGCGGAACACGTCATCGAGGCTCGCGCTGTCCCCCAGCATCGCCTTGAGCAAGCCGGGCGTGCCGGTCGCGCGGATAGATCCCGCATGCATGAGCGCGACCCGGTCGCAATAGGTGTCGGCCTCGTCCATGTAGTGCGTGGTCATCAGCACCGTCATGTCGGCGGTCTCGCGTAGCCGGGCGATGAACTCCCAGACATCGGTCCGCGCGATCGGGTCAAGGCCAACCGTCGGCTCGTCCAGCACCAGCAGGCGGGGCGAGTTCACCAGGGCCTGGGCGAGCTCAAGCCGCCTGATCATGCCACCGGAGTAGGTCTTCACCTGACGGTTCGCGGGCTCGGTCAGCCCCATCGCCGCCAGTGCGCTCTCCACCCGCTCACGCCGCAGGCTGCGCGGCACGTCGAACAGGCGGGCAAACAGCTCGACGTTCTCCCGGCCGGTCAGCGTGGCGTCGGCCGACAGCAGCTGCGGCACGTACCCGATCATCCGGCGCACGCGCATCGGCTGCCCGGCCGTGTCGATGCCCAGCACGCTGACATTGCCTTCCATCGGCTTCAGCAGCGTGGTGAGCATGCGGATCGTCGTGGTCTTGCCGGCGCCGTTTGGTCCGAGCAGCCCGAACGTCTCGCCCTGTGCGATCCGCAGATCGACGTGATCAACGGCCGTGTGCGTGCCGAACCGGTAGGTCAGGCCGGAGCACACCACCGCGCTCTTGCCTGCTTCATTGGCTGGCGTCGTGACCGCCGCGAGGGCGGTTTCATGCTGCCCGGTCACAGGACTCCATTCCCTCCGCCAGCCTGAGCAGGGCGGGCAGCGCCGCCGCTAGGGCCCGCCGGTCCGCCGCGGAGAGCCGACTGAGTGCCTGGCCGGCCAGATCTGCCCTCAAATCGCGGTACTGCGCGAGTCGGCTGCGCGCGCTGTCGGTAATTGTCAGCAGCGCGGTCCTGGCATCCCGCGGCCCGCGGCTGCGGCGCAGCAGGCCGGCCGCGGTCAGCTTCCCGACCAGCGTGCTTACTGTGTTCGGCGCCAGCCGGAGCTCATGCGCGGCGTCGGCCACCGTGATGCCCGGCCGGCCGGCCGCCAGGCGCAGCAGCTCGGAGTGAGCGGGCGGCAGCGGTTCCTGCTCCCAGGCCTGGCGGGCGGCGCGCCGGGCCGCGCGCCGGACCTGGCTGATGGCACCGAGCAGCTCGGCAGGCGAAAGTGAAGATACCTCTTTCACAGAGCTAACTATATCGCGGATTCCTGGCGCTGCCCCGAGCTGGCCGCGTTCACCGCCGACTTCGAGCGGCGGCACGGCGTCCGCCTCGACTGGTATAAGTGGCCAAGATGATGCGCGGCATCTTCATGCTGGCCGAGGAAAAGCCTTCGAGCCGGGAACGACGGCCGTCGCGCTCATCACCGGCCCTTTAGGCTAGCCGACGTCGGGCAGGCCGTAGAGACGCGCGGCGTTCGCGGCCCCGATCAGCCGCGCCACCCGGACGGCATCGGCCTCCACCCAGTGGCCGGCCGCAATCCAGCCGCCGAGCACCTCGGCCATCGCGTTGCGCCAGAGGCGCGCACCCAGGTACACCAGCTCGGGCAGCCCGAACGCGTCGGATGAGTAGAGCACCTTGCCGAAGGGTGCCAGCTCGAGCGCCTCGGCCAGGACCGCCGCGGCGCGTGCCCCGGCGTAGTTGATGGTCAGGCCGAGGTCGAGGTACACGTGCGGATAGGCCTGGGCCAGGAAGGCGCCGCCCCGGTGGAACGGGTAGCAGTGCAGCAACACGACCTGCACGCCGGCGCCGCTCAGGCTGGCCAGGAAGTCGATCGCCAGCAGCGGGTCGGCCCGGCGCAGGTTCAGGTCCGGGTCACCGAACCCGGTATGCAGCTGTATCGGCAGGCCCCGGTCGACGCCGGCCCACAGCACCTCGCGGAGCAGGACCGGGTCGGTGAGCCGTGCCTGCCCCGAGCCCAGCCAGCTCCCGGCCGCGGCCGCGACCTCGCGGCGGCCCGGCCGGGCCGGATCGAAGTCGAGCCCGTACCGGTAGGCGATGATGCTCTTGACCGCCACCGCGTCAGCCGTCCGCCGGGCCAGCAGGTCGGCGTAGGCGGTGGCGAACCCGTCGGCGGTGCAGCCGCTCGCGGCCAGTTCCTCGGCCACCGTCTCGAGCCGGACGACCTCGCGGACCTGCGCTCCCGACAGCCTGGCCAGCTCGGCCAGGCTGACCGAGCCCGGCATCGTGTAGCCGGTGTCGACCAGCAGGGCGGCGCATCCGGCCGACGACAGTAGTCGCTCAGGGAGCTTCGTTCCCGGTCCCGTCAGGGCATCGCGATGGGCCACGTAGGCGTCGGGCGTGACCGCCGGATCGAGGCCGAGCACCGGCCCGCACCAGCGGCGGAGCGCGAAGCCGAGCTGGGAGTCGAACTGGGTGGTGCCGGGCGGGGGAGGCAGGTCGGACTCGGTCAGGAAGCCCTCGAGGTCCGGCCGGGCCAGCGCGCCCGGCAGCACCGAGTGCAGGTGCTGGTCGACCAGGCGCAGCTCCTCGATCGCTGCGGTCAGGCTCATCCGCTCAGAATCGCAGGAAGTGCTGGAAGCATTCCCAGGCGGTGTCGTGCTCGGCGAACGCGGCGGCTTCCGCGCGCTTGACCGCCAGGTAGGCCGTTGACCGCATCGGCCCGAGCTTGCTGATGAGCAGGTCGTCAAGGGCGAGCTCGTCCAGCGCCTCGGCGAGCGACAGCGGCAGCCTGCGGGCGCCGGCCGTCTGGCGCTCCTCCTCGGTCATGGTGGCCGGGTCGACGTTGACCGCCTCGCCCGGGTCGATCCGCTGGCGAATCCCGTCCAGCCCCGCGTAGATGAACGCGCCGAGCGCGAGATAGGGGTTCGCGCTGGAGTCCGAGGGCTTGAACTCCAGGTTGACCGTGCTGGCGGGGTCGCCGCGCAGCGGCGAGCAGATCCTGACCGCCGCCTCCCTGTTGTCCATGCCGTACACCGTGTAGGCGCTGCTCCAGAACTGCGGCTGCAGCCGGCGGTAGCTGTTCACGCTGCCGCAGCTGAGCGCGACGAGCCCGCCGATGTGCTTGAGCAGCCCGCCGATGAAGTGATAGCCGGTCTTGGACAGGCCATACCGATCCGAGGGGTCGGTGAACGCGGGCGCACCCGGCGACCCGTCGGCGTTCAGCTCGGTCAGTGATGCGTGCAGGTGCGTGCCGTTCCCGGCCTGGTCCGGGATCGGCTTCGGGGCCAGGCTCGCCCACAGGCCGCGCCGGAACGCGACGCCGCGGACTGTCTCGCGGTACAGCACATGGTGGTCGGCGGCCTGCAGCGCGGGCGCGTGCCGGATCGAGATCTCCTGCTGCCCGTGGCCGAGCTCGGGATAGTAGTGCTCGACCTTGAGGCCCTGCGCGTTCAGCGCGCCTACGAGCTCCATCACGAAGTCGTGCGCCTGGTGGAATCCGGTAGCGGAGTAGCACAGGCTGTCGTCGGTCGGCACCAGCCGGTCCGGCCCGCCGGACGGATCCGGCTCTCGGCGGCCGAGTGTGAATTCTGGCTCGAAGGCCGCCTCCATCGTGAAGCCCTCGCTGGCGAGTTCGGCGATCGCCTGCTTGAGAAAGGTCCGGCTGCAGGCCTCCCACGGCTGGCCGTCCGGCCGCACCAGGTCGGCCAGCATCGCCCCGGCGCCGGGTGCGTACGGGAGCGCGACGAGCGTCTCCGGGTCGGGCTTGATCCGGACCTCGCCGACCGGGCTCATGCCGTCGACAGGGGCCAGCGTCTCCAGCATCGTGATGGCCATCATCGCCGTGGTATGACCGATGCCGCTCGCGATCCGCTCGGGCAGGAACCGCAGCGCGGCCGCCTTGCCGCGGGTCACGCCGCCGTGATCGGCGTACAGGAAGCGAACGAGCTCGAGGTTGAGCTCGTTCGCCGTGTCAATAGCGACAGATGTGCCGCTAGCGTCCGCAGGAGTCATGCATCAGGGGTAGCACGACCTTCTACGGTCCGTACAGCCTCCTTGCCGCGGTCGGAATCCGCGCCGTTCCCGTGAACCGTGCCGTTTCCTGGCTCTGTGCCGTTCCCGGTCAGGCTCGCGGCGATTGCGTCGTTCACGATGTCGGTGCCCGCGCCCGAGGTGGCCGCTCCGGTCGCCAGTGCGGCCGCCTCGCCGCCCTCCTCGTGCACGAACCTGGCGCCGCGCAGGGCGGACGCACCGGCGGCGATGACGAGCACGACAACTGCCGCCAGGAAGACGATCACCAGGCCGTGGTGGAAGGGCTGGGAGATGAGGCCGGGGAAGAAGCTCTGGCCGGTCAGCCTGGCCGCGTTGGCCGCGGGCAGGTGGGCCAGCGCGCCAGTCGGGCCGAGCAGCTCCTTGATCGGGTTGTAGCCGAGGAATGCGGAGAACAGGCTGCCGACCGGGGGCAGCGAGCCGATCTTGGCCGCGATCGCGTGCGGAACGCCCTGGGCCGTGAGGCCGTGGGTGAGGGTGGTCGGCAGGGTCGATGCCAGGCCCGCGATCATCAGCGAGAAGAACACGCCGATCGACAGCACGAAGCCGGAGTTCTGGAACGTCGCGAGCATGCCCGAGGCGGCACCGCGCTGCTTCGCCGGCACGCTGTTCATGATCGCCGCGGCGTTGGGCGCCGAGAACAGGCCCATGCCCGCGCCGGCCACGAAGATCAGCCCGGCGAACTCGGGATAGGTGAAGTTCACCGGGATCAGTAGCAGCCCGCCGAACGCTAGCGCGGATACCAGCAGGCCGCCGGAGGCGAATGCGCGGGCGCCGTGCTTGTCGGACAGGTAGCCCGACAGCGGGCCGGACACCACGAAGCCGAAGGTCAGCGCGAGCAGGTAGATGCCCGACCACAGCGGCGTGTCGGAGAACGCGTAGCCGTGCAGCGGAAGCCAGATGCCCTGCAGCCAGATGATCAGCATGAACTGGAGGCCGCCGCGGGCGATGGCGGCCAGCAGGGTCGCCCCGATGCCGGCCGCGAACGCCCGGATCCGCATCAGTGCCAGGTCGAACATCGGCGACACGACCCTGGTCTCGATGAAGCAGAAGATGATCAGCAGGATCGGGCCGCCGATGAGGCCGGTGAGCACCAGCGGGCTGGTCCAGCCCATTGAGTGCCCGCCGTAGGGCTGGATGCCGTAGGTGATGCCGGTCAGCAGCATGATCAGGCCGACCGCGAAGGTGACGTTGCCAAGCCAGTCGATCTTCGCGGGCGTGCGGACGCCGACCTCCTTGAGGCTGAGATACGACCAGATCGTGCCGCCGACGCCGATAGGGACCGAGACGATAAAGACGAGACGCCAGTCCACCGCGGCCAGCACACCGCCGAGAATCAGGCCGATGAACTGGCCGGATATGCCCGCGACCTGGTTGATGCCCATCGCCGTGCCGCGCTGGTCGGAGGGGAACGCGTCGGTCAGGATCGCCGGCGAGTTCGCCATCAGCATCGCGCCGCCCACGGCCTGGATCACCCGGAACCCGATGAGCCACAGCGCACCGCTTGGACCCTTGTACGGGTCGAACGGAAGCGCGAGCGCACCCAGGGCGAAGATCGCGAACCCGGCGTTGTACATACGGACCCGGCCGTAGATGTCGCCCAGCCGGCCCAGGGTGACGACGAGGACGGCGGAGACCACGAGGTAGCCCATCAGCATCCAGAGCAGGTAGCTGATGTTGCTGGCCTGGAGCGGGTCGAGGTGGATGCCGCGGAAGATGGCGGGCAAGGCGATGATCACGATGGACGCGTTCACCGTCGCCGCGAGCATGCCGAGGGTCGTGTTCGACAGCGCGACCCACTTGTAGTTGCCGCCGCGCAGGCCCCTGCCGCCTGATTTGTCCGAAGGCTCGCCCACCGGCTGGCCCCTTCCGCTTCCCCTGGATAGTTGCTAATACCAAACTAACAGGGGATAACAAGCCGCTGGGCCAGGGTCGGCGGGCCGAGCCTCGGGTCGGGCGGGTCCTCGCCGACGGCGCCCTGGCTCGCCCGCCGGCC
>JASHOV010000546.1 GCA_030038495.1 Streptosporangiaceae bacterium
GTCCACCTAGCGCGGCGGCTGTGAGAACAGCAAAGCTACCGCGATGTTCATGGACCGGCACTGTCAAGATGTACCAACGTAGCCGTTCATGATCTCTTGCTTGAGCGACGCGGCGGGCGCAGGGGCGGTGCGGCTATCCCTTGAGCGCAGGGCTCTGCCGTAGATGTCCGGCGGATCCGGCCAGTGGGCGGCTCTGATAGGGCAGCAAAGCTCCTACGTTGCCCATAGAAGGGCAGCAATGGTCCAACGATGCCCTAAAAGAGCATTCCCAGATGTTCGTCGACGGATTAGTAGGCGAGGGCGGGCCGGCCGCGGACCCAGCCGCTCTCCGTCAGCGTCGCCGCGATGAAGTGCGCGACATCCGCGCGGGAGATCTTGCCGCCGCCGGTCGGCACGTAATCGGGCCGAACCCGGTACCGTCCCGTCTCGGCGGTGTTCACCAGGCGCGACGAACGGATCAGGGTCCAGTCCAGGCCGGATCCCGCGATCGCGTCTTCCATGTCCTGGACGTCCGCGAACTGCCTGGCCAGGATCCGCGGCAGGATCATCTTGATCAGGAGATTCAGGTCCGGGTCGCCGGCGACGAAGGCGCCGGCCGCCGACACGCAGATCAGGCGCCGCGTTCCCGACTTCTCCATGGCGGTCACGATGTTGCGGCCCGCCGAGCCGAGCAGGCCAGGCGTTCGCGGGCCACGCGGGCCGAGTGCGGAGATGACCGCGTCGCTGCCGTCGACGACCGCCTCGACTGCGGCCGGGTCGGTGGCGTCTCCCGTCACCAGGGTGAGCCCGCCCCGGGCGGACTCACCCTTCGCTGGGTTCAGTGCCGCGGGATCGCGCACGAGCGCGGTCACGTCGTGCCCGGACCGAAGTGACCACGCCAGCACGTGCGTTCCGATCCGTCCGCTGCCGCCGAGTAGTGCCAGTCGCATGATCCCGCTCCCCATCAGCCGACGGTCACCCTCTCCGAAGCGCTGACCGGCGCGGCCTCGTTACTGTCGGCCGCGGCTGGCCGCCGGCGGCCCGCGCCGCGCGGCAGCGCCAGCATCAGCAGGAAGCTGGCCAGGAAGACCGCGACCTGGAACCAGAGCGTCCGCACGAGGGCCGCGGCGAAGTCGTGGCGGACGGCGGAGGCGCCGACAGTCGCCAGCACGCGGCCAGCGCCAGCAGGGAGGACCTCGGCGCCAGCGGGCAGGACCTGAGTGTCGGCCGACGATAGCCGGCAGGCCGCCGGCGTCACCGTCGGGTCCGACGCGACCAGCCGCGCGTGCAGGCAGTCGGCGAACTGTCCCTCGATCTTGCCCGCGGACTCAGCCGGCACGTGGACCGCGGTGAGCCCGGCTCGCAACTGGGGTGCCACCGCGTGCGCGGCGCTGGCCGACTGGGTGCCGAGCAGACCGAAGAAGACGACGCCGATCAATGCGATGCCAATCGAGTTGCCGAGCTGCAGGCCGGTGTTGAAGACGCCGGATGCCGAGCCCGCGTGCTGGCTGGGCACGCCGTCGAGCACGATGTCGGCCAGCGGTGCGATGACCGCGCCCAGGCCGAGACCGGCCGCGATCAGGCCGGGCACCAGGTCCCAGGTGCTGACGGCCGCACCGTAGTGGTGCACGAAGACGATCAGTGCGGTCATGCCGGCCGCGATGATCAGCGCGCCCGCCATCGTGACGCCGCGGCCGAAGCGGGGCGCGAGCCGGGCGGCCGCGCCCGAGGCGACCAGCACGCCGCCGGAGAACGGCAGGAACGTGAGCCCGGCGTGCAGCGGGGTGAAGCTCATGCCGATCTGCAGGAACAGGGTCAGCACCAGCCCGAACGAGGCGATGCCCAGGAAGAATGCGAGTGCGATCGCCATCCCGACGCTGAAGCTCCGATCGCGGAACAGGCTCAGCTCGACCAGCGGGGAGCCGTCCGTGCGGGACTTCACCCGCTCGTACAGGACGAACAGCGCGAACACCGGCGCCGACACAGCCATGGACACGAAAGTCCAGGCGGGCCAGCCGAGCTCGCGGCCCTGCACGAGCGGGTAGAGCAGCAGCAGCAGTCCGGCCGAGATCAGCAGCACGCCGACCGGGTCCAGCTTCGGCGGCCGCGGGGCACGGGACTCGCGGACCAGGATCGCCGACGCGATGACCGCGACGATGCCGACGGGAACGTTGATCAGGAAGATCGGCCGCCAGTCCCAGCCGAACAGGTTGTGCTGGATCAGCAGGCCACCGAGCAGCGGGCCGCTCACCGTTCCGAGGCCCGCCGTCACGCCGAACCCGGCGAGCGCCTTGATCCGCTCTGCGGGCGGGAAGATGACCTGGATTACGGAAAGCACCTGCGGGACCATGATGGCGCCCATGGCGCCCTGCACGACCCGGCAGCCGATCAGCATCCCCGGAGTCTGCGCGACACCGCACAGCGCCGACATGATCGTGAATCCGGTGACTCCGATCAGGAACAGCCGCTTGCGGCCGAAGGTATCGCCCAGCCGGCCACCGGTGATCAGGACCAGCGCGTACGAGAGCGTGTATCCCGCCAGCGCCCACTGCACGTCGGCATAGCTCGCGTGCAGATCGCGCTGAATGGACGGGATCGCGATATTGACGATGGAGACGTCAAGCAGGTTCATGAACGCAGCCAGCAGCAGGATGGCAAGCGTCAGCCATCTGCGCGGGTCAGGCTGATCGCCTGCGGCCGCCTGAGGTGCCAGGATCTCAGGATCGGAAGCCATCAGATTCACCACTTCCAGGAGGTTGTCCTTCGGTGTTACATAGCTAACTTAGCGTCTTGGTTTGTTATTGTCTAGGTAGCTTAACTATAAGGAAACCGAGAGATGAGTGAAGAGCAGCCCTGGCGGGTCCCTTGGTCGGAAGAGACGGTCTGGGAGGCGCCGTGGGCGGGTCCGCCCGGTGCGCCCGGCTGGAGCGACGAGCGGCGCCTGCTCGCGATGGCCTTCGCCACCGGCCTGCGCAAGACCGGCTCGCTGATGCAGGTCATGAGCCAGGCCGCCGCCGACAAGATCGGCATAAACGCGACCGACCTGAACTGCCTGAACATCCTCAGCTTCAGCGGGAGCCTGACCGCAGGCGAGCTGGCGCGGGCCACCGGGCTGACGACCGCGTCGATCACGGGCGTGGTCGACCGGCTGGAGGCGGCCGGGTTTGTCAGCAGGCAGCGGGATGCCAGCGACCGCCGCCGGGTGGTGGTCACGATCACGCTGGAGAAGGCCATCCGCGAGGTTGCGTCGACCTTCGCGCCGATGGTCGCGGACTGGCAGGAACTCGCCGCCAACTACACCGACGACGAGCTCAGGCTGATCGTCGAGTTTTACGACAAGATGGAGCAGATCATCCGCAAGCATCTGTCGCGATTGCGCGAGGAGGCCTAGTGGACTCGACCGACCGCCAGAATCCCCACCCTCTCGATCCGCTCAGCGCGGACGAGATTCGCAGCGTCGCGGCCACGTTACGAGTCGAGAAGGGGGTTGGTGCGGGCTGGCGATTCGCCTCGATTGAGCTCGCCGAGCCGGCCAAGGACGAGCTGGCGGCGGCAATCGAGAGCGGGGCGCGTGCCGCCGAGGCGGTCTGCTGGGACACGCGCGACGGACAGTCCTACCGGGCCGCGGTGGCGCTGCCCCGCGGGGAGTCGGCCGATAGCACCGTTACCGGCTGGGCGCGCCTGCCGGACGGGCAGGAGCCGAACATGACCGTCGACGAGTGGCACGAGTGCGACGAGATGCTGCGCCGCCATCCGCGGCTCATCG
>JASHOV010000547.1 GCA_030038495.1 Streptosporangiaceae bacterium
GGGCTCGGCGCCCCTGGGCTCCGCCGGCACCGTCGGATCTGCGGCGAGCTGAGCCAGTCCGCAGCGCGAGCACAGCCACATCTGGAGCGGATAGACCGGGTCAGACCCTGGGTCATCGGCGCGCGGGAAGTAGTCGCAGGCCGGCTGCTGGCCAAGGTCCAGCACCACCTGGCCGGCACTGCCGCGGCAGGACCGGCACGTGAACTCAGTCATCTCCGTACCCCTCTGCCGGCGTGCGATCGGCGGCTGACCATGCGCGGCTGGAGTTTGACACGATATCTGGCCGCAAACTCTGAATACAGATAATTATGGACGACCGCACGGCTGCATCGCAGCGTACCGGAGAGTTAGGAGCGACACTCCTTTGTCATATAAATGTCGCCTATGCGATGCGGATGTAACGCGCACTTTTGTGGATCTCGGCATGTCCCCGCTCTGCGAGAGCTACGTTCCGCCCGAGCGGATGGATGCAGCTGAAAGTTTTTACCCGCTCCACGTGCGTATCTGCGATTCCTGCCTGCTGGTCCAGCTGCCTGCTTATGTGCCCGGCGAGGACATTTTCTCGGACTACGCGTACTTCTCCTCGTACTCCGATTCCTGGGTCGAGCATGCGCGGCGCTACGCCGAGGCGATGACCGCCCGCCTCGGCCTGCACGCCGGCAGCCTGGTCACCGAGGTGGCAAGCAACGACGGCTACCTGCTGCAGCATTTCCTGGCCGCGGACATACCGGTGCTCGGGGTCGAGCCCGCCGCGAACGTGGCCGAGGCCGCGCGGGCTAAGGGCATCCGCACGGAGGTGTACTTCCTCGGCCCGGACACCGGAAGGGAACTTGCCCGTCAGTTCGGGCAGGCCGACCTCGTCACCGCCAACAATGTCTTCGCCCACGTGCCCGACATCCGCGGCTTCGCCACCGGGCTGCGCGCGCTCGTCAAGGAGACCGGCCTGGTCACACTGGAGTTCCCGCACCTGCTCCGGCTGATTGAGCAGCGCCAGTACGACACGATCTACCACGAGCACTTCTCGTATCTGTCGCTGCTCACCTCCTCCCGCGCGCTCGCGGCCGGCGGCCTTACGGTGGTCGACGTCGACGAACTCGACACGCACGGCGGGTCGCTGCGCGTATACGCCCAGCCCGCTGAGCACTCGGGCGAGCCATCGAGCCGGGTTAAAGCGGTACTCGACGCGGAAGATGCAGCGGGCCTGCATTCCGTCGCCGGTCATGCGGGCTTCGCCGGCGAGGTTCTGCAGATCAAGAGCGACCTGCTGGAATTCCTGCTCGACGCGGCGAGGAGAGGCAAGTCGGTAGCCGGATACGGCGCTCCCGGCAAGGGAAACACGCTGCTCAACCACTGCGGTATCCGGTCGGACCTGCTCGCTTACACCGTCGACAGGAGCCCGGTGAAGCAGGGCCTGTTCCTGCCCGGCACGCACATCCCGATTCACGCGCCGGAGCGGCTGGCGGAGACCAGGCCGGATTACGTGCTCGTGCTGCCGTGGAATCTCCGGGCGGAGATAAGCCGGCAGCTCGAATACGTCCGGTCCTGGGATGGCCGGCTCGTCTTCCCGATTCCCAGGCTGGAAATTGTCTGAATGGGGTGGTACCCGATGAAGGTCGTTCTTTTCTGCGGTGGCCTGGGAATGCGCATGCGCGACGGCGTCAACAGCGGGCCCAAGCCGATGGCGATGGTCGGTGAACGACCCCTGCTCTGGCACGTGATGCGCTATTACGCCCATTTCGGCCATAAGGATTTCGTGCTGTGCCTCGGCTACGGCGCGTCCTACGTGAAGGACTTCTTCCTCAGCTATGACGAGACCAGGTCCAACGACTTCGTCCTGGCGAACGGGGCCAGGGACGTGCAGCTGTTCAGCACCGACATCTCGGAGTGGCGGATCACGTTCGTCGATACCGGGCTGAACTCGCCGATTGGCGAGCGGCTGCGCCGGGTCCGGCGGTTCGTCGAGGACGAGGATGTGTTCATGGCGAACTACGCCGACGTACTGACCAACGCCCCGCTCCCTGACATGATCGACCGGTTCTCGGCTAGCAAGGCGGTCGCCAGCTTGCTCGCCGTTCCCCCGCAGTCGTCTCACCACGTGGTCGAGATCGGGGACAACGGTATGATCACCCAGCTCACCCCGATGCGAGACCTGCGCCAGTGGGAGAACGGCGGGTACTTCATCCTCACCCAGGAGATCTTCGACTACCTGAGTGAGGGCGAGGACCTCGTCGAGGACGCGATCATGCGCAGGCTGGTGCCGCAGCGGCGCGTTCTCGCCTATCCCTACAAGGGGTACTGGTCGCCCGCGGACACGGTGAAGGAGCGCGCTCAGCTCGAGGAGATGTACCACCGCGGAGACTGCCCTTGGATGATCTGGGATCCGGACCGCTCGGCCGGCGGCCACGCGGCCGGCCCGGCGCCGGTCCACCCTGATCCTGTCCGTCCTGATCCGGCCTCCACCCCAGCGTGAGACCGATGCTCTCGCTGCACCTGTCGCCGCCCGCGCGCGGCACCCTGTCGGTCCTGGCTCTCGGCGCGCATCCGGACGACATCGAGATCGGCGCGGGCGCGACGCTGCTCGGCCTGGCCGAAAGCCAGCCGGGCCTGCGGGTGAGCTACGTCGTCCTCACCGGCTCGCCCGAGCGGCAGCTCGAGGCCCGCAATGCCGCCGCCGCGTTCCTGCCCGGCGCCGACCTCTCCATCAGCCTCTTCGATCTGCCCGAGGGCAGGCTGCCCGCGGCGTGGGCCGACGCGAAGAATGCGCTCGAGGAGATCGCCGCGACGGCCTTGCCCGATCTCGTGCTCGCGCCGTCGGCCGGCGACGCCCATCAGGATCACCGGGTCATCGGCGAGATAGTGCCGACGGTCTTCCGTGACCAGCTCTACCTCGGCTACGAGATCCCCAAGTGGGACGGGGACATGGGCCGTCCGTCGATGTACGTGCCGATGTCGGCCGAGGCGGCCAGGCGCAAGGTAGAGCTCCTGCACAAGTGCTATCCCTCCCAGCACGATCGCGACTGGTGGGACGACGAGGTATTCCTCGGCCTGGCCCGGCTGCGCGGCATGGAGTGCCGCGCGCCCTACGCCGAGGCCTTCAGCTGCGCCAAGGCGGTCATCGGCGGCCTGCCCTGACGAACGGGCGGCCGGGTTCCAGCAGGAAGGACCGCAGCCGGGGAGCGATGACATCGGCGGAGAACTCGCGCTGGAACCGCTGGCTCGCGGCGGCCGCCGCCTTCAGCCGCGCTGGCTCGTCGCTCAGCAGCTCGAGCACCGTGGCCGCCGCCTGAGCAGTGTCGTCCAGCGGCCAGAACCGGGCCTCCACGCCGTCGGTGCACAGCTCCGCGATCGGCCCGATGTTGCCGGCCACGATCGGCAGCGCGGCCGCCATCGCCTCGATGATCGCCAGGGAGGATGACTCGGACTGCGATGCGTGCACGTAGGCCCGGTAGCGGGGCAGGAAGTCGCGCACGTCTGACCGGTCACCGCGGAAGCGCACCTGGTCGCCCAGGCCGAGCGAGTCTGTCATCCGCTCCAGGTCCCTTCGGAGCGGTCCGTCGCCGAATATGTCCAGCGTGAGGAGCCGCCCCGAGCGCTTAGCCTCGGCCAGGACCTCCAGTACGAACCGGTGATTCTTCCGCGGCTCCAGCGTGCCGGCGCTGACCAGGTCCGCGAGCGGCTCCTGACCCGGCTCGCAGTCGGCGGCCGCCACGAAGTTGCTGATGATCTCGGAGGGGACGGCCGCGGCCTCAGGGAGCCAGGCGACGAGCGCATCCCGCGCCCACCTGGACACATAGACGAGGCCGTCGACCTCGGGGATCACCTCTCGCTCGGCCCGTCTGATGGCACGGAACAGAACGCCGTCACGCCTGATCTCCTCCCGGCCTGGCTCGGCGTATTCGTCGGCCTGGGAGACGCGGAAATGCACGGCCATCACGACCCGCTGGTGCGGACCCCGGCGGGCGCGCAGGGCAGCCCGCGCCTCCAGCGGACCCTGCGCGTAGACGACGCAGTCGCCGAGGCCGGAGAGCTCGCGCTTCAGTGCGTGCCGCAGAAATACCTCATGCCAGTGCCGCCACCACATGATGGTGGCGCCGCTCCACGGCGTGAGCACGAAGCGGAAGCCGAAGACCGGCACGTGCAGCATCCGGCCCCACGAGAACGACGACACCCAGGCGGTCGTGGTCCCGGACTCCTCGAGGTACCGCCGCAGCTGACGAACATGGGTGTGGACGCCGGTGCTGCCCTGGTCCCGGTACAGAGCCGAGATGAGCACGCGTCTGGCAGTGTCATCTCCGGCACGCTTACCGTCGGCCCGGGCCAGCCCGCCATCGTGGTCGTTCACAACCAGATGAGAAACCACCCGACATGCCTGATACCTCGCGCGCGGAAGTCTCGCTCAGAGCGCTCACCGCCGGATCGCGGCGTCCGCCGAACGGAACCAGTGCGCTAGGCGTCAGGTCCGCCGAATCCGCCGGTGCGGGTCCGGCTGGTCATGGCCCTGAAGCTGGGGTCAGTGCTGCCGGCTGGTTCAGGCACCACGCCGAGGCTCTCGTCGTTCTTGTCCGAGTCCACCAGGACCCCCGAGGCCGTCTGCATCTTTGCCTGGGAGATCATCTCGCCGACGGCATATATCCGCCCGGCCGAGGATCCTCCGGCGGTCATGATCGCGATCAGGCTCGTCGCCCACTCGGTCAGGTACGCTCCGCCAAGAGCCGGGTCCAGGTGAGCCAGGCTCAGCAGCACGTCGGCTGAGGCGCTGGCCGCCATCAGCGGCTTCGGAACCCGGCCCCGCTTCGACTTGAGCGCCGGGCCCACCGGCTGGACGTCATCGGGATCCGGGATCACGACAATCAGCTCTGCGCCGTCAACGCTGACCGCGTTGACGCCGGGCTCGGTTGCCCTCAGCAGCCGGCCAACCGGAGTTCCCGGGTACAGGTCAGCCAGGACCACGTGCAGGCCCTGCTGCGCGCAGGCGATGGCCAGGCCCGTCAGGCAGATCGCCGGCACCCGCGCGTCGTCGACCGGTACAACGGCGAGTGTCGCCGGGAAGCCAGTGCTCTGCCGGACCGCGCTGCGCAGGTGCTCGACTACTCGCTCCACATTGGTGTTCCTGGCGAGAGCGAGCCCGCGCCGGCCGGGAAGCCACCTGCTCACCGGTATCCTCCCGACGCTCAGCCGGACCGGGATGCCGAGAACGCGCGCTATGTCGTCGCGACGGCGGAGCCGGTCGGTCACCAGCGCTGCAATGATGACGATCCCCACGCCCAGTGCCAGGCCACCGACCAGGCCCGCGCCCACGTACAGCGCTATGGCCTTTTTCGCCGACGACGCGACCGGCACCGCCCGGTTCAGCGGCTTGCTTTCCCCGATCACCTGCGCGTTGTTCGCCTGATTGCTCGCCTCGTCGGCGGCAACGGTCTGGTTCAGGGTGTTCAGCGCGGTGGTCGC
Source organism: Streptosporangiaceae bacterium (assembly GCA_030038495.1). GTDB lineage: Bacteria > Actinomycetota > Actinomycetes > Streptosporangiales > Streptosporangiaceae > JAJYUU01. The sequence goes on from JASHOV010000547.1 coordinate 5,449, forward strand.
CTGGCTGTGCTGGCTCTCCAGACCGTGCAGTTCGGCGGTGTTCGCGGGTGTGGCGGGGAGCGCCGACTGGGTGGCAATCTGCTTGCGGAGCGCGTTGACCGTCTGCTGGGCCTGGGCGATCTCCTGGTTGTAGGAGGCGGCGATGAGCTTTTCCTGACTGTCCAGGAGGTTTGCCTGGAACCGGAGAAAGGCTGTGGCCAGGGCATTCGCCTCGGCGACGGCCTTGGCGGTGGACGACGCCTTCGCGGTGATCTGCAGCACCGAGTCGGTGATGATCGTGACCGTGTAGTGGCTCATCAGGGCCGACGGTGGCTCGTGGAGTTTCAGCAGCTTCACTGCCTCCGTGGCGACGGGGAGGCTCTCCGCATAGGCCTGATCGTTCAGGATCGCCGTCCCGGCGGTCACGGTGGGCGGGTTAGCGAGGTACAGGACGGTAGATGCCTCCTGCGCAGGAGGGCGCTCCTTGAGGTATCCGAACCCTGCCAACAGCCCGATCAGCGCGAGGGTGAGCCAGACCCTGGCGCGTCTGCGCAGTGCGGCCCTGATGTACCCGAGGCTGGTGAGGCCCACGCTGGAATCGAGGCGGTCCTCGCTCAGAGCGAAGTCGTCGCTGGCCCAGTCGTCGTCGGCCGCCCATTCCCGTTCCGGCCGACGGGCACGGACCGGCACCGGCAGCACGATTGTGCTGTCCGAGACGTCGTCCTCGGCCTCCGAGCCGCCTGGCCTCTGAGCCGGGGCCCGTGCGTCCTCACGGCCATCCCGCCCGTCTGGCCCGTCCGTAGCGTTCTGGCCGGCTAGCCCCCGGTGACGACCGTTTCCTGGTCGGTCCGGGGCGGCTCCCCGCTCAGCCGGGCCTGCCTTCTCCGCCGGGACACTCACCGGCTGGTCGGGGCTGTCTTGATCCGTACTGCTCACTGCTTGTCCTGCGCTATTCACATTGTGAGCACGATCGTGAATTCGTGCATACTCCCCGTGACTCACAGTCGGCTCTCCGTTGTTGAACTGGTCAGACGGGTCGGCTTCATTCGGTGCACGGTCCGTCCGATGTGCGGGATACGGCCGGTCGTCGGGTCGTTCGCGTCCGGATCGGCAACCAGGATTCCCTCGATCTCGCGGTCGGCGGCGGCGGCGTTTGCCGCTACCCGGGCGAGCTGATCGGCCGTTGTGCCGCCTGCGGAAACCGACAGCACGGCCACGCTCGTCTCAATGGTGGTGTCCAGTTGCGGTGTCCTGCCGTCAACAACCGCGACCACTACCGTGAGGCGGGCGTTGGGGAGCCGCGTCATCTGGCCGCCATCGGCTACCGTAATCCGAAGCCTGCCCGACCGGGCGGAGGACTCCGCCTTGCCGGCGCACGCCGCACGCAGCGTCGCCGTGGCGCTGGCATCCTGCTGTGGTCCGATCACCAGCACCGTGGGCACGCCCAGCGATGCGGCGAAGATCGCCAGTTGCGGTCCCAGGGCCAGCGCACCTTTGTCGGAGGACAGCGAGACGACGGTAACGGAGTGCCCGCCGACGGGCGGCGCGGAGGTAGCATCGGCCAGCCCGAGATGATGCAGGACGCTTCGCAGCCGCCAGGCATCGGCCGCGCTCGGCCGGTAATCCTCCAGCAGCTTGCTCCACCGCGCGACGTTAGCCGGGTGGGCGGCCCCGACCGACGCGAGGACAGGCACGCCGATCGCGTCGGCAATCTCGTCTCGCCGACGGAGCCGCTTGTCGCTGCGGCTGAGGGCGAGCGCGCCGACGATGCCGAGGAACGCGGCTACAGCGAGCCCCAGCAGCGCCGTCAGGATTGTGGACACAGCTCGTGACCGTCCGGTGGCGCTCGTCGCCGGAGCGATGATCTTTGCCTGGGTTTTCAGCGCAACTTTGTTGGAACTGACGTAAGCGACGTAACTAGCCGCCACGGCATTCGCTGCCCGTTCGGCACCGGTCGCCGTCTTTCCCTGGGCACTGATCGACAGGATTCCCGGAGCCAGGCTGCTCACGCTGATCAGCTTCCGCAGGCCGAGCAGCGACATGCGCGGGCCTACGCTGCGCAGCGCACCGGCCAGGACCTCCTCGCTGCCTGCCACGACCACCTGCGTCGCAGTGCCGGAGGAGGCGGACGACAGCTGAACCAGCGCGCTACTGGACAGCAGCGGAGGATTAGCGATCGTATACGCACCGCCCGCAATCAGACCGATCATGGCAACAACGCCGACAACGATCCAGTGCCGCTGCACGATTTGCACGGCCCTTTTCAGGTCCAGCGGCTGTTCGGTCACCTGACCTCCGCTCCCACCGGTATTTCATGATTACACGGCATTTATGCGAGCTATCGACTATGATACAGCAGGTCGATAATCGAGTGGTTCTTCGATTTGTCCGCGGCAAGGAACTCCAGCCGCGTGCTAAAGGGCTCGTCGGGCGCGGACACACCGGAACCGATGAGGGTAAAGGACGGAGCACGGCGTCCGAGGCCCGCGGAATACCAGCCGAGTATGGGGTTGGTCGCGCCCCGGTGCAGCGTCCACCTCAGCTTGGGGGGCAGCTCCATGCGGGCCGAGCCTGGCAGCGTCGCGCCGCGCCACCTGAGCAGGGCATCCGTTCCGTCGAGTTCCGCGTAGACCTCCGGGCCGAGGTGGAACGCGAGGCGGATATCGTGGCTGCCGCCGAAGATCTCATCGACTATGTCTATGGCGCGTGAGGCCCGGTCAAGGCGGACGCAGCGGCGGTGCCGCGCCGACGGCATGAGGGAGACGTAGCCATCGTGCTCGGCCGTCCACTCGGCTGCGTCGCCTATGTCCTGCACTTCGAGCTCCTGAGCGCTGGCATGCCTGAGCCAGAGGAACGGGCCGCCCGCGCCTGACTGGTCGCGCCCGTCAATCTCGACCGTATTGTGCCCGATCGTCGAGCGGAAGTACGAGCGCCAGTCGGGATCGCCGTGGTAGCAGTAGGTGCCCGGATCGGCGAGAATATCGACGCCGCCGCATCGGACCTCGACGGACAGCGCGTCCGCGTGCGCGTGCGCGGCGATGCTGAGATAGCCGTGCGGCCCGCCGTCGCAGCGGCACCAGATCTCCGGGTCCCGGCCCGGAGCGGTCCGCAGCAGGGTCACGCCCGCGTCGGCGAATCGCCAGGGCCTGCACTCGGGCCGCCCTGGCACGGCGCGGGGCGTCGTCGGCGCGAGGCCCGCGATGATCGTGCTGGCAGCGTCGGGTGCGATGGTCGGCCACCAGTCGAGCCTGCCGAACCTGGCCGCGCCGAGAGCGAGCAGTGACGGCCAGCGGTTGGCGGCGGGCGGGTCGAGCAGCAGCACGCGGCCCTCGTCGCCATCACCCTGGCGGGGTGGCCGGAGTCGCTCGTCCAGGAGAGCGGCACCGCTGTCCACCATCGCGCACAGCCGGTCGAGCGTGGCGTCGCTCAGCGGATGGCCAGCCGCCTCCGCCTCGGCGGCCGCCAGCAGCCCGAGTTCGGTCACAAAGCAGTGGTAGTCGGAGGCGAGCTCCCGGTTTATGCCGGACGCAAACGTATTGCGGATGAGCTCGCGCTCCAGCAGCTTTCCTGATTCTCTGCGCCAGCTGCCGCTTTGCCGGAACCATGGAAAAGCGCAGCTAGCCACCAGCTGCCCCGCGGCCTCGGCGATAACGTGATTATTAGCCGATGAGCCGCGGCTTCGGAACGTGGCCAGGTACTGCTGATGCCAGCGAATTTGCCGGACCGCGAGCCCGTTGTCCTCGAACAGCGCGCCGACCTTCGGCCAGTCATCGAGCAGGCGCCGGATCCAGGCCATGCTGATAAGGCGGATGCCGATCTCGATGCCGCTCGTCCAGTTGACCCCGGACAGGAACGGGTTCTCCCGCCACCACGAGGTGAGCTGGTCGCTCACCCGGCGGGCATACTCTTCCTCATGGCTCAGGTACCAAGCGGTAGCGAGCAGCGTGAGGTGCTGCAGCCGGGAGATCTCCCATATCTGCTTGACGTTGCCCGTCTGGCTCTCTGACCGCTGGTTGATCCGGAACGCGTACCGGCAGTCCGGGGCGCGCAGCCCGGTCACCGGGTCGTGGAACCAGTCAGGCTGGGCCATGTCGTCCCGGTCCACGCCGAGCACCGTCCACGCACCGCACAGCAGCTCGCTCGCGGCGGTAAGGACGGCGTTCCTGGCCTCTTCGGGCACAAGCGCCGGGGTACCGGTCCGCAGCGTAGCCACGAAACGGTGGCCACCCGCGGCCCCGCTCGCCGCCCCGGCCGCCGCCCCGGCCGCCGCGCGGACGAGGTCAGCGCGGTGCACCTGCTTGCGCGACCACGCCGCCTGCAGCGCCTTGTCGCGCGCCCGCCACAGCAGCTCGGCCGGCGACATCCTGGCGAGCCGGCGCGCGTACCAGGCCAGCCCCGATGCTTGCGTCGTGGTCATATCCGCTCCGGCCCGCCGGTCGTGAGACTGTCCTGCACGGCTATGGTCGCCCGCGTCGTGGCGATCAGCGATGCCAGCGAGATGGGCATGGGCGCGCCGGTCCGGCACGCCTCGACGAACTGCGCCACCTGACGTCGCTGGCCCTTGTCCTGGCCGCCGCGCGACCTTGCGGACCGCCTGCGCCGCCCGGTCCAGACGGCCGCCCGCCGGAAGTTATCGAGCCGCGCCGTGCGGCCGCCGCCGGAGGCGTCGAAGGTTTCCTTCGGATAGCGGGCATTGCCGCCCGTCAGGTAGCTGATCGATGCGGTGGACCGATTCGCGAACCGGATGATCGCCTGCACGTCGCCGTGCTCCGGGCCGGCCTGGGCGAATACCTCCTCCGGCAGGCTGTCCGTCCACCAGCTGAGCGTGTCGATGAAATGGCCGCCCTCGCCGACGAACCGCGATCCCTCAAGGTCCTCGTTGCGGTACCAGCTGTCGGACGCCAGCTGGCCGGCGTTCACCAGGTAGCGGGCGGACGACGGGGTTCCGGGCCCGAAGTCCGACTTCAGCTGCGCCAGCATCGGCGCGAAACGCCGGTTGAAGCCGACCATCAGCCGGTCGTTGCCCGTGCTCGCCACGGTGTCGGCGATCCGCTCGAGCTCGTCGCCGGTCAGGGCGAGCGGCTTCTCCACGAACACCGCCTTGCCGGTCTGCAGCGCGCGGCAGACCAGGTCGGCGTGGGTGTGGTGGCGGGTCACGATGAAGATGGCGTCCAGTTGCTCATCGCCGAGCACGGCATCAGCGGCCGTCGATGCGGTCGTGAACCCGAATCGGCGCTGGGCGTTGGCCGCCGACAGCGACCGGGTCGTGGCCACGTGCGCCAGCTGCACGCCGTCGAGCCGGGCGAGCTGCGGCAGCAGCATCGATGAGGCGTAGTTGCCCGCTCCTATGAACCCCACGGCCAGCTGCCGCGCTCCGGCGCCGCGCGGCCCGCGGGCGCTGCCGCCCGTGTTCTGGCTGCCGCCCGTGTTCTGGCTGACCGGCACCTGGCTGCCGGAGGTCGGCGGCGGAGCCTCGGCCGGCGCCGGGTACTCGAGCAGGACGCCTACCGCCGCCAGCGCGCCCGACGCGAGGCGGTTGTACACCTCGGTCGCGTTCTCCATCGGGAAGACGCCGGACACGAGCGATTCGACCTCGAGGTCGTTGCGCGCGATCAGGTCGAGGAAGCAGGCGAGGTTGCGGCGCTCGGTCCAGCGGACGTAGCCGGCCGGGTAGTCGATGCCCTCGAGCTCGTACCGGTCGTCATAGCGACCCGGTCCGTAGGACCGGGAGAAGCGGACGTCGAGCTCCTTGTCGTAATAGGCGTTCCACGGCAGGTCAAGCCGGGTCTTACCGATATCCACCACGCGGGCGCGGTCTCTGGCCAGCCGGGCGGCAGCCTCGACCGGTCCGTTGGACGACCCGCCGGCCGCCAGCAGCACGTGGTCGGCACCGCGCCCGTCTGTCATCCCGGCCAGTGCCTGCTGGACTGCCGCCAGCCCGTCCTCCGTCGGTGCCGCGCAGAGCACTGCCCCGGCCTTCTCGGCCAGCCGGCAGCGCTCCTCGACGACGTCGAGCCCGACGACGCGCACTCCAGCAGCGATCAGCAGCCTGATCGCCAGCTGGCCGACGAGGCCGAGCCCTATCACGCAGGCGCTGTCGCCCAGCTGGACCTCGGCTCGCCGGACGCCCTGCATGGCGATGGCCCCGACGGTCGCGAATGCCGCATGCTCGGGCGCGACGCCTGATGGCACCGGAACGCAGAGGTTGACCGGGATCCAGTTGTACTCGGCGTGCAGGGCGTGCTCGTTGCCCGCGGCCGCGACCAGCTGGCCGACCCTGAACTCCTCCGCTCCCCGGCCCACCTCGACTACGACACCGCAGAGTGAGTAGCCAAGCGGCGTATAGGAATCGAGCCGGTTCATGACCTTCTTGTAGGTGCCGACCGCGCCCTGCTGCGCCACCGAGTCGAGCACCTTGCGGACCTGGTCAGGACGTGCCCTGGCCTTGCCGACCATGGACATCCTGGCCTCGGTCAGCTTCATCATCTCGGTGCCGGTCGAGATGAGCGAGAACAGCGATCGCACCAGCACGCCGCCCGGCCTGCAGGAGGGGGCCGGCACGTCCAGGACGGTCAGCTCGCCGGACTTGTAGTTCTGCGCTATCTGCTTCATCGCATCCTCTGGCCGGCTCCGCGCCCGGCGCCCGGCGCCGGTTTCCTTGTCATGCCGCCACGCCCTGGGACTGCGCGTGCCGGTACCACAGCTCGAGTGTCAGCAACTGCCAGATCTGCTTCGAGAAGTCCTCGCGACCTTCCTGATTAGCAGCGACGAGCTCGCCCACGGCGGCGCGCCGGATCATTCCCGACTGCACGAGCCGGCCGCCGACGAGCACGTCAGCGACCAGCTCCCGCAGGTCCCCGCGCACCCACGCGCGCAGCGGGGCGCTGAACGACGCCTTCGGCCGGTACACGATCTCGTCCGGCAGCCAGCTCTCGGCCGCGCGCTTGAGCGCGGCCTTCCCCTGCCGTCCGCGGATCTTCGCGCTGCCGGGTATTGAGAACGCCGCCTCCGCCACGACCGGGTCGACGAAAGGGACCCGGACCTCGACCGAGGCCGCCATGCTCGACCGGTCGGTGTAGCCGAGGTTCAGTCCCGGCAGGAACATGCGCGCGTCGGCCAGGCACATCCGGCTGACCTCGTCGGTTAGCGCGTTGTCGTGATAGATCTCGCTGTGCTCAGCGACCACGTCGTCGACGTAGCCGGCGAGGTCGGGGCTGACGAGCGCCACCAGCTCGGCCGGGTCGTAGAGGGTGTAGCTGCGCCGGAAACGCGGCTCCTCCGCCAGTTCGGCGAACGTCAGGAAGCGCTTGGCCCACCTGGCGTAGCGCAGTCCGCGGCCGCCCGCGGTGACCGGCAGCCAGCGCACAGCCGGCCGGATCACGCCGTGCCGCACCGCGCCGGGCAGCCGACGATACCGGCCGGCAAGCACGCAGGCCAGGTGCTTGCGGTAGCCGCCGAAGAGCTCGTCGGCGCCCATCCCGGACAGGATGACCTTGACGCCGCGCTCGTGCGCGGCCTCGCACATCAGCAGCGTGTTGATCGCCGCCGGATCGCCGATCGGCTCGTCGAGCACGTCCACGATGCGCGGCAGCATGTCGACAATGTCCGGCTCGATCTCGATCTCATGCAGGCTGATGCCGTACCTGGCCGCCACCTTCCTGGCGTAGACGGCGTCATCGGGCATAGCCTCCAGCCGCTGGTCCTCGGGCCGGAAGGTGATCGTGTAGGCGTCGATGCCCGGGTTCGCCTGGTGGGCGAGCACCGTGACAATGCTGGAGTCCAGGCCGCCGGAGAGGAAGCTCGAGATCGGCACGTCGGACACCAGATGGGCGGCGACCGATTCCTCGACCACCGCGCGCAAGTCGGCCGGAGGTCCCGCCGCCGCCCTGGCGGCGACATCGGTGATCTGCCAGTACTGCCGCGCTGACACGTTGCCGTCGGGGGTGATCAGCGCCCACGATCCTGCGGGCAGCTTGCGCACCCCGTCGATCGAGCAGCGCTGTTCCGGCAGCCAGTAGTAGAGCATGGAGGCGATCAGCGCGCCTGGCTCGATCCGCAGCTCGGCACCCACGGCTGCCACCAGCGACTTCAGCTCGGAGGCGAAAACGACGCCGCCGCCGCGGGGCAGGTAGTACAGCGGCTTGATGCCGAACGGGTCCCGCGCCAGGACGAGGTCTCCCGTGCGCTCGTCCACCAGCGCGAAGGCGAACATGCCGCGGAAACGCCCCAGTGCCTCCGCACCCCAGCGTCGCCAGGCCTCGAGCACCACCTCGGTGTCGGAGCTGGTCCGGAAGCGGACGCCGAAGCCCTGCAGCTCGGCTCGCAGCGCCTTGTAGTTGTACAGCTCGCCGTTGTAGACGATCGTGAGACCGTCCTTGCGCAGCGGCTGATCGGCGGCCGAGCTGAGATCGATGATGGACAGCCGGCGAAAGCCAAGCTGCGCCGACACGCGGTCGGTGTCGTGGCTCCAGGTGCCGGCCGAGTCCGGGCCGCGGTGCGCGATCCGGTCGGTCATGATGTCGACTAGCTTCTGGCCGTCTGCCTGCTGATAGCAGCCCGCGATGCCGCACATGTCAGCCAGCGGCCCGATGCGCAGGCGCGGGTTCGGGGCCCTGCCCGAGAACGGTGCGGTAGACGCCGAGGTAAGCGAGCTCCTGATGCGGCCACGCCAGCTGCTGCTCCACGCGCATCCTGCCCAGCTTGCCGAGCCGGTGCCGCCTCGGCTCGTCGTCCATAAGCTCGACGATGGCGGCGGCGTACTCGGCGACGCTGTTCGGCGTGACGTAGATCGCGGCTTCACCGGCCGACACCCGGGTCTCGCGCAGGTCGAAGGCCACCACGGGTAGCTCGAACGCCATGTACTCCATCGTCTTATTCATGGTGGATAGGTCGTTGAGCGGGTTTTTCGGGTCAGGAGACAGGCCGACATCGGCGGTGGACATGATCGTCGCGACCAGGTCGTCGGGAGCCCGGCCGGTGAATTCCACGTGCCCGGCCAGGCCCAGCTCGTTCCGCAGCGCCACCAGGTCGTCGAAGCAGTCACCCGAGCCGATCAGCGTGAAGGCGATGTCGTCCCGGCGGAGCTCGTGCACCACCATGTCGGCCGCACGGACCACGATGTCGACGCCATCCTGCGGGCCCATGACACCGATGTAGGCGGCCAGATGACGGCGCCCCCGCCGCACCCCCGGCTCGGCCGGGCCGCGCTCGAGCCGGTTTGGGTCCGGGCCCGATCGCACCACGGTGACGGCCGTCGCCGCCTTCCCGCTGCGGCCCACGGCTATGTCGCGGTAGGAGTCATTGGTGGCGATCACGTGGTCCGCCGTCCGGTGAGTTGCCCGCTCCAGCGCGCGCAGGGCCAGATAGGGAAGCCGCGGGCCGCCAGGGAACCGGGACTGGTAGAGCTCCGGGCAGAGGTCATGGTGGTCGAACACGAATCTGGTCCGGTCCAGCAATCGGAGCACGAGCGCGATCGGCCAGAAAATATCCGGCGGATTGCAGGCCTGTATGACCTGGAACCGCCCCGACCGCCGCGCCTTCATCGTCAGCCAGGCGGTGGCGGCGAACGAGTAGGCGTACTCGTTGATGAAACCGAGCTTGCTGCCGCCCGGCGCATACGGGCGGTACTTATACAGCCGTACGCCGTCGACGATGTGGCGAGCCGGATCGCCCTGTCCTTTCGGGCATATGACGCTGACTTCATGCCCGGCCGACGTGAGCGCCCGGCACTCGAGCCACACCCTCCGGTCGAAGGGGACAGGAAGGTTCTGCACGATGATCAGGATCCGGCTCACCAGGCCAGCCCTTGGTATCGGCCAGCCTGGATCTCGTGGCCGACCACCGCAACTTTCATGGCGTCACTTCCCCGGGCTTGACGTGCTCACTTGGGCCGGCCTGGCGCCTCGCGCCTGACCGTAAATACGAGCGATGAAGCCGCGCGGTGATACGCCGGGGCAGACCCGAGATGCACGGAAAGGGCGGTTGAGGGATGTATCAGCCCGCAGGCCCTGGTGCTCTAATTGCTGGTAATGCTGCTTCTTTGCCCGGCTGGCGGCCGAGGACGTTGGGGGTGAAGGTCTTGAAGGTCCTGGTTGCCGGCGATCGCGGTTATATCGGTGCCGTGCTTGTGCCGCTGCTGCGCTCATCCGGGCACGCGGTCGATGGCCTGGATCTTGACCTGTACCAGGGCTGTGACCTCGGGCCGATGCCTGCTCACATCGGGCCGCGGCGCCCGCAAGACATCCGGGACGCCGAGCCGGGCGAGCTGACCGGCTACGACGCGGTGATCTGCCTGGCGGCCCTGTCGAACGACCCGCTCGGTGATCTCAACCCCACGGCGACCTACTCGGTCAACCTGGAGGGGACGCTGCAACTGGCACGCGCGGCCAAGCAGGCTGGCGTGCAGCGGTTCCTGTTCGCCTCGTCCTGCAGCCTCTATGGCGCGGCGGGCTCGGCCGCGGTCGCCGAGGACGCCGACCTGCTGCCGGTCACGCCCTACGGCGAAGCCAAGATCGCGGCCGAGCGCGAGCTGTCCCTGCTGGCCGACGCCAGCTTCAGCCCGACGTACCTGCGCAACGCCACCGCGTACGGGGCCTCGCCGCGACTGCGCCTGGACATCGTGGTCAACAACCTGACCGCGGTCGCGATGACCACAGGCGAGGTGCGCCTGCAGAGCGACGGGTCGCCCTGGCGGCCGCTGGTCCACATCGAAGACATAAGCCGGGCCTTCCTGGCCGTGCTCACCGCGCCGCGCGAGCTCATTCACGACGAGGCCTTCAACGTGGGTCGCCCGACCGACAATGTGCAAATCCGTGATATCGCGGAGCTGGTCCGCGAAGCCGTCGCCGGGTCCAGGATCTCGTTTGCCGATGGCGCCGGACCGGACCTGCGCAACTACCGGGTGGACTTCTCGAAGCTGACCGACACGTTCCCCGACCTCAAGCTGGCCTGGAGCGTCAGCCAGGGCATTGACGAGCTCGCGGCCGCCTACGCGGACTACGGGCTTACCTATGACGACTTCGTGTCGTCGCGGTTCGTCCGGCTCCGCCGGATCCGCGAGCTGCTCGCCGCGGGGGTAGTCGACGAGATGCTGCGACGACAGAGTGACAGCCAGGTCGCGGTACCGGCGTCCGGCATCGCCCGGGGGGCTCGTTGAAGGTCGGTGTCCACAGCCGACTGTCAACCGATGGACCACAGAAGTGGTAGCCGACGCCACTTCCGGGGCAGATCGTCAGTGGCCAGGGACTGCACCCGATGCGGCCGACACGATCGAGTTCACCAGCGCGGAGCTGACCGGCCCCACGGCCGCGGAGCGGGCCGGGTCGCCGAAGGTAGCCGACGTCGATGTACGCCCTGACCTGAGCGCCGATCCGGCGCCCGCCGAGCCGGCCAGTCAGCGCAAGCAGCTCTGGCAGGCTCCGCGCAAGATGGCCCGCAGGCTCAGCTGGGGCATCGCCGACCAGGGCATGTCGAGCCTGACCAACTTCGCCGTCGGGATCTACGTCATCCGCTCGCTCGGGGCGACGGAGTTCGGCGCGTTCAGCATCGCGCTTGTCACCTACGGCTTCGCGCTCAACGCCTCGCGCGGCCTTTCCACCGACCCGCTGATGGTCAGGTTCAGCGGAGTCGATCTTCCTGTCTGGCGACGTGCGGTCGCCAGCTGCACCGGAACCGCGCTGACGGTGGGCATCGTCACTGGCTTGTGCGTCCTGGTGGCCGCCGCGTTCGTCGGGGGCACGATAAGGCTCGCGTTCCTGGGGCTCGGGCTTACCCTGCCAGGACTGCTGCTGCAGGATAGCTGGCGCTACTCGTTTTTCGCGCTCGGGCGGGGCAGCCAGGCGTTCCTGAACGACACTATCTGGGCCGTCGTGCTCTTCCCGTCCTTGTGGCTGCTGCGCACGACGGGCCACGCGAATATCTTCTGGCTCACCCTGGCCTGGGGTGTCAGCGCCACCGTCGGCGCCGCGGTCGGTCCGCTGCAGGCCCGCGTCCAGCCGAGAATATCGGGCACCAGGGCCTGGCTGTCCCGTCACCGCGATCTCGGACCGCGCTACCTGGCCGAGGGCGTGTCCAGCGCCGGGGCCTCGCAGTTCCGTGGCTACGCCATCGCCCTGTTCCTCGGGCTAGCTCCGCTGGGCTACGTGCAGGCCGCGAACACGATCACCGGCCCGGTCGCGATCCTCTTCCTCGGCATGGCCCTGGTCACTATCCCGGAGGCAGCCAGGGTGCTGCGCCGCTCGCCCCGGCACCTGCCGCTGTTCTGCGTGCTGGTCAGCGGCGGGCTGTCCGCAGGGGCCCTTGCCTGGGGAGCATTCCTGTACCTGGCGATGCCGAGGGGATTCGGCCAGCTGCTAATCGGCAAGTCCTGGCCGGAGACCTACCCGCTGGTGCTGCCGCAAGCCCTGTATCTCATCGGCCAGGGCGTGGCGGGCGGCGCGGGCACGGGCATGCACGCGCTGGGGGCGGCCCGGCGGAGCCTGCGGACCGTGCTGATCGGGTCGAGCCTGCTGGTAATCTGCCCGATCCTCGGCGCGGTTGCGCGCGGCGCCGTGGGAACGGTCGAGGGGATGGCGGTCGCCGCGTGGCTTGGCGCCGCGATCTCGTGGTGGCAGCTGCGCATCGCGCTGCGGGAGAGGCGCCGGAAGCCCGTCGGCGACGGGCTGTCCGTGACCCAGGACGGACGCCATCGCAGGCCCACACTGACCGTCATGCCACTGTCCGGTGAGCGCATTGTGGCCAGTGTCGGCATCGGCGAGATCCTCGCCGATGCCCGGCGCAAAGCGGGATTCACCACCACGCGACTGAGCGAGCGGCTCGGCATACCGGAGACGGTCATCTCGGCGATCGAGCGCAACGACTACTCCGGCTTCGACGACGACTATGCCCGGAATCAGATCCGCACCATCGCCAGGGAAGTCGAGACCAATCCGGTGCCGCTGCTCGAGGAGTACGACGCGGACGTAGCCGGGCCCGCGGCGGCCTATGTCCGCCGCGGGAAGCAGAAACGGAGGGCCACGACCCCTGGCCGACGCGGCGCAACCTGGGCTTCCATCTCGGTCCTCGCTGTGTTGCTCGCCGCGGCGGGCGCCGTTGCGTTCCAGCACCACGTGTTAACGTCCAGGCGCCCGCCGCCCGCCGCGCATCGACCAGCCAGCGGTGACGTCTCACACCGGCATGCCGCGCCCGGGCCGACAGCCCGGCCGTCGGCCAGCGGCAGCCCGTCAGCCGCGGCTCCGGCAGCGCTGCTCCCGGTGAGCGCCGCGGCGTTCGGCCCGGACGGCGTCGCAGACGGTGACAACCCGCAATCCGCGCCGCTCGCCATCGACGGCAAGCCGTCTACGAGCTGGCATACGAGCTGGTACGCCAGCGCGCACTTTGGCGGGCTGAAGACCGGTACGGGCCTGCTTCTCGACATGGGCAGCCCGGTGACGATCACCGGCGTCCGCATCACCCTCGGCCATGCCCGCGGTGCCGACCTGGAGGTGCGGGTCGGCGACGCGCCGACACTGGCCAGCTTGCTGCCGGTTGCCCGCGCAACCGGCGCCTCGCGGCTGGTCTGGCTGCCCATCGCCCGCCCCGAGACCGCCCGCTACCTGCTGCTGTGGTTCACGGCACTGCCCAGGGACTCGGCCGGCACCTTCGAGGTGTTCGTATACGACGTCAGCGTCGTCGGCCGCCGCTAACGGCACCGCTGATCCCGGCCGGGCACAGCGTCACCCGGCGGCGGTGCCGCTGCCCTCGGTGCTCGGCTCAAGTGCCTGATCGTCCGCGTCGCCAGCGTCCTGCGCTTGCCGCGTCGCCGGGCGGGCAAGTGATCTCGCGATCTGGCGGGCTACCTTGTGGGTGCCGCCGATGAAACGCATCGACGGACCGAGGCTGACCGTCGCCGGGGCTCCGGCAAAGTAGAGGCCGGGCACGCTCGATTCACAGCTGCGGTTTACGACAGGGAAGCCGTTGATGGTCGCGACCCGGGTGCGGATGGCCTCGTCCAGGAACAGCAGCCGGTTGACGTCCACCCGGAAGCCGGTGCCGGCGATGACGTGGTCCACATCGGCCGTCGACCGCTTCGGTCCCTCGACGAGGAGCTGAACGCCGCTGCCCGCGGCGACGGCCCCCTTCACGCGATGTCCGGCCAGCACGTCGACGACGCCCTCGACACGGTCCTTCAGCCACCAGGATCCGTTGGGCCCGAGGACGGTACGGGCCTTGGTAATCCGCACGCTTTCCGGCAGCCGCTGGAAGGCCGGGGGGGTGGCCCAGAATAGGCAGTGCCAGCCCTCGCAGAGCTTGGTGGTGGGCCGCCGGACGTGCCCGAGCAGGCCGAGCTTCTCGGGGTTCGGCTCGATCCAGCTGATCTCGGGCCGCCGCACCACGAGCTGCGTGTCGGCCCCGGCCTCGTGCAGCAGCGCCGCGGTCTCGAGCGCGGACTGCCCCGCCCCGACCACGGCGACCCGCCGACCGCGGAAACGACCGAGATCGTGATGGTCGGACGTGTGCGAAACCAGGTCGGAGGGCAGGCCCGACAGCTCAGCCGGGATATTGGCGTGCGGCAGCACGCCGGTCGCTACCACGATTCGACTGGCGGTCAGCGGGTCGGCGTCCGCGAACTCTACACGGAAGCCGTCGCCGGCCGGAGTCACTGCGGTGACGGTGACATCGTTGACATCGGGAACGAGGTGGCCGGTGTACCAGTCGGCATACTGGAGGAACTGATCGAGTGGCAGCGGGCCCAGCCGGTGAACGTACTTAAGATCGTGCGCCCGGCAGTACCCGGCGACGTCGTAGCCCGCGCGCGGCGAGGACATGTCCGAGGCGTACGGCTCGGACTTGAGGTTCATGCCCGCCGGCATGTGCGCGCGCCACGTGTCCATCGGGCGGCCGACGATGCGGTGCTCGACCCCCAGCCCGCGCAGGTGGGCAGAAATCGACAGGCCGTAAGGACCGGCGCCGATGATGAGCACATCGTTAACTGACACCTAACGCTCCCTTGTCACATAGGTCCGCGCGGCCGGACGGAGAATCCGCGACTTCCGCACGGCCACCGCGGTATTGCGCAGCTCCGCCAGGGCCGGTCCGAGATCGCGGTGGTCGAAGCAGTCGTAGTGGACCGTGCGGAGGAATTCAGTACCGAATATCCGCACCGCGCGGGCACGGGAGACGCTATCCGGGCGGCCGATGCGCCCGAAGTTGTCCCGCAGCCACCGCATGTCACCCCGGAGCCAGCGAGTCCGGACTCCGGTCTTGTATCCGTCGGAGTGAGCGACCTGCGCGCCCGTGGCCCACTGCCAGATCATGAGCGGGAAATCGAGGCCCGCATGCACCGAGTTCTCGATCGTCCCTGCGAGCCTGGCGTTGATCTCCATCAGCAGCGGGCGGTTCTTGGCGTCGCGCCGGAACTCGACCTCGCACACGCCCTCCATGCCGATGGCGCAGACGAGGCCCACGGCGGCGGCGTAGGTGTCCGGCGGGATCGGCAGGCTCTCCCGCATCACCGAGGCGCCGCCCAGCTGAGGGCTGGTGCGATGGGCCACGTGCGCGCAGCACGCCCGGATGTCGCCGTCGATGACGAACATCGTGACTCCCTCGCGGCGGCCGCATGCCCACTCCTGGGCGAGAACGCCGACGCCCGAGCTCAGGAAGGTCTGCAGTACCGTGACGGCCTCGGCCTCGTTTACGACCTCCACGGGATTCACCCGGATGGCTGCTCCGCGGGTGAAGGAGATCGTCGGCTTGAGCACGATGGGGAAGTCGAACTCGGCCAGCACGGCAGGAAGCTCGTCGAGGCTGTCAATGCGCATCGTTCTCGGGCACGCGATGCCAAGCCGGGCGGCTACCGCGAGAGTGCGGTCCTTGTCGTTGGCGACATCCAGCACGGAATCCGGCGGTAGCGCGAGCGTGCAGCCGAGCGCGGCGAGCTGGTCCCGCACCGGCGTCAGCGCCGAGATCGATCCGTCCATTGTCGGCAGGACAACGCGAGTTGGATGCTCGCGGACGAAATCGAGGACCGCGGCCGCGAACCCGGCGGCATCTTCGGCGAAGCTCGGCAGCACCACCTGGCGCGCACAGTAGCGGGACCGGAAGGCCACGACGGGAAGGGCGGGGTCGCACTCGGCGAAGCACTCGGCCACGGCCGCCCGCAGCCCGGCCCGGCCGAAGCTGCGGGTACTCACCAGGCTCTGCTTCGTCGCCCCGTCGAGTACCAGGACGTCGTAGCCGCCGGGCTCGCGCCCGGCAACGGGCACGGCAGGGGTCGGTGCCGGGGCTGCTCCGCCGCCTTGCACGTTCGCCGTTCCCACGACCCGCCTTTCCGATTTCCTGTGGCGCCTGCGGTCAGGTGAGGACACTGACCGCGAGATCACCAACTAGAGACGGCGGCGCTAGGTCCTGATACCGGTGAGGCTCACGATGCCGTCTTTCGCTGCACGATCAGCGACGCCGCCACCGACAAATCCAGCAGGTACGTCGAGGCATTCGTGAACCCGACCTCGGTGAACGAGGCAAGCAGGCAGTAGATGACCAGGAACAGGGCCAGCGCGCGCTGCACGCCCCGCGGCTGGAAGTAGGCACACAGCAGTAGGAAGAGCAGCACCACGGCGCAGATCACCACCCCGAACAGGCCCTGGGCCTGATACGAGGCGATCCAGTTGCTGTCGATGGGCAGGCCGTCGAAGGAGTCATTCGACAGGCCGAACCCGAAGATCTCCTGGAACTTGGTGCGCGGGACGGTCAGGACCGCCTCCCAGAAGGCCGTGCGGCCGGTCAGCCCGGCCAGCTGCTGTGCGTTCTGGCCACGGGCCAGCCAGGAGGTGATGGCGCTGGACAACGTGAAGCCCGCGAGCAGCCCGAGAGCACTCACTGCGGTAAGCGCCTTGCGTACCCGGGTCTTGGCCACGACCAGGCTCAGCCCGGCGAGCAGCATGCCGGCCAGCATGGCGACGAGCGCGGTCCTGGTGTGCGAGAGGATGAGAATCCCCAGGGTGACTACCGCGATGGCCAGCGCGCTCTGGGTGCGCCACTCACCGCAGAGCCACAGCACCGCCACCAGCCCGCACGTGACCGCCGCGTAGTGGGCCACCTGCGTGGGCGGTATGGGCCAGATCGCGCCGCTCAGCCTGCCGCCTGCCATGGCGTGCCCTGGTGCAACCAGCAGTCCGATCACCACCGTGACCAGCACCACAGCCATGGCCTTCAGATGGCAGCGGACCAGCAGCATGTCCCGCCTGCCCCAGTACGGCGTGAGCAGCCACAGCGCGACGAGGAACTCGCCCAGGCGGAAGGTCCGGTACACGGTGCCGCGCAGATACGCGGCCGTCACGACGGTCACGAGGGCCTCGATGAACAGCAGGCTCATCAGGCACAGGAAGACGTTGGGGCGGATGACGAGCCGGCGGTTCACGGTGAGCACGAGCATCAGCGCGACCGGCAGGGCACCCTGCGTGATGATCTTCCCGGCCGTCGCGGGAATGTGCAGGACGGACTGGCCCGTGTCGAAGGTCAGGACGTTGAGAACCAGCAGTCCCCACGCGAGGCTGACCCGCCTGCGGAGCCAGCGCTCGCGCAGCTCCTCCGCATCCCGGATCCGCAGACCGTGCCGGGTGCGGACGACGGCGACCGACGAGCTCATGGGCCGGCGCCAGCTGAACTCGCGTCTGCGCCCTGCACCGTCCCACCTCGCCTCGTTGCCGGAGCAGTGATCCGGCATACCCCTGCCCACATAGGACCGCGGAGTCGGGGGCCGTGATACGCCCAAGGCCGCCCGATACGGCACGAACCTGTATCAGGACTCGGCTACCGCGGATCATGTGCAATGGGCTGATCAGGCAGCCCCGCTGTAGTCGTCTCGCGCAACGTAAGGACGATAGCGATGAGGATCCCCGTGGAAGGCGGCGGCCCGCGGCTGAGCGTCGGGCTGCCCGTCTACAACGGCGAGCGGTACCTGGAGCAGACCCTCGACTCCCTGCTCGGTCAGAGCTACGAGAACTTCGAGCTCATCGTGTCGGACAATGCCTCCACCGACGGCACGGCCAGCATCTGCCGGCGTTACGAGAAGCAGGATTCGCGGGTACGGTACTTCCTCCAGCCGCAGAACATCGGCATGGCGCCGAACCATAACTTCGTCTTCCAGCAGGCCCGCGGTGAACTCTTCAAGTGGGCAGCGTCCGACGACCTGTACGGCCGCGACCTGCTGCTGCGCTGCACTGAGGCGTTGGACGAGCACCCGGAGGTGGTACTGGCTCACTCCTGGACAGCGGCAATCGACAGCGCGGGCAACGTCACGCAGTCGCATGACTATCCCCTGGCCACCGACTCCCCCAGCGCGCCCCGCCGGTTCCGGAGCATCCTGTTCGGCGGAAGCGGCGTGTTCGAGAGCCCCGAGGGCGACGGCCGGCTGACCAGGATGCCGAGCAACGGCATCCTCAGGGCATGCGACGAGTACGGCGTTATCCGCGCGGACGTCATGCGCCGGATCGCGCCGCTCGGCAGCTACCACCATTCCGACCGCATAGTGGTGCTTGAGCTGGCACTGCACGGCCCGTTCCACATAACCCCGGACTGGCTGTACTTCCGCCGCGATCACCCCGACCGGGCCTACAAGGCGGGCAGCGTGCGTACCCGCTGCGAGACCCTGGACCCGCGCCGGGCGAACAGGCTGCTGCACCCGACGGCCCGCCTGGTGGCCGAGTACATGTGGGGTTATGCGGCGGCAATCCGGCGCGCGCCGCTCTCGGCGGCGGACCGGCGGCTGTGCTACCGCTACCTGGCCCAGTGGGTCATGGACCGGGGGACGGCCAGGTTCTCCCGCCCCGGCCCGGCTCCCGGCGACGGCGAGCTCGCTCCCGTTCCCGCCGGGCACCCGGTGTCGGTCCGCGAAGCGGTAGCCGGCCAGCAGGACAGTCCGCTGTGACCTCGACTCGGCCGGTCGGAGAGCGGGCCAGCGTGGCGCGGGCGGAGGCCAGGGTCGGCCTGTTCGGACTGCTTGGCCAGGGCAACCTCGGCAACGACGCCTCGCTCGAGGCCGTGCTCGGCTACTTGCGGGCGGAGCATCCGGCGCTGGCGCTGGACGCGATCTGCACGGGATCGGACCAGGTCACGGCTCGATACGGGATCGGTGCCACCCCGCTGCACTGCTACCGCCCGGCGGGCAGGAAACGCGGCCTGAATGCTCTCGCCGTCAAGTGCCTGGTCGCGCTGAGCCTCTGGGTCGACTCAGTCCGCCTGGCCTCCTGGGTCCGCCGCCACGACGTCGTGATCGTGCCCGGCATGGGGGTGCTCGAGGTGACCATTCCGCAGCGGCCCTGGCAGACCCCCTACTTCATGTTCCTGCTCGCTGCCTCGGGCCGGCTGTTCGGCACGCGGGTCGCCCTCGTCAGCGTCGGGTCCAGCGTCGTCGACAAGCGCCTGACCCGCTGGCTGATCATCGCGGCGGCGCGGCTGGCCTACTACCGGTCCTTCAGGGACGAGGTCTCCAGGGATGCGATGCGCCAGATGGGCCTGGACACGGGGGGCGACGCCGTCTATCCCGACGTCGCATTCTCCGGACCCCTGCCCGCTGGCGATTCCAGGCCGACCGGCGTCGTCGGCGTTGGCCTCATGACCTACTACGGCCGGAACGAGGACCGGCGGCACGCAGCCGAGATCTACGCCGGCTACGTGGCGAAGATGACGCAGTTCGTGGGGCGGCTAGTCGACAGCGGCCGCCGGGTCCGGCTCCTGGTAGGCGACGTCGAGGACGAGCGGGTCGTCCAGGAGGTCCTCGCCGAGGTGCGGAGGCAGCGGCCCGCGCTCAGCCCGGCCGCCCTGATAGCCGAGCCGGTGTCCAGCGTCGAGCAGCTGATGCGGCAGATCGACTCAGTGGACGTGGTGGTCGCCACGCGCTTTCACAATGTCGCCTTCGCGCTGAAGCTGGGGAAGCCGACGGTCTCGCTCGGTTACGCCGTCAAGCACCAGGCGCTTATGGCGGAGATGGGCCTGTCCGGCTACTGTCACTCGGTCAGATCGCTGGACGTCGGGCGGCTGATCGAGCAGCTCACCGATTTGGAGCAGCACGCGGGACAGCTTCGCCCGGCGATCATGGCCTGCCGGGCCGAGAAGGCGCGCCTGGTTGACGACCAGTTCACCGAGCTCTCCGCCGCCCTGTTCCTGCACGCTCCGAGCGGTTCGCGATCGCCAGTACTACGAGGAGACGACACGCAGTGAGCCAGCTTCCCGATGGCCAGACCGCCGCGGCCGGCCAGGCTGCCGCCGACCACACCAGGCAGGACTTCTGGCGGAAGGAGAACCTGAACTTCAGCAAGCCGCATTACCGGCTCGAGAAGGCCCGGCGCATCATCGAGAAGGCGGCCGGAGGCAGGGAGTGCACGCTGCTCGATGTCGGCTGCGGGCCGGCGACCCTGATGCACATGCTCCCGCCGAACGTGCACTATTACGGCATCGACATCGCCATACAGCGGCCCGCGCCGAATCTCCTGGAGGCTGACATTGTCAAGGCACCCATCGGATTCAACGGCATCCGGTTCGACATCGTGCACGCGCAGGGAATCTTCGAGTACGTCGGTGACGTCCAGTCTCGGAAATTCGCGGAAATAGCCGGCCTGCTCAAGGATGACGGCGTCTTCATCGTCTCGTACTGGAACTTCAGTCACCGCAACCCGCAGGACTACTTTGCCCATACCAATATCCAGACCATAGCGGAGTTCCGCGACGACCTGTCGCGCCACTTTACGGTCGACCGTTTTTTCCCGGCCTCACACAATTTCCACCAGCACTGGCCGGGCCACAAGCTGACGCAGGCCATCAGCATGCACGTCAACCTGAACATTCCGGTCATCAGCCCGAGGCTGGCCGTCGAGTACTTCGCGTGTTGTTCTGCCCGGCCGCCCCGCGCCGGCTAGGACGAGGCTCGCAGCAGTAGCACCCAGTCATCGAACCCGTCACTGTGCGCGGGCGGCGACGTGAACCTGCGTCTGCCAGAATGGGGGAACCGGCCAATGGCGATGTATTTGCCGTTAGTGGGATTAAACCACTTAGCCGTAACCGTGCCGCGCATCATCGCGAGATTCACGGTAATCGTGTGCCTGGTTGGCAGGTAAATTACTCCAGTAGTACCGTTGGGAGTCAGCGCCGCGGTAACGTAATCGTTGCCCTGGACGTACCCGGTCGACTCGAAGGTGCCGTAACCAGCCGTCACGAATTTATGCGCCTGGTCCGGCACGAGGTCGTACCACGGGAGCGACCGGAAGAAGGCCTGCATAATGTCGAGCTGGGACACCGACACGGTGTTGAGATGCTTGGACTCCTCCGCCCAGTCGGTACCGGAGTCCCACGTGTAGTGGTTGCCGTACAGCTGGCCCGTGGCGCCGCTAGTCATCGTCCAGTATTCCTGCAGGCGGAGCACATACGGCCCGCCGGTTTCGTGGCCGTCGTAATCTTCATACTCATAATTGGCCTCGCCCATGAAGACCGGAATCCGCGGCCGCTGATTGTAGGCGTGCAGCACCTCCGCGTAGGTCGGGTAGTACGTGTACGCGAGATTCAGCTTAACGGTCGAGGCCCAGGCGCTGTCGTCCAGCGAGCTGCTCGCGGGGTAATTAAGCTCTATCGTCTGGATACTGCTGCGGTCAACTGACGCGATGCCCTTCGCGATGGCCAGGACATTGGCGTTATCGGTAGCGTCTGTCCAGGACTGGAAGTCGTTACCACTAGTCCAGATAATGTTGCGGAAGTTCTTGAACCGTTTGCCGACGTAGACACCGTAGTTATAGTCGTTCGTGGCGCCAGCCTGGTCGATGTCACCGAGCCAGCCGCCGGTTTCGGCCGGATCCAGGAAAACGGTGATGCCGTGATCGGCCGCCAGTTTGATCATGTCGGCGGCCCGGTTGAAGTACGCCGGGTTGGGGTTGGCGAACGGGTTGGAGCTTGTGCCGCTGAACGGCTCGATCCCGTCGTAGGTGCTGCCGTCGTTGCCGCCGCAGCCGGTGTACCAGGTGCATATGAGGTCAATCCACGCCGAGTTGATGCCGTGGGCCTGGCGATTCGCGAAATAGATGTTGGCTTCGGCTTCGGAAAGCTCGCCGATCAGACTTTGCGGACTGTCGCCCACGATCAGGTACGGGTGGCCGGCCTGGTCGACTAAGTAGCGGCCGTTCGCGCTCACCGAGGTTGGCCAGCAGAACGGCGCCTTCGCGTGGCTACAGCTAGTCGCCGCGTGCGATTCCCGCCCGACGGCGCGGGCAGCCGGGATACCCAGCAGGAGAAAGCAGACTACGGCCAGACCGGTTAACGGCTTACGACGGATGAGGCTGACCTGCATAGCTCACGCTCCCGAGTAGCTCGGCTCGATTGGCGGCGAAATTGAATGCTTTCCCGGTCCGCCGCCTAGGACCAGATATCGCGCTGCACGTTGAGGATGACGCGCGAGCCGAGGCGGTCTAGCTTCACCGGCAGCTCCTGCAGGCCGGCCAGGCTCTCCCGCACCGCGCGCTGGCGCTCTACCGGGCACATCGCGAGCAGAAAGCCGCCGCCGCCTGCACCGGTCAGCTTCACGCCGGAGGCACCGGCGTCGAGCGCCCGGCTGACCGCCAGGTCAACCTCTTCGCTGGACACTCCGGATGCCAGCTTGCGCTTGACCTCCCAGCTCTCTCGGACCGCCGGTCCGATGGCGTCCACGTCGCCACCGCGCAGCCGCTCGGCGCCGAGCCCCGCGAGGTCTCGCAGTATGTCGAGTTGCGGCCGGGTGTCCTCGATGTTCGCGGACTGCTCGGCCAGGATCGAGTTCGCGCTCCTGGTGATGCCGGTGTAGAAGAGCATGATCTGCTGCTGGAGCGCTCGGCGACCTGCGGCCGAGATCCCCAGCTCATCGGCGACGACGTCATCGCCGGGGCCGAGCCGGATGTCGCGGATTCCGCCCAGCGCCGCTATGTACTGGTCCTGCTTGCCGATCGGCTTGCCGCACCGGTCGATCTCGATCCAGCACGCCCGGTCCGCCAGTTCCAGGCCGGACACCTGACGTCCCTGGTAGGCGAACAGCGCGTTCAGCAAGCCGACGGTCACCGCCGACGAGGAACCAAGGCCCGAGCCCGCGGAGGGTATGTCGGCCAGCGTGGTGATCTCGACGCCGCGCGTGACGCCGGTCATCCACATGGCCTCCCTGACGAGCTCGTGCTCGAGGTCCTCCACCCTCGAGACGATCTCCTTCTTGGAGTAATTGACGTAGATGTCGTCATCGAAGCGCTGCTTGACGATGACGTAGACGTACTTATCCAGTGCGCAGTTGAGGACCCTGCCGCCATGCTCGCGGTAGTAGCCCGGCAGGTCCGTTCCCCCGCCGAGCAGGCCGATGCGCAGCGGCGTCTGGGTGATGATCATCTCAGGGCCCGTGCAGGCCGTTCCTTCCTGGCTCGGCGGTAAGCATCGACAGTGCCGACATCGCGGAAGTAGCACTCGACGGGGACCGCGAAGGCCCTGCCGACTAGCTTGGGCAGCAGGTGGTAGCCGATATCGACCGGAGGCTGGCCGTGGATCTCGTCGATGACGCTCGGCCGGAACGCGTACATACCGGCATTGGTCAGGTCGGACACCGGGTCAGCCGGCTTCTCCGTGAAGCCGATCACCCGGCCGGAGTCATCGAGCTCCAGCACGCCGCCGGCGGACGGAGACTCGGAGTGAAAGGCGGTCAGGGTCGCGATCGCACCCCGCTCTCGGTGCGCTTCGATCAGCGCACGGAGATCGAAGTCGGTGAGGTTGTCGGCATAGCATGCCAGGAAGAATTCCTCGTTCTCGACCCAGCGCCGGTTGGCCAGCAGAGTGCCCGCGCTGCCGAGCAACTCCGGCTCGAATGCAGTGCGGACCATCGGCGGACGTCCGCGGGCCGCCAGGTGATCGCGTACCACGTCCGGCAGGTGGTGCAGATTGACCAGGACCTCATCCACGCCCGCCTGGACGAAGGCATCCAGCCAGACATCCAGCAGCGGCCGGTCATCGATGACAAGCATGCACTTGGGAACCGTGTCGGTGATCGGTCGCAGCCGGGTACCGAGACCGGCGGCCAGCAGGAACGCCTTCATCCTGCGGCCCTGCGCACCACGCCGAGCGCCCGCATGCGCGCGCTCGCCTCGGCCAGCACGCCGTCCAGCCCGTCCATCCCCTCAAGCCAGGCGGCATACGCGGCGACCGAGTCGGCCGGCGTCCGGCGCGGCTTCCAGCCCAGGTCGGTCAGCGCGCCGATGTCCGACAGTATGTGGCGCGTATCGCCGAACCGGTACTCGCCGGTGACCACAGCCTCGTCCGGCAAGCCGTACTGTCGCCGGACGACGTCGGCGAATTCCCTGGTAGTGACCGCCGTGCCGCCGCCGACGTTGAACACTCGCCCCGCGACGCGCTCGTCTTCCAGCATCAGGACGTTGGCGTCCACCACGTCATCGATGTTCACGTAGTCGCGGATCGCTTCCCCGTCCTCGTACAGGGTCGGCGCCACGCCCTGCAGGTAGCTGAGGCAGAAAATACGGCACGCGCCCGAGTAGGCGTTGTAGACGGACTGCCGCGGGCCCTGGACGATGCTGTAGCGCAGGGCAACCGTCGGAATGTCGTAGCGCCTGCCAAGATTGACGGCCACCATCTCCTGGCCGTACTTGGACATGCCGTAGGCATTCTGCGGGTTCGCGATTCGCTCCGGCGTGGCCTGCATGCTGAGCGGGCCGCCGCACTGCGGGCAGGGAATGTCCCACTGGCCGGCGGCAACTGCGCCGGCGGGGCGCATGCCCGGCAGCTGCTCACCGTCGGCCGGGCAGATATAGAGCCCTTCACCCATCGCTGCCTGGGACGAGGCCACCACAACCCTGCTGACATCCAGGCGCTCGGCCACGATGATCTCGTAGAGCAGGGCCGTCGACACCACGTTCACGTCGGAGAACCGGGCGAAGTCGGTGAGGTAGTCCTGGTAGGCGGCGAGGTGGTAGACGGCGTCGACCCGGCGGAGCAGGTTCGTGACCAGATCACGGTTGCGGGTGTCGCCCTGCCAGAACTCGGCACCTGGCGGCAGCTTCGGGGGCTGGCCGCTTCTGTGCACCGGCGCGGTCAGCGCGTCGAGGATGACGACGTCGTGCCCGAGCTCGAGGAGTCGGTCGCACGTGTGCGACCCGATGAACCCGGCTCCGCCGGTAACCAGGACCCTCATGACCGGCGGTGGTTCCTGCGCTCGGCGACTTCGCGGTAGACCTCCACGGTGCCCGCGGCTGTCGCCGCCCAGGTGAACTGGGCCGCCCGCCGGAATCCCAGATCTCGCAGCCGGCCAGCGCCGGGCCCGGTGGCCTCGATTATGGCCCGGCCAATCGAGCCAGGCTCATTCGGGTCGCACAGCACCGCGGCTCCGCCTGCGGTCTCCGGCATCGCGCTGACGTCGGAGGTAACGACCGGGCAGCCGGACGCCATGGCCTCCAGAATCGGCAGCCCGAACGTCTCGTTGAATGACGGGTACACGAAGACGTCAGCCGCCTGGTAGAAGCGCACGGTTTCGTGGAGCGGAACGCCGCCCACGAATATGACGTCGGCCGAGATACCGAGCTCAGCCACCAGCGCCTGAAGCTCCCTGGCGTACTTCTCGTTTCGTCCAGGGCCGACGATCACAAGCTGCCTGTCACCCAGCTGGTCGCGAGTCAGTGCCCATGCCCGGAGCAGCCCCTCGCAATTCTTGTACCGCCACAGTGACGACAAAAACAGCACGAATGGCTTGGTGACGCCGTAGGACCGCAGGTGCGCTCGCGCGGCGCCGGCGTCACCCGGCCGGAACAGGTCATGGTCGACCGCCTCGTTGATCAGCTTCAGCTTGGCCGGGTCGACCTCCAGGTGACGCTCGACCTCGGCGCGCAGGCTCTGCGAGTTGATGATGATCGCATCCGCGACTCGGGCCGAGCGCGGGTAGTTCAGCCGCCGGTACGCGCGGGTCAGCCGCGGGATGGCCTGCGAGGCGGTAAACGCGTGCATGGTCTTTATGTGCACGACGAGCGACCAGGGAAAGTTGACGACCGGCGCCATCCCGGTGTTGAAGACGTTGATGCGACTGAGCGGCAGCCGCACCGGCGAGTAGAGGTGCTCGCTCAGCGTGCGCGGCACACGCCTTTCGTTCGACCAGGGATAGGTGATGTAGCGGACGTTCGGCCCGTAACCCTGATGCAGCGGCCGCGAGCGAGGGCTCACGAGCAGGTGCAGCTCCTCCTCGGGCGAGAGGAGCCTGGCCATCTCGGGGATCATCCGGGTCCAGAACCAGTGGGCACCGGAAGGATTGTTCGGGTCGTCCTGGAGGAGGTTGATGCCGACGCGCATCGGCGCCGGCCGGGCCCGTCGGGCCAGCGCCGCGGAGCGCTGATCCCGCGGGGCGGCAGAGGTTCCGGGCGCAGGCATGTCAGAACACCACCGAGCTGATGGCGTCGGCGGTCATCCGCGACTGGCGGATGTACTGCGCGACCGCGTGCATGATCGCCTGGTGCAAGTCCTCGATCACCCCGTAGTTCGCGCCATCCACATGGATGGCGACCTCGGCGAGTGCCCTGGCCTCACCGCCGTCGAAGCCGGTCAGCGCGATCGTGCGCAGGGCGTTGGCCCTCGCCCACCGCAGCGCGCTGACGATGTTCGGCGAGCGCCCCGACGACGATATGGCGATCAGCACGTCACCCGGCACCGCGTGCGACTGAAGCTGGTGGGCGAAAACTTCCTCGTACCCATGGTCGTTCGCGATGGCCGTCATCAGCTCGATGTTGGCGCTCAGGCTTACCACCCTCGGCGCGAGGTCGGTCCTGTCCCTTATGCCCTTGAGGTGGTCGCATTGCAGATGGTTGGCGATCGCAGCCGAGCCGCCGTTCCCGCAGCAGAAGACGCCCGCACCGCGGGTATACGCGTCGATCAGGATCGCGGCCGCCTGGTCCAGCGCGGCCGGCTCGATGGAGCTGGCCGCCCTGGCGGTCTCCCGCGCGTATCCGTCGAAGTACCAGGCAGCACGCGCGTACGGCGTCGCCGGAAATTTCGCCGGGCCGTCGTCACCGGCAGGTGCGACGGCCGGAAGCCGGTCGATGGTAGTCATGCGGCCATCCGCTCCAGGATGAATGGTGCGGCAGCGGCGAGGTCTGGAAAGGACCAGACGCCGGCCCGTGCCTGGCGGTTGGGCCCTACGTGGATCGCGGTAGCACCGATCGCCTCGGCGAGCCCGATATCCTCGGGACGGTCGCCGACCACCCACGACGCCGCCAGGTCAAGATTCAGTGCCGCTTCCGCCGCCCTCGCCATGCCGGGGCGCGGCTTACGGTCCTCGCTCGTGCGGGCGAACGCCTCGACGATCCCCGCCGGGTGGTAGGGGCAGAACGCGAACAGATCGACGTGCGCTCCGTAGCCGGCCAGAAGTTCCGCAATATAGCGGTGGACCTGCGCGACGTCGTCGATCCCGTAGAAGCCGCGAGCGACTCCGGCCTGGTTCGTGAGAACCGCAACTGGAACGCCCGCCTGGTTGAACCGGGCAATGGCCTCGGCCGATCCGTCGATGAATTCGACGCGATCGATCGAGCCGACGTATCCGTGGTCGACGATGATCGTGCCGTCGCGATCCAGCAGGACCCCCGGATGGCGCGGGCTAGCAGCTGCTGTCGCCATGGCAGCACCTCTCCTCCACGCCCGCTCGGGCCCTCAGTTCCGGCCGCCAGTTCGGTGCGCAACTCTCTGCGCGAGTGCTACGGGCATATGAGCGGAAAGTTGGCGGCCGTGATACTGGATGTGCCACGCGAGACTCAAGTGGTCGGGCGGCCTTCGCCGACCGCGATCCCGAACATCCCGATCTCATCCAGCGACTCGCAGACGACCGTCCGGTAGCCGGGATGCCGCCGCGCGAAGGTCGCGAACCCGGTATGCGACTTGATGTCGTCCACCAGCATCACGCCGCCCGGTGACAGCTTCGCGGCGACCTGTTCCATCTCGAACAGGGTATTCCTGGCCGTGTGCAGGCTGTCGTGGATGAAGAGATCGACCTGGTCGACCTCGGCGACCAGGGCCGGCAGCCGCTGCCTGCTCGAGCCCTCCAGGTAGGACCAGCGTGCGCGGCACTCGTCAGTGACGGCCGCCCCGGTGTCGGCGTGCAGCCGATGATCAAGGGGGTGCGGCAGGTCGATGCTCCACAGATGGCCCTGGTCGTTCAGGCGCAGCGCCTCGAGCACCACCCGGCTGGTGACGCCGTGCGCGACCCCGGTCTCGATCACGACCTGCGGCCGGGTGTGCATGACGGTGCACCACACGGCCCGGCAGAGGAAGATCTCAGCATCGCTGTACCACCCGTAGGTGCCGCGGCCCGAGCCAAGCCCACGGCCGGACAGGAGCGCAGCGATCTCCGCCATGAGCCCGTCGAGGCGCTCGGCCTCCGGGCACGGCCAGGCCGCGCCGAATATGCCGTGCAGGTGCTCGAACCAGCCCTCGTCGAGCTGGGCCGGGCTGTATTTCACGCTCCCGTGGCGCTGCCAGAACTCGCCGGGCAGCGCCCGGCTCACTGCGACCGGATCGGCAGCGAACGTGCGCAGGAGGCGCGCCAGCTTCTGCGGGCGCGGCTCCTGCGGCTCAGTCCTCACGCTCACGACGTTCTCCCCTCAGGGGCCGGCCAGCAGATCAGGCTGACCAGCAGGTCAGTGCGGCCAGCGGGTGCCCAGCTGCCGCCTGAATATGAACCCCGAGCCGGTGATCGTGATACTGGGCGCCGCTATCCGCCCCCGCCCAGGTTGAGGCTGTCCTGGTAGAGCGCGGCCATGGCCAGCGGCACCCAGCCGCTGTCCCAGGTGTGCGCCATGTAGGTCGGTGTCTCGGTGGTGTGCTGTATGCCCTCGCTGGTGAGCAGCGTGTCGTAGTCGGCGTCATCGGTCTGGTAGAGGCCATAGCCGCCGATCCAGATCCGGTTGCTGGTCAGGAACGGCGCGCTGTGCGCCTGAACGAACGACGCCGACAGCTCATAGTTGGCCTGGAAGTTGGCGTTGGTGCCGTACCCGGCCTCTGAGTCGCTACCGAACTCGTCGTAGGAGGTCATGTCCGCCGGGAAATCCCACGAAGCCGCCAGCGTGAATAGGTTGGGATACTTCAGGATCAGATCCTGCCCGCCGTAGCCGGACTTGGAGAACCCGATCAGCCAGATCTGCTCGGTGCCTGTGGTGGCCAGGTTCTGCTGGATCCAGGGCACCAGTTCCTGGGTCATGAAGCTCTCGTACTGGACGTCTGGATTGTCCGGGTTATCCGCGTACCAGGGGTCGATCGAGAAGGTCGGCTCGATGATCGTCAGGTTGTACTGGTTCTGAGCGTTGAGCGCCTGCAAGGTCTCCAGACCGTCCCCGTAGGTGCTGCCCAGTCCCGGCTCGACCGGCAGCACGATGAGGAAGTTGTGCGCCACTCCCGCGGCCGGATCCGACGGCGGCAGCACCCGCATCGGCTGTGACCCTGGCCCGTTGTCGGGGGAGGTCACGCTGTAGGTCTCAATCCCGGTGTCGTCGGTGGACTGGTAGGTGATGCTGAACGCCGGCGTCGCGCCACAGGACACGGCCACGCTCGTGACGTCCGCGGCGGACATGACGCCCGATCCGGCCGAGACCGTGCAGGTCTGGCCGGACGGCTGGGTCCCCACCGTCACGTCATAGCCCGAGCCGGAATCCACCGGGGTAGCAAAAGTGAACGAGCCATCGCCGGTCACCGTCAGCGAATCGCCGCCATTGTCCTGCAGCACCAGCGTCCCCGACAGCCCCGACACCGAGCCGCCCACGGTGTAACTGGACC